>NZ_JBYIRL010000015.1:0-186806 GCF_057708125.1 Actinacidiphila sp. bgisy145
GGACGTGGTCGCTCCAGGCGTCGGCGGTGCGGGCAGTCTTGGTGGCGGTCGCGTCGTCGCCGGTGATGAGGAGGATGCCGCGGGCGGGGTGGAGGAGGTCGGCGACGCGTGCGGTGGTGCCGTCGGTGCGGCGGATCTCCTGGTCGGGGGGCATGCGCAGGCCGAGCAGCGGGTGCTCGCCCGGGCCCATCGGATACCGGATGCCCAAACCGCTGACGACGCCGGCCAGTTGCCCGGCCGCGTCCTTGTGCGCCACCAGCTCGCCCAGCACCTCGCGGACCGGGTCCATGGCGTCGTCGCCCAGGTACAGCATCGACGCCGCCTGCGCGTTGCGCACCAGCGCCGCGCCGACCGGGTGGCGTTCGGCGTGGTACGTCTCCAGCAGCCCGTCCGGGGCCCGCCCGGCCAGCACCAGCGCCAGCTTCCAGCCGAGGTTCGCCGCGTCCTGGAGACCGGCGCTCAGCCCCCACGCGGCCAGCGGCGGCATCGCGTGCGCGGCGTCGCCGGCCAGCAGCACCCGGCCCTGCCGGTACCGGTCGGCGAGCCCGGCCGCATTGCCGCAGGCCCACAGCCACAGCGGCCGCGCGCCGTGGATCGACTCGCCGGTCAGCCGCTGCCACGCGTCGGCGACCCGCTCGAAGGTCAGGGTGCCGGGGTCGGGGTCGGGCGGCAGGGTCCGGTCATGGACCACGACGCGGTAGCGGCCCTCGCCCAGCGGCGTGCACACCACCATGTTCCCGCCCGGCAGCCGCTCGCCGATCGGCCGCGGGCGCAGCGTGACGCCGCTGATCTCCGCGGTGTACATGCCCCGTGTCGCCGCCCGCCCGGTCACGGTGATGCCCGCCGCCGCACGGACCGCGCTGTGCGGGCCGTCGCAGCCGACCACGTAGGCGGCGGCCGCCTCGCCGGGGCCGTCCGGCCCCGCGAACGACACGGTCACGCCGTCGGCCGTCTCGCGCAGCCCGGTCACCTCGTGGCCGCGCCGCACCGGGACGCCGAGTTCGGCGAGCCGGCCCTCCAGCATTTCCTCGGTGCGGGCCTGCGAAAGGCCCAGCACCCCGCTGTGGTCCTCGTCGAGAATGCCGAGGTCGAAACGCACCCCGCCGAAGTGCCCCATCGGGCCCCAGCGGAAGGGCGCCAGCCGGGACAGCAGGCCGCGCTGCGCCAGGGATTCCGCGGCCCGCCGGTTGAAACCGAGCGCGCGGGATTCCCCGGACCGGGCGGAGAGCTTTTCGTAGACGGCCACCTCCACGCCGCCCAGACGGAGTTCGCCCGCCAGTAACAGGCCGACCGGGCCGGCCCCGACAATGATCACGCCAGTTTCCACGAGGGCCCTCCAACATAGGGCGGGTGGTGAGTCATCGGCTCAGAATTGCATGCCGCCGGGCGCGCTCGCAATGAGAAGAGGCGGTGCGCGAAAACGCCGGCGGAGCCTTGCGAAAAAGCGGCGGATACACCGCGTGCGAAAAGGCGTTCAACCGCGGAATTTCCGCGGTTGACGCCTCGTCGCGGCACTTCGTGAAAGCCGGTGTCAGCTTTCGGCGGGCGGCGCCGGTGCCGGATTGGCCGCGCAGGTCGCGTCGGCGCCCGGGCCGGCCGCCGGGCGGCTGCCGTCCTTGAAGAAGGCGCTGACGTACGCGTTCATACAGGCGTTGGCGTTGCGGGACATGGACGTCTCGTGTTCGAAGCCGCCGTGCTCCACCACCAGCCGGGAGTCGGGGAACTCGCGCTGCATCCGCAGGGCGCCCGACAGCGGGGAACTGCCGACGTCGTCGCCCTGGAGCAGCAGCACGTCCGCGCCGCTGCCGATCCGCTGCGGTGTCGCGGCCGGCACCGGCCAGAAGGCGCAGGGCGCGTTGTACCAGGCGTCGGACCAGGTCATCATGTGGTCGCCGGCGGCGTACCGCGCCGCGTAGTCCTGCTGCCAGCGCTTCCAGTCGTGCGGCCAGGGCGTGTCGACGCACTGCACCGCGCTGTACATGGCCTGCTTGTTCTGCGTCGGGGTGCCCGGCACGCCGAAGCCCGCCTGGAGCCCGGCCGGGTCCGCGCGCAGCACCCAGTCGGCGAGCGCCTTGGCGTTCGCGGCCCAGGAGGAGCGGCGGTAGAGGCTGACGAGGAAGATGTCGGAGTACTCCGACGGGCCGATCTGCCCGCTGATCGGCGCTCGGCGCACCGCGTCCATGCCCTGGTAGTAGCGGGCCTCGACGGCGGCCTCGGTGGTGCCCAGGTGGTAGGTGGCGTCATGGGCGGCGATCCAGGAGAAGTACGTGCCGGCGCTCTTCTCGAAGGTGTCGCTCTGCGCCAGGTCCGTGGCGTACCAGGTGCCGGCCGGCGCGACCACGGTGTCCAGCACCATCCGCCGTACCCGGCTGGGGAACATGGAGGCGTAGACCGCGCCGAGGTAGGTGCCGTAGTCGTAGCCGAAGTAGCTGATCCGCTGCTGGCCGAGCGCCTGCCGGATGCTGTCGAGGTCCCGGGCGGCGTCCTTGGTGCCGAGGTACGGCAGCACGTCGCCGTAGGCGTCGCCGCAGCTGCGGGCGAAGCTGCGGGCCCGGTCCACCCAGGTGCTCATCTCGGCGGCCGTGCGCGGCACGTAGTCCGGCCGGGCCTGACCCGGCCACAGGTAGGCCGGGTCGCAGGTGACCATCGGCTCGCTGGCGCCGGTGCCCCGCGGGTCGAAGCCGATCCAGTCGTACTGGGCGCCGGTGCCGGTCGGCAGGCCGGAGGTGCCAGTGGCGAAGCGGGTGGGCAGGTCCCGCCCGAACTGGCCCGGCCACTGGCCGCGGTTGAGCAGCACCACGCCCTGGTACTGGTCGTCGGGCGCGGTGTGCCGGGCCCGGGTCAGCGCCAGGGTGATCTGCCGGCCGCCGGGCTCGGCGTAGTCGAGCGGCACCCGCAGGGACCCGCACTCCAGCCCCTTGAGGAGGGTGCCGACGAGCGGGTCGCTGTCCGGGCAGGGCGCCCAGCTGATGGTCCCCGCCGCCGGCGTGACCGCCGTGACCGCCGCCGCAGCCGTCCTGGCCGCCGCGGGCCCGGTGGCCGCCTGCGCCGGTGCGGCCGCGGCCACCCCGGCGAGCGCGGCCACCGCGGCCACCGCCGCGACGAGTCTTCGTCTCCGTGACGTCTTCCGCATCGTGTCTCCCCCATCGTGTCCGGCGGCCCGCCGGCGTCGGCCGGCCGGTGCCGCAGCTGCTCACTGGTTGCCTCGCGCCGACGGACGGGCGGTCAGGGCCGGTTGACGCCCTCGGGCGCGAGCGGACCGCCCGCGCCGCCCATCCGCCGCATCCGATCCCGCATCGAGGCGGTGGTGTTGACGTGCGGGAACTCCTCCGCCGGCACCTCGACCCCGAGGAAGTCGCACAGCGGCTCCCAGCCCTGCTGCACGTCGAGGACGAGCAGCCGCTCCCGGGGGACGGAGTCGATGATCTGCTGGTTGCGCCGGTGGTACACCTCGATCGCGTGGGCCCGGTCCTCGAACCGGCCGTCGAAGAGCCCGTCCCACGTCATGGCGGTCGTCATCCGCAGCACCCGGGCCTGCCGGGAGCCCTCCTGCGGCGGGTCCTCCCGGCCTTTGAGCACGAACTGGAAGAGCGTGTGGTACGTGCTGTCGTACCAGCCCTCCGCGTCGCGCACCGTGAGCACCACCTTGGCCGCGGGGAACGCCTCGGCGATCGGGCGGTAGTAGAAGGAGGGCGGGCCGTCCACGGCGGAGGTGTAGCCGTCGAACACCGCGGCCCAGTCCGGCTCCTCGCCGTCGCAGACGATGCCCTCCCACTGCCGCAGCCGCTTCTCGTCGCCGACGATGTCGAACATGTGGTAGCAGGGGCCCAGGCCCAGCCGCTCCAGTGCCACCTGCAACGACGTCGTCCCGGTCCGGCCCAGGCCGGCGTTGATGAGCTTGAGCATCGTGATGACTTCCCTCCGTGCGTACGGTCGGCAGGCGCCTGCCGAGGCGGTCGGCGCGCGTCAGCGCCAGTCGGCCGGTACCTGCCGGGTGGAGACGTTGACCCGGTTCCAGAGGTTGACCAGGCCGATGTGGAGGACCAGCGCGGCGAGTTCCTCCGCCGTGAAGTGCGCCTCGGCCTGCGCCCAGACCTCGTCGGCCACCGGGTCCTCCCGCCCGCTGATCTCGGTGGTCGCCTCGGCCAGCGCCAGTGCGGCGCGCTCGGCCCCGGAGAAGCAGTCCGCCGCGCGCCACCCGGCCACCCGCGGCAGCCGCTCGTCGGCCGCGGCGGCCGGCCCGAGGTCGGCCGGCAGCGTGTAGCGGCGGCCGTTGATCTGGCTCACCCGCAGCCGGACCAGGTCCAGGGTCCGCTGCGGCACACCGGTCGCGCCGATGACCTTGGACAGGTCGAGCAGCGGTTGCAGGGCGTCCGGCACGATCAGCGAGGGGTTGTTCATCCGCGGTGGCATCGGGTCATCTCCTGGGAGTCGGGGCCGAGCCGCGCCGCCCGAGCGCCCCCTTCCGGGTGCGCGGCGGCGGGTGCCGGGGCCCAGGCTGCCGCCCGGCACGCGGCGGCGGCAACTGAACGCACCGGAACGCCGTGCGGCCGGTGGCACCCGGCGTGCTCGACTGCGGAGCGGGCGCGGTTGAGCACGCCCTGAACGGCCCGGGCGTCGACAACCGCCGTGCCGGTGCGCACAGTTCGGGGAACCCCCGCCACCACGGGAGGGGCCTCGCACACGCCGGCCGGGGCGGCCGGACCACCGCAGAAGGGACGGGCCGCGATGACCGGGAAAGCCGCCGTGACCGGAGAAGCCGGGGAAGTCGGAGAAGCCGGGGAAGCCGGGGAAGCCGGGGAAGCCGACACCGCCGGGAAGGTCGCGCTCGTCACGGGCGCCAACAAGGGGATCGGGTACGAGACGGCGCGCCAGTTGGGGCAGCGGGGCATCCGCGTCCTGGTCGGCGCCCGGGACGAGGGACGCGGCAAGCAGGCCGCCGACGCGCTGGCCGCCGGCGGCATCGACGCCGAACCGCTGCGGCTGGACGTGACCGACGCCGCCGGCGTCGCCGAGGCGGCGGCCCGTATCGAGCGGCGCCACGGCCGCCTGGACATCCTGGTGAACAACGCGGGCGTCGCCGGCGGCTTCACCGGCGCCCCCAGCCAGGCCACGGCCGACGACCTGCGCGCGGTCTACGAGACCAACGTCTTCGGCGTGGTCACCGTCACCCGCGCGATGCTGCCGCTGCTGCGCCGCGCCCCGGCGGGCCGCATCGTCAACATGTCCAGCCACATCGGGTCGCTGGCCCTGCACGCCGACCCGGACTCCCCGCTCGCCGGGGTCAACATGATCGCCTACCAGTCCTCGAAGACGGCCCTCAACGCGCTGACCCTCGCCTACGCGAAGGAGCTGCGGGGCACGGCGGTCAAGGTCAACGCCGCCCACCCCGGCGTGGTGGCCACCGACATCAACCACCGCCGCGGGCACCGCACCCCCGCCCAGGGCGCCGTGATCGCCGTACGGCTGGCGCTGCTGGACGCGGACGGGCCGTCCGGGGCGTCGCTGGCCGAGGAGGGCCCGGTGCCGTGGTGACGGCCGCGGGCGGGCGGGACAGGCGGGCGGGGCAGCCGGGCGGGGCGGGCTGGCCCGGGTGCAGCGGGCCTCGTCCGTTCCTCGGGCCGTACTCCACCGCGCGCGGGCAGGGTGGCGGGCGGCCGGCTCCCCGCCCCGCTGCGGCGGGGACCGAGCGGCCGCCGGAATCCGACGGAGGAGGAGAGCCCGACCGATGAGCTTCGTCAAGGTCTGCCCGGAAGAGAAGGTCCCGGCCGAAGGCGCGATCGCGGTGGAGGTCGACGGCACCGCGGTCACGCTGGCCCGCAGCGGCGGCACGGTCTACGCGGTCGGCGAGCTGTGCTCGCACGCCGAAGTGCCCCTCGCCGAGGGCGAGGTCTACGACGGGACGATCGAGTGCTGGCTGCACGGCTCCTGCTTCGACCTGAAAACCGGCGCCCCCTCGGGCCCGCCCGCGACGCGCCCGATCCCCACCTACCGGGTGAAGGTCGAGGACGGCTACGTCCACGTCGCGCCGGGCCCCGCGGCCGCGGCGGGTGAGCCGTCCGGCGAGCTGGCGGGCGGTCAGGCGTGACGGCCGCGGCAACCGGAGAGCGGCGCCCGGTCGTCGGGATCGCCGCGCGGACCGCGCCGGTCACCCTCCAGGGCAGCGCGCTGACGGTCAGCCTGGCGCTCCAGTCCCATGTGGACTTCCTCGCCGCGGCCGGCTGCCTGCCCGTGGTGCTGCCGCTGGCCCACGGCGCGCAGGAACTCGCCGGCACCCTCGACGGCCTGCTGGTGCCCGGCGGCCCCGACGTCGACCCCGCGCTGTACGGGCAGCCGCCGCACCCCAGCACCCGGGCCGTCCGCCCGGACCTGGACCGCGCCGAACTGGCGCTGATCGGCGCGGCGCTGGCGGCGGACCTGCCGCTGCTCGCCGTCTGCCGCGGCATGCAGCTGCTGAACGTGCAGCGCGGCGGCACCCTGCACCAGCACCTGCCGGAGACCACCGGCGACGACTCCCACCGCCCGGCCACCGCCGGCTTCACCTTCGGCCGGCACGCGCTGGAGCTCCGGCCCGGCAGCCGGGTCGCGGGCATCCTGGGCGACGGCGGCGCCGAGTCGTTCTGCCACCACCACCAGGCCGTCGACACCGTCGGGACCGGCCTGACCGCGACCGCGTGGGCCCCCGACGGGACGGTCGAGGCCGTCGAGGCCGACGGCCGGCCCTTCGCCGTGGGCGTGCAGTGGGAGGCGGGCCAGACCGCGGACGACCGCTTCCACCGGGCGCTCGCGGGGGCCGCTGCCGCACGGGCCGGGCGCAGGCACCCGCAACCCGCGGGGTCCACCCGTCCTTGACCGCGGCTACAGACGCCGTCGGCACGCTACGAGAACACCGCGGCCCGAGCGCACCGCCGCGCACCCGCACCACCACTCCCGCACATCACCACCCCTGCGCACCACCCCAGTCCGCGTCAGTGCCAGGACGCGGCGGGCCGACCGGCGACCGGCGGCCCGGCCCGTGCGGCAGCCCCCGCGAGCGCGCGGCTGCCACCTCCAGGAAGGACCACAATGGCAGCAGTCGAGGTTCCGGTTCTGATCGTGGGCGGCGGCGGATGCGGCCTGGCCGCCTCCAACTTCCTGTCCGACCACGGTGTGGCCCATCTGCTGGTGGAGCGGCACTCCGACACCGCCCACGTGCCGAAGGCGCACTACCTCAACCAGCGCACCATGGAGATCTTCCGGCAGCACGGACTGGACCGGCCGATGACCGAGCAGGGCGCGCCCCTGGAGCTGTTCGGCGGCCTGCGCTGGCTGACCTCGCTGGCCGGGGACGAGCCCATGGACACCCGGCTGATCCACGAGATGGACGCCTTCGGCGGCGGCGTGCTGCGCGAGCGCTACGCCGCGGCCGGCCCCGTCCTGCCGGTCAAGCTGCCGCAGGTCAGGCTGGAGCCGATCCTGCGCCGCACCGCGGAGGAGCGCAATCCCGGCCGGGTGCGCTTCGGCCACGAGATGACCGGCTTCGAGGACCGGGGCGACCACGTGGTGGCCGAGATCCGCGAGGTCGCGACCGGCGAGACCACCACCGTCACGGCGCAGTACCTCATCGGCGCCGACGGCGGCCGCACCGTCGGCGGCGCGCTCGGCATCGAGATGCAGGGCCTGCACGGCCTCCTCGACGTCACCACCGCCTACTTCGCCGCCGACCTGTCGCCGTGGTGGCAGGAGGGCACGCTGCTCACCCACTTCCTCAACGCCTACGACCCCGACCTGTGCAGCAACCTCATCGAGATGGGGCCGAGCTGGGGCAAGGCGTGCGAGGAGTGGGTGCTGCACTTCCCGCCGATGCCGGACGGCCGCCTGGACGAGGAGGCGGTCACGGCCCGCATCCGCGAGCTGCTGCGCGTGCCCGACCTGGAGCTGACCTTGCACCACGTGACGAACTGGACCGTGGAGGCACTGGTCGCCGAGCACTACCGCAAGGGCCGCGTGCTGCTGGCCGGGGACTCCGCGCACCGCCAGCCGCCGACCGTCGGCCTCGGCCTCAACTCCGGTATCCAGGACGCCCACAACCTCTCCTGGAAGCTGGCCGCGGTGCTCTCCGGCCGGGCCGGCGACGCCCTCCTGGACAGCTATGAGGCCGAGCGGCGCCCGGTGTGCCGGCACAACGTCGACTGGGCGGTGTCCGCCGCCTCCCACCACCAGACGGTCCTGGAGACGATCGGGCTGGGCCCGCACGCGCCCCAGCAGCGCCGGGAGCGGATGTTCGCCCGGTTCTTCGAGGAGTCCCCGATCGGCGACGTGGTGCGGGCGCGCACCGCGGAGATCCTCGACACCCACCGGGCCGGCGGGCAGGCCCACGACCTGGAGATCGGCTTCGCCTACGAGCAGGGCGCGGTGCTCCCCGACGGCAGCGCGCCGCCGCCGCGCACCGCGATGCGCGACGTCTACCACCCCACGACCCGGCCCGGGCACCGGCTGCCGCACGCCTGGCTGGAGCACGACGGGAGGCGCGTGTCGACCCACGACCTGGCCGGCCCCGAGCGCGGCTTCGTCCTGCTCACCGGCCCGGACGGGGCCGCCTGGTGCGAGGCGGCCGCCCAGGTCGCGGAGAAGCTCGCCACCCCGGTCACCGCGGTCCGGATCGGCGGCGCCGGCGCCCCGTACACGGACACCGACGGCGGCTGGGCGGCCGTACGGGGGACCGCCGCGGACGGCGCGATCCTGGTGCGCCCGGACAACCACGTCGCCTGGCGTGCCGCGACCGCCGCGGACGACCCGGCGGCCGCCCTGGCCGACGTGCTCACCCGGCTGCTGGCCGGCCCCGGCGCGTAGCGGTTCGCGGCCCGGACACGGCAGGCGGTCCAGGAAGGCCCGCACAGCGCAACGACCAGGCGGCTGAGGCAGCCGAGACGGAGGCAGACGGTGACGGTGGACGGGACGGTGCTGGTCCTGGGCGGGACCGGCAGACAGGGCGGCGCGGTGGCCCGTGAACTGCTGCGCCGCGGGCGGACGGTGCACGCGCTGGTGCGTGCGCCGCAGTCCGCGGCGGCGCAGGCGCTCGCCGCGCGGGGCGCGGTGCTGGTGCCCGGCGACTTCGACGACGAGGCGTCGCTGCGCGCGGCGATGACGGGGGTGCACGGCGTCTTCAGCGTCCAGACCTTCCGCACGCCGGGCGGGTCGGACGCCGAGGAACGGCACGGCAGGACAGTGGCCGACGCCGCCGCGGCCACGGGCGTCGCGCACTTCGTGTACAGCTCGGTGGGCGGCGCCGAACGCGGCAGCGGCATCCCGCACTTCGAGAGCAAGTGGCGCATCGAGCAGCACATCGACAAGCTCGGGCTGCCCGCGACCGTACTGCGGCCGGCGATGTTCCACGACGTGCTGCGCGACATCGGCCCGCGCCGCGCGGACGGCGGGCTCGTCCTCGGCCTGTGGCTGCGCCCGCAGGTCGCGGTGCAGGTCATCGCGACCTCCGACATCGGCGCGTTCGCCGCGGACGCCTTCGACGACCCGGACGCGTGGCGGGGCCGGCAGGTCGAGATCGCGAGCGACGAGTTGACCGGGCCGCAGATGGCCGAGGCGTTCGCGCGCGTCTCGGGCCTGCCGACCCGGTACGAGCAGCAGTCCTTCGAGCCGCTGCGGGCCGCCCGCCCGGACCTGGCCCGGATGTTCGACTGGCTGGACCGCGAGGGCTACCGCGCGGACCTGCCCGCGCTGCGCCGCCGGCGCCCGGACCTGGTCGGCCTGGAGAGCTGGCTGCGGGCGAACTGGACGGTGCCGCCTGCCGCTTCGGACTGACCGCGCGCACCGCGACCGGCCCGCCTCCGCGGCACAGGGGAGGCGGGCCGGTCGTGTGTGCCGCAAGCGGCGCTGCGCCGTCGGCGCAGGGAGCGCACGTGCGCGTACGGTACGGGGACCCGCGGGCCCCCGTGCCGTACGCGGTGGTTCGGGCGGTCGGCGCCGCCGCTCAGGAGGTGGCGAAACCGGCGAGCACCCGGCCGAGGATGTCGGTGTGGATGCGGTGCCAGGTGCCCGGCAGCCCCATGCCCCAGCCGTTGGGCAGGGCGCGGGCGGTCGCGCGGGCGGCGTCGCGCAGCCAGTCGCCGGTGCTCTCGCTGTGGACGACGAGCGCGGGGACCCGCAGCGTCGCGAGGCGCTGCTCGGGCACCTCGAAGTCGCCGAGGATCGCGGTGTCGTACAGCAGCGTGTGGGCGTTCGTCTCGTTCGTCGCCCACAGCGGGCCGCGCCGCCAGTCCGCGAGGACCGCGGGGGACAGGCCGAGCAGTTCGGTGAGCCAGTACTCCGCGGTCTCGCCGCGCCGCCCGTCCGCGAGCAGCCCCCGCAGCACCTCCATGCAGTCGGCCGGCGGCTTGGGGTACCCGGCGGTGCGGAAGTACGGCTCGTGCAGCGCCAGTCTGGTGATGGGCAGCCCGGCCATGGCCGCCTCGAGCGCGAGGTTCGCGCCGGTGGACCCGGCGAACACCACCGCCGCGCCGCCCGCCTCGTCGATCAGCGCGGCCAGGTCCTCGATCTCCCGCTCGACGGCGTACGCCGGGCTGTCGCCGCTCTCGCCGCGCCCCCGGCGGTCGTAGACGTACACGGTGCAGTGCGGGGCGAGTTCGGGCACCAGCGCGTCGAAGATCGTGTGGTCGCGGAACGCGCCGTTCATCAGGACGATCGGCGGGCCGTCGCCCGCCGACCGGTAGGCGATCGTCGTGCCGTCCCGCGATACGACCTTCCGCATGGCGCTCTCCTCACGCTGGGCTGGTGGTGGCCGGTACCGCCACTGTCCGGCAGGCCGGTGGACGGCCGGTCGAGCGCCGATCGCACGCCACCGCCCGGGCCGCGGGCCGGGGTCCACCCGGACTCGACCGGGACTGCCGCCGGGCCTGTCGACACTGGGGCCACACCCAATCCATGAGGGAGCCGGCGGAATGGCGGACAACGGAATGTCTCGGACGCGCGAAGTCCCGCATGTGGTCGTCGTCGGGGGCGGTGTCGCGGGCCTCGCGGCGGCGTTCTTCCTGCGGAACGAACCGGTGCGGGTGACGGTCCTGGAGGGGTCGTCGCGGATCGGCGGGCAGCTCGCCGTCTCGGAGCTGGCCGGCACCGTCGTCGACGAGGGCGCCGAGTCCACGTACGCCAAGCGCCCCAAGACCGCGCGGCTGCTGAAGGAGGCCGGGCTCGCGGACCGGGTCGTCTCGGCGGGCACCAAGGCGATGGCGATCAGGACCGGCGGCGCCCTGCGCCCCCTGCCGGACCGCCAGTTCATGGGGGTGCCCTGCGACATGGACGAGCTGGCCGGCGCCGGCCTGTTGTCCGGCGCCGCGGTGGACCGGGCCCGCGAGGACGCCGTGCGGCCCATGTCAGCGCCGGACGGCGACGTGTCGGTGGCGCAGTTCGTCGGGGCGCGGCTGGGCCGCGAGGTCGTGGACCGGCTCGTCGACCCGTTCCTGGCCGACGCGTACTTCGGCCGCGCTGACGAGCTGTCCGCCGCGGCCACGCTCTCCCCGCTGGTCGGCGCCGCCCGCCGGCACCCCTCCCTGGCACAGGCGGCGGCCGCGCTGATCCCGCCGCTGCCGGCGGACGGCGTACGGCCCCCCACGGGCATCTCCACCCTCGTCGGGGGCCTGGGCCGGCTGCCCCGGGTGCTCGCCGACGCCCTGCTCGCCGCGTCGCCCGGCTCGGCGGTGCGCACCGGGTCCGCGGTGCGGGAACTCGCCCGCGCCGCACACGGCTGGCGGCTGACCGTGGACACCGCCGCCGGGACGCAAGTGGTCGACGCGGACGCCGTCGTCCTCGCCGCGCCCGCCGGAGCGGCCGGCCGGCTGCTCGCCGGGGTGCCCGGGGCCGGCGCCGCCGCGAGTGGGCTCAGCGGAGTCCCGCACGCCGGCTCGGTGATCATCACCCTCGCCTACCCGCGCGGCGCGCTCGACGCCATGCGTGCCCTGGGCCACAGCGGCTACCGGGTGCCCGCGGTGGACGGGCGGCCGATGAAGGTCGTCACCTTCTCCACCGTCAAGTGGCCGCACCTGGCCGGTGAGGTGGAGATCGTACGCTGCCAGGCCGGGGGCAGCGGAGACGGCGCCGTGCTGGAGCGCGACGACGCCGACCTCGTCGCGCTCGCCGCGGCCGAGGTCGCCGACGCCGCCGGGGTGGTGGGCGACCCGGTGGCGGCCCGGGTCAGCCGCTGGGCCGACGCGGTGCCCCAGTACACCGTCGGGCACCTCGACCGGGTGGCGCGGATTCGCGCGTCCGTGGCCGCGCAGCCCTCCCTCGCGGTCTGCGGCGCCGTGTACGACGGCGTCGGGATCGGCCAGTGCGTGGTCAGCGCGCGGGGGGCCGTCGACCAGGTGCTCGGTTCGCTGCGCGCCGCCGCGCCGGCCGCCCCGGCGGCGGCGCGGGCCCGGGACTGACGTGCCGTCCGCACCGCATCCCCGTTCCGTCCCATTGGAGGCCCGACGTGGCGCAAGGCACCCCGACCCCTGTCGACTTCTGGTTCGATCCGCAGTGCCCCTGGGCGTGGATCGCATCGCGCTGGATACACGAAGTGGCGCTGCTGCGGCCGGTGGAGGTGCGCTGGCGCGTGATGAGCCTCGCCGTCCTCAACGAGGGCCGCGACCTGCCGGAGCGCTGGCGGGCGGCGAACGGCATCGGCCCGGTGCGGGTGTGCGCCGCCGCCGAGCAGAAGTACGGCCCCGAGGTGCTCGGCCGCCTCTACACCGAGCTGGGCACCCGCTACCACCATGAGAAGGCGCCGCGGGACCGGGCCACCGCCGCGGCGGCGCTCGAAGCCGCGGGCCTGGACGGCGACCTGGCGGAGGCGATGGACACCGCCGAGTACGACGCGGCGCTGCGGCGCTCGCACCGCGAGGGCATGGAGCAGGTCGGCGACGACGTCGGCACACCGGTGATCTCGGTGGCCGGGAACGCGTTCTTCGGGCCGGTGGTCACCCCGGTGCCGCGCGGCGCGGCCGCCGCGAAGCTGTGGGACGGGGTGCTGGCGGTCACCTCGACCGACGGGTTCTTCGAGTTGAAGCGCACCCGCGACCGCAGGCCGAGCTTCGACTGACCGCGGCCGGCCCGCTCCCTCACACCCGAACACGCCGTGCCCCGTTCGCCGTTGCGGACGGGGCACGGCCAATGGTGATAATGCTCGCAGAACGCCGAGGGGGCCGCGCCCCCGCGGCCGGATCGCGACACTGGACCCGGACCGGCCCCGCCGACAGGAGCAGACGATGAAGTTTCGGACCCAGGTCGAGCCCCCGGAGCCCATGCGCGGGCTGGAGGTGCCGCCCGAGATCGTCGAGGAACTCGGCGGGGGAGCGCGGCCGCCGGTGACCATCACCGTCAACGGCCACACCTGGCGCAGCCGGCTCGCCATCATGCGCGGCCGGCACCTGATCGGCTTCAGCAAGGCCAACCGGGCGGCCGCGGGCGTCGACACCGGCGAGGAGGTCGAGGTCGAACTCGCCCTGGACACCGCGCCGCGCACCGTGACCGAGCCCGAGGACTTCGCCGCGGCGCTGAAGGCCGACCCGGTGGCCGCCACGGCCTACAACAGCCTCACGCCCAGCCGCAAGCGCGAGCACATCCGGGCCGTCGAGAGCGCGAAGAAGCCCGAGACCCGGGCCCGCCGCATCGCCAAGGCGCTGCTGACGCTGCGGGAGCAGGACCTGTCCTGACCGGCCGGGGGAGCGGCGCTCAGCGCTTTGGGCGCCGCTGCTCCCGCGCGTCCCGCTCTCGCGGGTGGTGCTGCTCCCGCGCGTCCGGCTGCCGTTCCCGTGCGTCCCGCTCCCGCTCGCGCTGCTGCTCCCGTGCGTCCCGCTCCCGCTCGCGCTGCTGCTCCCGCCGCTGCTCGCGGTGCTGCTCCCGCTGCCGCCGGCGGTGCTCTTCCCGCTGCCGTTCCAGGTGCCGCCGCTCGGCCTGCCGGCGGCGGCGCCGCTCCTGCCGGTCCTGCCGCCGCCACTGGCGCAGCAGTGAGCGCTCCAGCGCGCTCAGCGGGTCCTGCGGGCGCAGGCGTTCGGGGTGCGCGGGCGGCGGGCCGTCCGGCTGCTCCGGCTCCTGGTCGAAGGGCGGCCAGCCCGGCACCCACAGCCCCAGGGCGTGCATGGCCCCGTAGGCGCCCAGGGAGCGGCACACCTCGCCGACGAAGCGCCTGAGCAGGGCGAGGGCGGCCATGGACGGGGTCCCTTCGCGTCGTGCCCCCCGGTGCGGGAGGCGGTGACGCTACTGTCCGCGGCACGGTTGGAGCCGGGCTGGAAGCCCGCTCAAGCAGGTGCGGGGCCGCCGGGCGCGCACGCGGACGGCCCCGGGTCCCCGCCGGGCGGGGAGCCGGGGCAGTGCCGCGCGGGGCCGGTCAGCCCCAGTCGCCGGCCATCTGCTGGGTGGTGACGTTGAGCCGGTTGAAGAAGTTGGTGAGCGCGACCATCAGCACGATCGCGGCCAGGCCCTTCTCGTCGAAGTGGTCGGCGGCCGCGTCCCAGACCGCGTCCGGCACCGGGTCGCTGCGGTCGGCCAGCCGGGTGGCGTGCTCGGCCAGCGCCAGCGCGGCGCGCTCCTCGTCGGTGAACAGGGTGGTCTCGCG
Source organism: Actinacidiphila sp. bgisy145 (assembly GCF_057708125.1). Lineage (NCBI taxonomy): Bacteria > Bacillati > Actinomycetota > Actinomycetes > Kitasatosporales > Streptomycetaceae > Actinacidiphila > Actinacidiphila sp. bgisy145. The sequence goes on from NZ_JBYIRL010000015.1 coordinate 14,588, forward strand.
CCAGGCGGCGACGGCGAACAGCCGCTCCTCGGTCTCGCCGCTCTTGCGGGCGCCGCGGGCACCGGAGTCCACGCAGGAGCTGCACCCGTTGATCTGGCTGGCGCGCAGGTGGACCAGGTCCAGGGTCGTCTTCGGGACGCCGCCGGAGTAGATCGCCTTGTACATGTCCTGGATGGACTGGGTGGCGCCGAGGATCATCGCCGGGTTCTTCATGCGCGCTTCCATGGTCATTGCCTTTCGTGCCTTTCGGGGGTGAACACACGGCGCCGCCGCGGGGCGGCGCCACTTCTATGACGACCGCCGCCGCGGGAGTGTGACAGCGGGGGCGCACCGGCACCCGAACGGCCCCCGGCGGTGGTGCGCCGGGGCGGGAAAGCGGGGCGCCGCACCGCGGGGGTCGGCGCGACGCCCCTCGTCACCCGTCGCGGCCGGTCAGGCGCCGACGTCCGCGCGGGTGGTCTCCACCGGGCGCCCGCCGTCGGGCGGCGCCTGGGTCTCGGGGTGGCCCGGGCGCCAGATGCCCGGGCCGATCGACAGCGACAGGGCGGGCACCAGCAGGCTGCGCACCAGGAAGGTGTCCAGCAGGATGCCGACCGCGATGAGCAGGCCCTCCTGGAGCGAGGAGACGGTCGGGATGGTGGCCAGTACGCAGAAGGTGGCCGCCAGGACGATCCCCGCGGAGGTGATCACCCCGCCGGTGACGGTCAGGCCGGTGAGCACGCCCTCGCGGTGCCCGCGGCGCCGGACCTCCTCGCGCACCCGCGCCATCAGGAAGATCGTGTAGTCCACGCCGAGGGCGACCAGGAACAGGAACCCGATCAGCAGCAGGCTGCGGTCCATGTGCGGGTAGCCGATCGCGTGGAAGAGCAGCGAGGCGGCGCCGACCGCGGCGGCGTAGGACAGGATCACCGACAGCAGCAGCACGATCGGCGCGACCACCGACCGCAGCACCAGCATCAGCATGGCCAGGACCACCAGCAGCACCAGCGGGATGAGCAGCATCTCCTCGTCCTTGGTGGCGTTCGCGGTGTCGAGGGCGATGGCGCTCTGGCCGCCCACGACCGCGTCGGAGGTCTCGCCCGGCGCGCTGCCCAGCGCGCTGCGCATGCGGTGGACGGTGGCGCGGGCGGCCGGGGTGTCCGGGGCGTCCTTGAAGACCGCGGTGATGTGGGTCCAGCCGCCCGCGGTGCGCTCGATGTCCGCGCTCTGCACGCCGGGCACCGACTCCACCACGCGCAGCGCGCTGTCGCCGGCCTGGCTGGGCACGTAGACGTCGGCGGGCTCCGAGGCGCCGGCGGGGAAGTGCGCGGCCAGCACCTTCTGGCCCTCGATGGAGCCGACGGACTTGGTGAACTGCTGGGCCTGGGTCTGGCCGGTCTCCACCGTGGCGGTGCCGGCGGCGAGGGCGGCCAGCACCACGATGCAGCAGGCCCACACCACCCGCGGCCGGCGGGCGACGGCGCCGGCCACCCTGGCCCAGGCGCCGTGCTCCTGCTCCGCGCCCGCCCGGTAGCCGGGGGTGTGGCGCGGCACGAACGGCCAGAACGTCCAGCGGCCGAGTACGACCAGCAGCGCGGGCAGCAGCGAGGTCATCGCCAGGAACACCACCGCGATGCCGATCGCCACCACCGGGCCGAGCCCGCGGGTGGAGGTCATCCGGCCGAAGACCAGGCACAGCGAGGCCAGCACGACGGTGGCCGCGGAGGCCGACAGCGCCGAGATCGAGCGGCCCACCGCGATCCGCATCGCCTCGTGCCGGTCCTCGTGCCGGTGCAGTTCCTCGCGGTAGCGGGCGATCAGCAGCAGCGCGTAGTCCGTGCCGACGCCCACGCACAGGATCATCAGGATGTACGTGCTCAGGCCGTTGACGAGCAGCCCGGCGTGCGCGGCGAACAGGTACACCACGCCGCTGGCCACCTCCGCGGCCAGGAAGACCGACAGCAGCGGCACCAGCCACAGCACCGGGCTGCGGTAGGTCAGCAGCAGCAGGATCGCGACCACGGCGAGGGCCGCGCCCAGCAGGGCGCCGTCCATCCCGCTGTACACGTCGGCGAAGTCCCGGATGCTGCCTGCCTCACCGGACACCTTGGTCTCGAGCCCGGCCGGCGCGCCGTCCCGGACGACCTTCTCCGACCGGTCCACGGCGTGGGTGAGCACGTTGTTGTCGCTGGGGCTGGTGCGCAGCGGCAGGCTGATGAAGGCGGCGACGTGGTCGGTGGAGAACTCGGGGGCGGACACCGGGCCGACGGCGACGTCCTTCAGGGCGCCGCTGTCCGCGGTGATCTTCGCGGTGTCGGCCGCGGTGAGGCCGCCGGCGCGGGTGTAGACGATCACCGCGCCGCTGGTGTGCCGGTCCGCGAAGTGCTTCTCGGCGATCTTGACCGCCTGGGTGGACTGGGCGCTGGAGGGCAGCCAGGTCTCCTGGTCGTTGTTCTGGACGTGGCCGATCTTGGCGCCGAGCGATCCGCCGGCCGCGATCAGGACCAGCCATATCACCAGCACCGCCCACTTCGAGCGGCGCCCGCTCACCAGCCGGGCATAGCCCGCGGTGAAGCCGTCTTTGGGCCCCGACCTGACACTTTGTGTGATCGGTTGCTCATTCTTGGTAGTCATGCCAGCTCGCAAGAGGTCGGGGAGGCCGTTCTCCACGGCTCCGGTCAGCGGGGTGGGGCGTGCGCGTCGGGACGCGGCTTCGTCGGTCACTGCTATGACGGCCGGCGGCCGGAACATGTGACAGCCGGCCGCGACCGGGCCGAGCGGGCATGCCCCAGGGGAAGTCGGCCGGGCGTCCGTCACGGACGGCGACGTGCCGGCCGGCCCGGGCTCGGCGGCTGCCACAGGTTCCGGCCGCCGGTTTCCGGTGGCGGCTCCCACCCGTCCCACCGGACCGCCGCGCCCCACCCGGCTCAAGGGTCGCCTGACCTGTTCGTGACGGACAGCAGGCGTTCCCTGACAGTACGTCAGAGCCGCACTTGCCGCTCCGGCGACCGGTCGCGAGAATCGCGCTGGTCCGCCCCTCGCGGTTCGACAACGCCTCATGCGCCGTTGGAGAACCGTCGGAAGAGCGGCGGACAACCTGTGGAGTCGGGTCGCGTCAGTGGTTACGTACTCGACGGCTCGTTTCGCAGAGAGAGGCCGCGTGATTGTGCCCGTGCGACATGCGCTACGGATCGGATTCGGTGCCGGCTCGTCCACGTGCGGCCGGCCGACGCGAGGAGGAACCAGTGAGAGCGAAGGTCCTTGGCCCCTTACAGGTCGATGTCAACGGACTGACCGTCGTCCCCACCGCGAGTAAGCCCCGCCAGATCCTGGCGCTGCTGGCGCTCTACCCCGGCCGGGTGGTGCCCATCTCGACCCTCATGGAGGAGATCTGGGGCAGCAACCTGCCGGCCAGCGCGCTGACCACGCTCCAGACGTACATCCTCCAGCTGCGCCGGCGGCTCGGCCGGGCGATGGGACCGGACGAGCCGGGCACCGCCAAGGACGTCCTGGTCACCCGCTACGGCGGCTACCTGCTCCAGGTGCGGCCCGAGCACGTCGACGTCCACGAGTTCGAGCGCCTGGTCGCCACTGGCCAGCGCGCCTACGACGTGGGCGATGACGTCACCGCCGCCGACCTGCTGCGGCGCGCGCTCGACCTGTGGGACGGCAGCGCGCTGGTCGACGTGCGGATGGGACCGGTGCTGGAGATCGAGGCGGCCCGGCTGGAGGAGAGCCGGCTGGTGGCCGTGGAGCGGCGGATCGACGCCGAGCTCCGGCTGGGCCGGCACCGGGAGTTCATCGCGGAGCTCACCGACCTGATCGCCCGCCACCCCGAACACGAGGGCCTGCACGCCCAGGCGATGGTCGCCCTGTACCGCTCGGGCCGCCAGGCGACCGCTCTCGACGTCTACCAGCGGCTGCGCGCCAGGCTGGTGGAGGACCTGGGCGTCGACCCCTCGCCGCAGTTGCAGCGGCTGCACCACGCGATCCTCACCGTCGACCCGCGCCTCGACGTGGCCGCCGGCCCGCGCCCGTCCTCGGCCTTCGGCTGGTACCCCAACTGAAGCGCGGCGCGCGGCCGTCCGGGGGCCGTGTCGACTGAGGAAATTCCTCAGTCGACACGAGCGCCGGAGCCCGGCCGCCCCGGGCGGGGCCGCACCGGCCGGACGGATCAGCCCGACGACGGCGGGGCGTCGTCGCCCGCGAGGTCCATCCGCATGGCGATGCCGTTCCAGTTCGCCGCGCACGCCCGCGCCAGGACGGCGATCTTCCTGGCCTGATGGGCCGGGGCCTGGAGCACCAGCCCCAGATCCGCGTCCCGGACGACATGCGTCTCCAGCCAGCGGATCATCTCCCGGCCGTCCTTGCTGTACTTCAGCGCCGGATCGCGCTTCAGCGACGCCAACTGCGTGTCCGGGTCGGCGTACCCGCCCAGGGCGTGCGCGGCCGGCGCCGCGGACAGCGCCCCCGGCCGGGACACCGCGGCGCCGTCGGCGCGTTCGCCGCCGACCAGCCGCGGGGCGAAGCGGCTGCGGGGCGCCGGCAGCGCCGCCCCGAGCTGCTCCCGGGCCGGCCCGACCGGCCGGCCCGCGAGCAGCTCCGCCGGCGGGTCCGCGGACCGGCCGGGCGGCAGCCCGACGGCCGCCCGGCCGCTCTCCTCCCGGTGCAGCGGCCGCGCCCGGCCGTCCCGGCCGACCCGCACCGGCGCCTGCGCGATGCGGCCCGCCGCCTTCCGGCGCAGCGCGCCAACGGTCTTGCCGGACAATCCCGTTCGGGCGGCTATGCCCCGGTCCGACCACTCCGGGCAGCCCTCGAGGATCTTCATGGCCGACTTCTTGCGGTCCGACAAGGTCAGCGGCAATCCGTGCCGCATGTTCAACTCCACGGCCAGCAGGAACGCTTCCCATTCCGATCCGTCGAAATAACGGACCTCTACCTCCCGCTGGCCGTTCAATCGCGCCACATGCAGACGGTGCATCCCGTCGACAACCTTCATTGTCGGACGATGCACGATGATGGGTGGGAGTTTTCCCTCGGTCGCCACCAGAGAACGTACGTGGTTGCGATCTATACCCTCCAACCGAGGCGAGTCCGCGTCGCGAAGCAATGCGACAGGAATGCGGAAGATCGACTCGGAAAGCCTCGCGGGCTGGTCACGACCCGCAAGCCGAGGGGTCCGGCGTTCAGGCGGTTCGGACCCGGCGGAGGCATCCCCCGACGCGCTGATCACCACACTGTGTCCTTTCCCGAAGCAAAGTGAACACCATGGACAGCACGTACCCACGGGATTCGGTCCTGAACCGGGCGGTGCGCGGCTCTCTTCGGACACAGTTGCGTTGTACCGGAAGCATACTTCGGACATGGTGCCGCAGAACCGGAACCATACTCCGCCGCCGCCGACCGGGGTGCCTGTCGGGTAGTGGGCACCGGGGAGGCGCCCCGGTCGGCGGCGGTTTCACGCCATCGACAGCGCCGCCAGACTGCGGTCGTCCCGCGGCGAGGAACGGCGGGCCAACCGCTCCTCCAACCGCAGCCGGGCCGCCCGGTGCCGGCCGGCCGACACCAGCGCGTACAGCATCGTCTCCTCCACCACCTCGCGCTGCGCGGCGCTGCCGCCCACCCCGCCCAGCAGCGGCAGCACCCGCTCCAGGCGCCCGGCCGCCTCCGCCCACTGCTCCTCCACGACGCAGGCCAGCGCCTCGCACAGCGGCGCGACCACCTCCCGCTGCACCGCGTCGGCGCCCAGCGCGTGCACGCGCAGCCGGTTCAGGCCCGCCAGGTCGTCGGCCGCCGCGAGCGCGAGCGCCGCGTGCAGCGCGGTGAAGGCGGTCGCCGGGCGCTCCAGGATCTCCGCGCCCACCGCGCCCAGCACGTCGTCGATCGGCACCCGGCCGGCCCAACTGCCCGTCACCCGGGCCCGCCACAGCAGCGAGCCGGAGTCCACCAGCGCCCGCACCCCGCGCACCTTCGCCGGCGCGAGCTGCCCCGCCCAGCGCCGCCGCACCGCGCCGGTGTCCTCCAACGCCAGCTCGTGCAGGGCCGCGTGCCAGGAGAAGTGCGCGCGGTGGGCGCTGCCGCGGCCGCGCGAGGCCAGCCAGGCGTCCAGCCGCGCCCGGCCCGCCTCGTGGTCGCCGCACTCGTAGTGCACATGGGCCAGCGCGTGCATGGCGTGCCCGGACGCGGGCTCGGCGGCGAGCGCCCGCTCGGCCAGCACCCCGGCCTCGTCGTAACGGCCCTGCTCCTGGCGCAGGAAGGCCAGCAGCGAGGTATGGAACCAGTGCCCGGCGTGCGCGGCGGCGGTCTGCTCGACCAGGCGCAGCGCGCTGACCTCCTCCAGGTCGTGCAGGCCGGAGAAGGCGATGGTCGGCACCGCGACGGCCAGCGCGAGCGCGTCACCGGGATGCGCGCCCAGATACCGCACGAGCGCCGCGTCGCCGTCGGCGGCGGTGCCGCGCACCCGGCGGGAGACGACGTCCACGAACGCCCGCTCGCGGTCGTCGGCACGTTCGCGCGCCGAGCGCTCGGCGGCGGCCAGCGCGCCGGCCACGTCCACGTCCGCGCCGGTCTCGTGGCCCACCAGCGCGAGTGCGGCGTGGCCCAGCGCGAAGCCCGGGTCGAGCGCGGTGGCGCGGGCGAACGCGTCCTCGGCGCCGGCGCTCACCTTCAGCAGCCGCGCCACCCCGGCGCGGTAGGCCGCCGCGGAGTCCGCGCCGGTGGACAGCGCGAACCCCATGCCGTCGGCCGGGCGCCGCGGCCGACGCGCGGGCCGCGGGCCGGCCAGCGCGCCGAACACCGCCGCCGCCACGGCCGCGGCCTGCACCCGGATCTCCGGGACCGCGGTGGTCTCCCACAACTCGCCCCGGCGCGGCGCCCCGAGCGTCCACAGATGCCGGTCCGCGCGGCCGTGCGCGGAAAGCAGCCGCCCGTCGGCGGTGGCGACGCCCATCCCCGTCGGGTCGGGCACCGCGCGGCCGCCGGCGAGCAGGCCCTGCCACAGCGGGTCCGCGGTGCGGCCCGGCCCGGTGCAGTCCAGCACCCACCCCACCGCCAACTCCCGCCGGGCGCCGCCGCCGGCGACGGTGACGGCCAGGCCGCCCGGGCCCTCACCGGCCGCGACCACCCGGCCCCGGTGGGTGCGCAGCCGCCCGGCCCGGCCGATCCGCGCCACGCACTCCGCGGTGGCCGGCGGCATACGGTGCCGGTGGACGTTCCACAGCGCGCTGTCGCACGCCAGGAACTCCGCCCGCTCCCGCGCCGTCAGCGCCGTCCACAGCCGGGCCGTGACCGGGCGCAGCCCGTCCACCGCCGGCCGCCAGTCGCCCTGGGCGCGGATCGTGCGGCCCACGTGGCGGTGCACGGCCGCCCGCAGCCGGCTCAGCGGCAGGTCCGGGGTGTGCTCGGCGCGCAGCGCCGGGGGCAGCGGCGCGGGCGGCAGCGGCGCCACCGCGTGGGCCTGCGGCAGCAGGCCGTTGCGGGACACCGCGTGCAGGGTGCGCCCCGGCCGGTCCAGCGTCATGGCCAGGTCCATCGCGGTCAGGCCGGTGCCGACCAGCAGCACGTCGCCGTTCTCGCCCTCGGCCAGCAGCGCGTCCAGGGCCCCGGGCGCCCAGGGGTCGGCGACGAAGCGCGGGTCGGCGGCCAGCGCGCCGGGCGCCCAGCCGGCGTCGGGTGCGGCCGGGCCGGTGGCCAGCACCACGCAGTCCGCGTCCAGCGTGCCGCCGTCGGCCAGGGTGAGCCGGGCGGCGGCGCCGGCTTCGGCGTATCCGGTCACGCGGGTGCGCAGCCGCCGTACGCGGACGGTGCCGCGGGCGGCGATGACGGCCTGGCCGAGGGTGTCGGCCAGGTAGGCGCCGTAGCGGTAGCGCGTCGCGAAGTCCGCGGGGCTGACGTCGGGTTCGCCGTGGCGGCACAGCCAGCGGACGAAGTGCCCGGGGTCGTCGGGGTGGCAGCTCATGTTGCCCGCCGGGACGTTGAGGCGGTGCCGCGGGTCGCGGGTGGCGTACGCGCCGCCGCGGCCCGCCTCCGGCGCCGGGTCGACGAGCACCAGCTCGAAGCGGAACCCGCGGCGCCGCCCCGCTTCGCACAACTGGATCGCGACCATGGTGCCCGCCGCGCCGGCTCCCACGACGGCGACCGTCCGGGCGGGATTTCCTGACGGCATGCCTGACGACATGGGAGCCTCCTGTGCGGACGAAGGGCGCTGGGGCGGGCCGGGGCCCGTAATTCACTATTTCAGTGAAATACCTGCACTCGGCAAGGGCGTTGCGCCAAATCCCCCGGGACTCCACCCGGACTCCAGCCGGACTCCGGTCCGGGCGCCGGACCGCGCCCGTACGGGGCCGGTCCGGCGGGTCTGTGAGAGAGTTGGGCCGTGCGGATCACAGCCAAGACCGACTACGCGGTGCGGGCGATGGCCGAACTCGCGGCCTCCGAGGTCCCGCTCACCGCGGAGAAGCTGGCGGCCCGCCAGGACATCCCGGTCCGCTTTCTCTTCGGCATTCTGCGGGAGTTGCGGATGAGCCGCCTCGTGCAGAGCATCCGCGGCCCCGAAGGGGGTTACGCGCTGGCGCTGCCCGCCGACGAGATCTCGCTCGCCGACGTCATCCGGGTCGTCGACGGCCCGCTCGCCAACGTCCGCGACCTCAGCCTCACCGGGCTGAGCTACCCGGGCCCGGCCGCGCCCCTGCCCGACGTCTGGCGCGCGGTCCGCACCAGCCTGCGCGAGGTGCTGGAGACCACCAAGCTCGCCGACCTCGCCGCCGGCGACCTGCCCGACGTCGTCCGCACCCGCGCCCGCACCTACCTCGCCGACGCGCCCGACGCCCCCGACCCGCGCCCGTAACTCCCCGTCGCGTCGCCGGACCGGCGGCGTACCCCAGCACGAGCCCCGGCCGACGCGGCCCCCGAGCCCGTCCCGGAGGACGTGGGGGAGGCCGCGCGGCCACGCGCTACGCGGGGACGGGCTCGCGCTCGGCGTCCCACTCGGCGGCCTGGAGGGTGTTGACCAGGAGCATCGCGATCGTCATCGGGCCGACCCCGCCGGGCACGGGGGTGATGCGGCCCGCGATGCCGTCGAGCTCGGCGGTGCGGACATCGCCCCGCAGGCCCTCGGGCGTGCGGTGGATGCCGACGTCGATGACGGTCGCGCCCGGCTTGATGTGCTCCGGCCCCACCAGTCCGCGCACCCCGGTGGCGACCACGACGACGTCGGCGGGCCGGGTGACGGCGCCGAGGTCGGCGGTGAACTCGTGGGCGACGGTGACCGTCGCCCCGCGCTGGAGCAGCAGCTGAGCCAGCGGGCGGCCGACCAGCTCGCCCCAGCCGACGACGGCGACGCACGCCCCCTTGAGCTCGATGCCCTCGGCGTCGAGGAGTTCGATGACGCCGCTGGGCGTGCAGGGCCGCAGTCCGCGCTCGCCTCGCGCCAGGCGCCCGGCGCTGGCGGTGGTCAGGCCGTCGACGTCCTTGGTGACAGGGATGCGGTCGATCAGCGGTGCGGCCTGGAGCCCCTGGGGCAGCGGGAGTTGCAGCAGGATGCCGTGCACGTCGGCGTCGGCGGCCAGCGCGTCGATGACGGCCGCCACCTGCTCCTGGGTGGCGTCGGCCGGCAGGTGGTGGTGGACGTCGCGCATGCCCGCCTCGCGGATGGCGCGGCGCTTGGCGGCGACGTACACGGCGCTGGCGGCGTCGTCGCCGACCAGGATGGTCGCGAGTCCGGGCACCCGGCCGCCGGGCGCGGCCTCGGCCACGCGCTCGGCGACCCGGGTGCGGATGGCGCGGGCGATCTCGGCGCCCTTGATCGTGCGTGTCATGGCGGCGAACCGCTTTCTGTCGGCGGACGATTCACCCGGTGGCAAGGACTGCGTACGGGGGTACCACGCCAAGAATATGGCCTCCGTGCAGGGGGCACGGAACCGGGGCGGGCTCGCCCGCGGGCCCCGCGGCCCCAGGTGAAGACGATGGTGTGGTTGCCGTCGCGGATGACCCGTGCCTCGGGCGGGCTCGCCCGCGGGCGCCGGTGGCCACGGCGGGCGCGGTGCACGGGTGAAGGGTCGCGCACGCGGCTCGAGGGGCGGCCGGGCGGGCGGGGCGCCGGGGGCGGCGGGCCATGCTGATGTGGTGTTCGTCACAGCGGAGTCGCGGGGGCCGGTGCGCTGCGGCCCCCGGTGGCGGACGGACCGGCCGGGCGGCCGGTGTTCGCGCTGGTGGCCGGTGCGGGGGCGGCGGCCGGGTGGCCGGGGGCGGTCGTGCGCCGGTGCGGAACCGACCAGTCGGTACGTATTGGTGCGTTTATATGCCTGCCGTCGGGTGCACGTTTGGGCGGCGCCGAACGCTATGTAGGCAAGACCGCGAAGGTGCGGTCCCGGAGTGCACACGGGGGTGGCGCTTCTTCTCCCTCAGCGAGAGGAACGGCGAGGGCCGTGACGACAGATCAGAGCGGAGCCGCGCCCGCGGCTGCCGGCGGGGCCGTGGGATGCGCCCGCCGCGGACGGGGAGGCACCCGGTGAACCACGACGAGGCACACGGCGACCGCCTGCCCCGCGCGAAGGCCGACGACGACCCGGACCCGGACGCCGCCGTCCAGCCGCTGGACTTCCAGGCGTTCCACGCGCTCTACCGCGGCGCGTACGTCCGCTGGGCGCAGATGTACCTGGGCTCGCGCGCGGACGCCGAGGACGCGGTGCACGAGGCCATGCTCGAACTCCTCCGGCACTGGCGCAAGGCCCTGGCCCAGCCCGAACCGGCCGCCTACGCCTGGTGGTTGGTGAAGAACCGGGTACGGGACGCGGCCCGCTCCCGCAGCCGCCGGCAGAAGCTGGCCGACGCCATCTTCACCACCGAGCTGGCGCACGACACCGTCGACCCGATCGGCGCGCTGGAGGTCAGCATCGCGCTGTGGGAGGCCATCGACGCGCTGCCCGAGCGCCAGCACGACGTGTTCCTCATGCGGTACAGCCTCGGCTACACCGTCCGGCAGACCGCGGACCTGCTGGGGATCACCGAGGCCACCGTCCGCTCCACCGCCCGCGACGCGCGGCGCCGGCTCGCCGCGGCGCTCGACCCCGACCTGAAGGGACGCGAAGATGCCCGTGTCGATGCCTTTTGAGCAGATCCTGGCGAAGGCGCGGCTGCGCACGCCGGAGTACACCCGTGAGGAGCTGGTCGCCGCGCAGGCGCGGCTCGCCGAGGCCGCCGCGATGCGGCACATCATGTCCGGCGCGCTCACCTTCGACGACGCCACCAGCCCGGACCTGTGGTGCGAGCCGGTACGGCCCGGCCGCTGGGAGTCCGGCCACCGCGGCGAGACCGAGGACCGCGAGCGGCTGGACGCGGCGGACGACCTGCGCCACCTGTGCAAGATCGTCATCACCCAGGCCAACGCGCTCCAGACGATGTCCGCCTTCGTCAGCGGTTCGGTCGAGGCCGCCGACGACCCCAGCCGCATCCTCGAACCCGAGGGCGCCCGGGTGCTGGCCTGCGTCCTGCACCTCGCCGCCCGCGAGGACAGCGCGCGCTTCTGGTGGCAGTTCGCCTCCGGCGCGGACGACGGCGAGGCGAAGTTCTGCCTCTTCCTGCACCACCTCGCGCTCGGCGAGGTACAGGAGGCCAACTGGTGGCACGACCAGATCCCGCGCCGCGGGAAGGAGTTGTGGGCCCGCGCGGTGCGGGAGGGCCGCGACCGCGAGACCGCCGCCGCGGCCACCTGCCTGCACGCCGTCGCCCGCCGCAAGACCGTCCCCGACGAGGCGACCGCCGTCGTCGGCTACGTCCGCTCCGCTGTCCGCTTCGTCGACGACTCCCTCGACCTCCCGCTCCCCGCGGACGGCTTCGCGGCGAAGATCGAGGAGATGACCGGCGGCCGGGTGGCCGCCGGCGCCTGAGCCCGACGGCTCCGACACCCGCTCGACCGGCGGGCGGGCCGTCGCGGAAGGAGGAGGAGATGCCGACCGGCGGTGACGGGTTCGTCGTCCTCGACGAACTGCCCGCGGCGCTCGCCGTGGTCGACCGGCTGCTCGCGGTGGCCGGGCCGGAGGACCGTCCCGGCCTGGAGAAGGCGTCCCGCGCGCTCGCGCTCGCCCTCGCCGCCGGCCCGCGGTCTGGGCGTCCTGGAGGCGGGCGTCCTCGCCAGGAGGGCGGCGGAGCGCGGGGCGGCGGAGACGGCCGGGGGAGGGTGAAGGGAGCGGACCTTCGCGGGCGCGTCTGTCAGGGGCGCGACCGCGAAGGTCCGAGGGGAACAACGTAACGATCATTATCCGCGGGCGGGAGCGGTACTCACTCGCAGGCGTGAGGCCGGCCCGGAACTTCACCCGATTGCCCGCCGTCGGCAAAGGGGCTCGCGCCGAGCGGACGACTCGCCCCCGGCCCACTGAACTGACGGCGAGTCAACTGACGTCGCTGGTAGGGGCGCTGGGCGGGATGAGGACCGCCGCGCCGTTGACGCGGTCGGCGGCGAGGTCGACCAGCGCGCGGTCCGCCGCGGCGAGCGGGTAGCGGGTCACCGTGGGGTGGATGCCGATCCGCTCCGCGGTCGCGAGGAAGTCCCGGCCGTCCGCACGGGTGTTGGAGGTGACGCTGCGCAGGTTCCGCTCCTGGAACAGGTGGTGCTGGTAGTTCAGCGCGGGGATGTCGGACAGGTGGATGCCGGCGACCGCCAGGGTGCCGCCGCGGTCGAGGGCCGCCAACGCGACCGGCACCAGGTCGCCGACCGGGGCGAAGAGGATCGCGGAGTCCAGCGGCTCGGGCGGGGCGTCGTAGGCGCCGCGCGCCGACGAGGCGCCCAGGTCCAGGGCGAGCCGCCGGGCCGCGGCGGACCGGGTCAGCACATGGACGGTCGCGCCCTCGGCGAGCGCCACCTGCGCGGCCAGGTGCGCGGACGCCCCGAAGCCGTACAGCCCGAGCCGGCCGCCGGACGGGAGCGCGGCGCGCCGCAGCGCGCGGAAGCCGATGATGCCCGCGCACAGCAGCGGCGCCAGCTCGGCCGGGTCGGCGCCGCCCGGCAGCGGGTAGGCGAACTCCTCCGGCAGCAGCGTCAGTTCGGTGAAGCCGCCGTCGGCGTCCCAGCCGGTGTAGACCGACGACGGGCACAGGTTCTCGCGGCCGGCCCGGCAGTAGCGGCACACCCCGCAGGTGCCGCGCAGCCACGCGCCGCCCACCCGGTCGCCCGGCGCGAAGCGGTCCGCGCCCGCACCGGCGGCGACCACCCGGCCGACGATCTCGTGGCCCGGAACCGTGCCCGCCCGGTGCGGCCGCAGATCGCCCTCCGCGAGGTGGAGGTCCGTACGGCACACCCCGCACGCCTCGACCCGTACCGCGACCTCGCCGGGTCCCGGCCGCGGCACCGGCCGCCGCACCGGATGCAGCGGTCCCGAGGCGATGGGCCCCGGCTCCGCGACCGCCCAGCCGCCCACGTCCCCCGCACCGGCGGACTCGTCCATACCCCCCAGCATGCGCCGCCCCCACCGGCGCGGCAATCCGCGCCCGCCGTGCCCGTTACCACCGGCCACGGTCTGGTTGCGGGGGAGGGGACCTCGTACGGTGTGAACGATCACCGACCGAGCGCACCCACAGGAGTCCGAGGACTATGCCCGCTGACATCACGCTTCCCTTCGAGAAGGGCAGCCATGTGCTGTTCATCGGCGACAGCATCACCGATGCCGGCCGCACCGGGGACAAGGCGCCGTACGGCGGGGGCTATGTGAGCCTGATCCAGGCCCTGGTGACCGCACAGGCCCCCGAGCTCGCCCTGCGCTGGACCAACCGCGGGGTCTCCGGCGACACCGTGCGCGACCTCGCCGGGCGCTGGCAGGCCGATGTGCTCGACGAGCGGCCGGACTGGCTGTTCGTGAAGATCGGCATCAACGACTGCTGGCGGGGCATCGAGGGCAAGGCGGACGAGGCCGTGTCCGTCGAGGAGTACCGCACGACGCTCTCCGGGCTGCTGGACCGGGCCATTGCGGAGACCGGCTGCCGGCTGGTGCTCGCCACGCCGTACCTCATCGAGGGCGACACCTCCGACCCCTGGCGGACCGAGTCGGACCGCTACGTCGCCGCCGCCCGCGAGGTGGCCGCGGAGAAGGGGCTGCCGCTGATCGACGTGCAGGCGGCCTTCGACCGGGTCCTCGCGCACACCGCTCCCGCCGACTGGGCCGGGGACCGGGTCCACCCGGTGCTGGCCGGGCACGCGGTGATCGCCCGCGCCTTCCTCGCGGTGATCGGCGAGCTGGGGGCGGCCGGGACGGCCTGACGGCTGGGGCCGCCTGACGGCCGGGCACGGGCAGGGGCGCCGCCGGGACGGGACCGGCGGCGCCCCCTTGCCTGTGCCGCTACCGCGGACCCGCCGCCCCCGTCGCGGCCCAGCCAGGTACTGGCTGTGCCTGTATGCGCCCGAGCCGTTCGACAAGGCTGGTCACATGACGAACAACAGGGATGATCAGAACAACCCGCACAACCAGCACAACAGCCGCAACCGGGGCGATCGGGGCGCCGCCCCCATCGGCCTGCTCGCCGGCAAGGTCGTCCTCATCACCGGCGCCAGCCGCGGCATCGGCGCGGCCGCGGCGCATCTCTTCGCCGCCGAGGGCGCCTCGGTCGTCCTCGCCTCCCGCGGCAGCGACGCGCTGGAGCGGATCGCCGCCGAGATCCGCGCCGCCGGCGGCACCGCGGACGCCGTCCCCCTCGACCTCGCCGACCGCGCGAGCGTCCGCGCCGCGGTCGACCGCGTCGAGCAGCTGCACGGACGGCTCGACGGCGCCTTCAACAACGGCGCGGCCGGCCAGCACCCCGGCCCGCTCGACACCACGAGCGACGAGGTCATCGACGAGCAGTTCGCCGTGAACTTCCGCGCGCACTGGACCGCCATGAACGCCGAGGCGGCCCTCATGCGGCGCGGCGGCGGTGGGGCGATCGTCAACACCTCCAGCATCGGCAGCCGCCGCGCCAACCCGGCGCTGCCCGCCTACGGCGCCATGAAGCGCGCGCTCAACAGCATCACCGAGAGTGCCGCGGTGAGCTGGGCGCCGCATGGGATCAGGGTGAACGGCATCACCCCGGGCGGTACGGCCACGGAGATGATCGACGCGTGGGAGGCGGCCACGCCGGGCGTCGTGCAGGCCATCGCCGCGTCCACCCCGCTCGGCCGCATGGCCGAGCCCCGCGAGGTGGCGGAGGCGGCGGCGTGGCTGCTGTCCGACCGCGCCTCGATGGTGACCGGCGCGATCCTGCCGGTCGACGGCGGCGCCGGCGCCTGAGCAACGGGCGCGGCCCGGTATCGGGCGGTCGCCGGGTGAGACGGGTACGGTCCCCGAGGCGGGGTGCCTCGGGGACCGGTATCCCGTGGGGGGAGTCGACCGGGCCGGCCGGCGCGCCGCCTTCGCGAACGCGCCTGGCCGTACCGCGATGTGACGGTGCGTCAGCCCGGGATGATGGAGAACGAGCCGCCGTTGAGCGCGGTCTCGGTGTACTGGCCGCTGTCGATGGCCTCGGGGCCGTAGGTGTCGAAGGACTGGCCGTTGACGGTGATGCCGCTGAAGTCCTGCTCGTCGAAGGACGGGTAGCTGCCGGTGGGCGACTCGATCACGGCCTCGGCGCTCACGTCGTCGGCGGACAGCGACTTCTGGGTGGTCTTGGACCAGCCCTTGGTGGTGTCGGACAGCTTCAGGGTGTACGCGCCGCCGCCGTTGTCCACGACGCTTGCGGTGAAGGCGTCGCCCGCGTCGACGGACTCGTCGTAGTAGACCGGCGCGGCCGGGTACATCTCGTACCAGGCCGAGTACTCCGGGCTGCCGCTGGAGCAGTCGACCTGGACGCCGGTCTGCTCGACGGTCGAGGAGCCGTAGCCGTCGATGCCTATCCACGGCGCGTACAGGTCGTTCGTCGAGTTGCAGGTGACCTCGGGCATCGTCCAGGAGCCGGAGATGTCGGTGAAGCCCGAGCCGCGGGCGACGTAGCCGCCCCAGTTGCTGTCGCCGGAGAAGCCGTGCAGGGGCTGGGCGTAGTGCGCGGTGCCGAACTCGACACTGGGTGCGACCGCGCTCGCGGGTCCGGCGAGGGAGGCGCAGGACAGTGCGAGCAGTGCGGCGGCGGCCGCCCTTGCGGGGGCGGCTGTGCGGAACTTGTGCATCCGGTGAACTCCAAAGGTGTGGGAGTTGCGAGGGTGGTGGGGGGAGTCGGCCGGCCGTCCGCATGCCCATGTGGTTGTGGGTGGAGGCTGGCCGATCAGGCCGCTGTAGCGATGCTGCGGGCTGTGCCGGGTGGGGCGGAAGGGGCGGGCTGCTACCGGATGCCGCAATGGCGTGAACATGACAACACTCGGAGTGGTGACAGCCGGCGCGCCGAAGTGGCCAGGTCCGGGCGGGAGTTCGCCGCTGATGTGGGGCGGGGCGGCAAGTGCCGTACGCCGTATGCGGGTTCGGGTCCTACGGCAGGGCGGCGAAGGACGGTACGCCGGACGCCCGCGGCGCGAGCGCCGCGGGCGTCGGGAGGGGCGGGTGGGGGCGTGGCCGGTGGTCGGGGGCGCGGGCTCAGCCGTAGGAGCAGGACTCAGCGGTAGCAGAGGGGCTCAGCGGTAGTAGTGGCCACCGTCGAGGTCCTCGGCGAGGCTCGGGCCCTGCGGCGTCCAGCCCAGTACCGTACGGGTGGCCTCGCTGCTCGCCGCCATGTCCGTGCCGTAGAACTTCGCGAGCCAGCCGAAGTGTCCGGCCGCCTCGCCGACCGGGACGGAGACGACCGGCAGGCCGAGACCGCGCCCGATCACCTCGGCGATCCGCCGGGTGGGTATGC
The DNA here is from genome assembly GCF_057708125.1 of Actinacidiphila sp. bgisy145. Classification (NCBI taxonomy): domain Bacteria; kingdom Bacillati; phylum Actinomycetota; class Actinomycetes; order Kitasatosporales; family Streptomycetaceae; genus Actinacidiphila; species Actinacidiphila sp. bgisy145. The sequence continues at coordinate 31,349 of NZ_JBYIRL010000015.1, forward strand.
CGTCCTCCGCCGCGGCGTGCAGCGTGGTGCCCGCCGCCACTTCGCGGTCCAGGGCCAGCCGCACCACACGGGCCGCGTCGCCGCGGTGGACCGCGGCCCAGCGGTCGGTGCCGTCGCCGATGTACGCCGAGACGCCCCGGTCCCGGGCGGTGGCCACGATCCCGGCGAGGAAGCCGTGGTCGCCCGCGCCGTGCACGGTGGGCGCGAAGCGCGTGACGACGGTGCCGACCCCGCGCTCCACCGCCTCCAGCGCGAGGTTCTCGCTGCCGCCGCGCAGGGAGTCGACGCCGTGGAACGGCGACCGGTCCTGCTCGGTCGCCACCCGTCCCGGGGTCAGGAACGCCAGGCCCGAGGCGACCACGAAGGGCCGGCCGGAGCCGGCGAGCGCGTCCGTGATCGCCTGTACGGCGCCGCGCTCGGCCTTGTTGGTGCCCGCCTGGTCGGCGAAGTCGTGCTTGTTGGCGAGGTGGACCACGGCGTCGGCGGCGGCTGCCGCGCCGCGGATGCCGCCGAGGTCGTCCAGGTCCCCGCGGACGGCCCGGGCGCCCTTCGCCGCGAGCGCCGCGGCCGAGGCGTCCGAGCGGGCGAGCCCGGCGACCTCGTGTCCGGCGCCGAGCAGTTCGTCGACGACGGCCGAGCCGATCCAGCCGGTCGCTCCGGTGACGAATACACGCATGTCGTTCTTCCTTCGGTTCGGTCCGCGGCACGTCGGGTGCCGCGGCTGGTGGGGTGGTCGGCGGCCCGTGCGGGGCGCGCCGTGGGGGTGGGGGTCTCGGGGCGTGGGCCGGGCGTGAAGTCCGCGGCGCCGTCGCGCCGTTGGCCCGGTCCACCGCCTCCGGTCCGCTGCTTTCACCCAGCCGCCTCCGGTCAGAGCCGGGCGTCCGCGCGGCCGGTCAGGCGGGAGAGGAGGAGGACGAGGGCGCCCGCGGCGAGGACGGCGACGCCGACGGCGCGCAGCCCGGCGTCCGCACCGGAGGTGAAGGCGCCGACGACGGCGGGCGCGCGGTCGGCCGGGGCGGCGGCGAGAGCCTGCGCCACGGTGCGCGGGTGACCGGCGGCCTCGACGTCGGCCGGGAGCGCGGCGGTGAAGCGCGCGGTGAGCACCGTGCCGATGACGGCCACGCCGAGCGCGCTGCCGAACTCCCGTGTGGTCGCCTGGAGTCCGGCGCCGACCCCGGCCTGGGCCGGCGGCAGCGAACCGGCGATGGCGCCGGAGAGCGCCGGCAGGGCCAGCGCCACTCCGGTGCCGGTGACCAGCAGCCATCCGGCGTAGGCGGCGTACGGCGTGCCCGCGCCGACCGTCGACAGGCCCAGCAGCCCGCCGCCCACGAAGGCGAAGGCGAGCGCGAGGGTGGCGTCCAGGCCGATCCGCCGCGCCAGGCGGCCGCTGCGGCGCGCGCCGGCCATGAGCGGCACGGTCAGCGGGATGATGCCGAGGCCCGTGCGCAGCACGCCGAACCCCTTGACGTACTGGAGGAACGACGCGTTGACGTAGAACAGCGCGAACATCCCGAAGAAGACCGCCGTCATGCCCAGGCAGGCGCTGCGCAGGGCCGGCAGGCGCAGCAGCCGCGGGTCGAGCAGGGGGTGCGCGGCCCGTAGCCCGACCAGGGTCCATACCGCGAACAGCGCGGCGGAGCAGGCGAATCCGGTGACGACGAGCGGACTGCCCCAGCCCTGCTCCGGGCCCTGCACGATGCCGAGCAGCAGGGTGACCGACGCGGCGACCAGCAGCGCCGCGCCGAGCGGGTCGAGCCGGCGGTCGTGGCGGGCGGAGACCGGGGCGATCCGGGCGGTCAGCGCGGCGAGCAGCAGCGCGACCGGGACGGCGGCGGCGAACAGCCAGCGCCAGGCGCCCCCGGACAGCACCGCGCCGCCGCCGACGTTGCCGGCCACCCCGCCGATGCCGGTCATCGACGCCCAGGTGGCCACGGCCGCGCCCTTGCGTGCGTCCGGCACCGCGTGCAGCAGCACCGCCAGCGTGTTGGGCAGCACCGCGGCGGCGCCGACACCGGTGGCCGCGCGGCCGGCGAGCAGCAGCGGCAGGCCCGGCGCGAGGGCCGAGAGCAGCGCGCCCGCGGCGAAGAGCAGCAGCCCGGCGAGCAGGACGCCCTTGCGGCCGAACCGGTCGCCCGCGGCGCCGCCCGGGATCACCAGGCAGGCGAAGACGACCACATACGTGTCGACGATCCAGATCAGCGCCGACGCGGACGGGTGGAGCCCGCTCGACGCGAGCAGCGGGACGGCGAGGTTGACCGCGGCGACCATGCCGACGACGAGGACGACGCAGGCGCACATGACCGCTGTCAGGCCGCGCGGCGCGGCGCCGCCGTGGGAGAGCCGCGGGCCGTCCGGCGCCGGGGCACGGCCGCTGATCGTTGCGTGGGTTGGCATGCCGACGACGCTACGAACCCCGGTGCCCTTCGTGCCACGCAACTTCAGCAATCACGCATTGCGTACCATGCAACTATGGCCGAGCAGCTCGATCTGAACCTCCTGCGCGTGTTCGACGCGCTCCTCCAGGAAGGGAGCGTCACCGGGGCGTCGGAGCGGCTGCACCTGTCCATCCCAGCGACCAGCCGGGCGCTGGGCCGGCTGCGGCGGGCGATGGACGACCCGATCCTGGTGCGGGCCGGCCGCGGGATGGCGCCGACGCCGTTCGCCCTGCGCACCGCGCCGCGGGTGCGGTCCCTGCTCGACGAGGCGTCCGCGCTGGTCAGCGGCGACCGGGAGGTGCCCGTCTCCGAGTTGGAGCGCACCTTCACCGTCCGGATCAACGACGGCGTGGCCGCGACCCTCGCCCCCGCCGTGGTCGACGCCGTCGCGGCGGCCGCCCCCGGGGTGGTGCTGCGCTTCGTGGCCGAGGGCAGCGAGAGCGTCGAGGCGCTGCGGGACGGCTCGGTCGACCTGGACATCGGCGTCGGCGATGTCGCGGCGCCCGACATCCGCGGCGCCGTGCTGTACCGGGAGCGGCTGGTCGGCGTGGTGCGCGCCGACAGCCCGCTGGGCGCGGGCCGCCGCCCGACCCTGGCCCAGCTGTGCCGCCACCCGCACGTGTCCGCCTCCCGGCGCGGCCGGGCCCGCGGCCCCCTCGACGACGTGCTCGAAGCAGCGGGCCTGCGCCGCCATGTCGCCGCCGTCGTCCCGACGTTCGCGGTGGCGTCGCTGCTGGTCGCCTCCAGCGGCTACGTCGGCCTGGTCCCGCAGCGCCTCGCCGAGCAGTACGGGGCGACGCTCGGCATCCGCTGGTTCGCGCTGCCCGCGGACCTCCCCGAACTCGACGTCCGCCTCCTCTGGCACGCCCGCCTGGACGCCGACCCACCCCAACGCTGGCTCCGCACCACCATCCGTACGGCTCTGGCCTGACGACGGCCCCCGCGCCGGCCTGCATGTGCGCGCCGGCCGTTTGGTCACGGTATGCCCGCCCGGAACATCCCAGGCAACTGCGACCGGTGACCCTCGGAACACGAGGTGCGACCTTCTGCTGGCGGGGCGTCAGCTAGAGTGCGACGAATAGCTAGTCGCACAATGCGCCTAGCAGAGTGAGAAGTTGGCCACGGGACGTGCTGATGTCACCGCCCGCGTGGCGAGTTGGCCGAAGGAGTGACATGACCCGAACGGTGGACCCGAGCGTGACCAGGCGCAAACTCCGCAGGGACCTGCGCCGGGCTCGGGAGCACGCCGGCCTGACGCAGCGCGAAGCCGCGAAGTTGCTGGAATGGTCACCGTCGAAGCTGATCCGGATCGAAACGGGTCAGGTCGGTGTGTCCGTCACCGATGTCCGTGCGCTGGCCGATCTCTACCAGGTGACCGAGCGGGCGCAGGTGGAGCAACTGGTGGCGGACGCCCGCAACAGCAAGGGGTCGAGCTGGTGGGCGAAGTACCACGACGTGCTGTCCCCGTCGTTCGGCCAGTATCTGGGCCTGGAAGGTGCGGCGGAGCAGGTGTCCGCCTACCATCCGGTCGTCGTGCCGGGGCACTTGCAGACCGGCGGCTACACCGAGGCGCTTCTCGAGCCGCGGGTCGAGCCGGCGCGGGTGGCGCGGGTGGCGGCACTGCGCCAGGACCGCCAGACGCACCTGCTCGACGGGACGGCGAACCTCTCCTTCGTGATCGACGAGGCCGCACTGCGCCGCCGGATCGGCAGCCCGGCGGTGATGCGCGGACAGCTGGACCACCTGCTGGAGGTGGCCGGGCATCCGCGCGTGGACCTCAGTGTGCTGCCGCTGGACTTCGGGGCGCACTACAGCACGATGGGCAGCTTCGTCCTGCTGGGTTTCACCGACGACGCCGACGTGCTCTACCTGGAGCAGGCCACCGGCAGTGTCACCACCGGGGACGACCTCGCCCTGCTGGCCCGCTACCAGGAGTGCTTCGAAGTCCTCACCGCCGGAGCCAGGCACGGAGAGGCCGCCCGCGCGCTGATCGAGCAGGCCAAGGAGGAGACCGGCAAGGACTGAACACCTGTCGTCGGGTTCTTGCTGGAGACCGAGAGAGTTTCAGGCCAACAATGCGGAGTACTGCGCAGGACGGCAGCGCTGAGGACGGTGCGGACCCGGGCGACGACGAGCCCGGCGCGGACCGGTCGGCTGCCGGGCACGTCTCGGACAACGACGTGCTGCTGAGCGCGCTGGGCGACCGGGGGCGCTTCGATCAGGTGCTGGAGTACCGGGCGCGTCGGCACGCACAGGAGATGGAGCGCATCGGCGCCGAGACCGAAGCGTACGAGCGTCGCACCTCGGCCGACGCCGATGCCCTTCGGCGGGTGGAGACCTCGCGTGCGCAGCAGCAGCGGCGCACCGTCATCGTGTTCGGGCTGATCCTTCCGTGCCTCGCGGTCTGCGGCCTGCCGGTGGCGGTGCTGGTGGAGCTGTCGCACCACCGCGCCCTGCTTCCGCTCGGTACGGTCGGGAGCTGCGTGGCCACCGTACTGGTCGGAGTCGTGGTGCCCGCGTGCGTGGCGGGCAGGAGGCGGCCGCCGCTCCAGCGGATCGTCGCGTCGCTGACGCGCTCGGCGGGCGGGGACCGGGACGACGTCAGCGGGCCGACCAGCCGGTCGACGGCCGACGGTTCCGGGACGAGCCCGGCCGCGTCGGAGCACACGGCGACTCCGGCGGCGGGTCCATCGAGTCCCCGGTCGCATGACCGTCCGGGCCGGACCTCGGGTCCTGACCAGCCGTCAGGGCCTGGGTGAGGTCGGGGTGAACCGCGTCCGGAGTGGATGCCGGCGGGGACGGGTACGGGGACGGGGGCGCGCAGCGACGTCGCGCCCGTATCACCTGGGCACACGCCGCCCCGAGGCCGAGTGCGGCGGTGAGGACGACCGCGGTCGCCAGCCACACCGCGGTCCGGGCCGCGGGTCCGTCCACCACCTGTGCTGTGAGGCCGGCGGCGACGAGCACGAACGCGGCGCTGCCCGCGCCGAGTGCGACCAGCGCCAGCCGGCGCCGCCACCGCGCGCCGGGCACGGACGGTGAAGGGGCACGGGAGCGCTGCACGCGGTCCTCGCCGTCGGTGCTGCTCACGCGCCTGCCTCTCCCACACTCGCCACGACGATCACGGTGTCCCGAACTGCCCGGTCGCCACGGCCGCGACGAACTCGCGCCAGGATTGGGCCGGGAACACCAACTGAGGGCCGGTACGGTCCTTCGAGTCGCGAGCCCGCACCTGGTCGGTATGGAGAGCCACCTCCACGCACTCGTACTCGTTTCCGCTGAAGCTGCTCTTGCGCCATCCGCCGGACGTGTCGGGCATCAAGATCACCATCCCCCCAACCGGCCGGTCGTAGGCCGGTCCCGCAGTCGCGCGCCGCTCGGTCCGGATCGCTTCGGTGAGCGGAAATGGTGCGGTGGAATTCCGCAGTACCTGTCTCCGCGCACAGAGCGGTCCATAGCCGTGCCGCGCCTCCGAATAAGGGGGATACCCATTTTGCGGTGGCAAGACACAACCCAGCCCGCGTTGAACGCTAAAGCACCGGGTCGACCGGTGGCAAGAAGCATACCGAAGGGCATGTGCGGCGGCTGCAGGCGGTCATGGTCTCGATGAGAGGGCTACGAACGCCCGCTCGGGCGCGCCCGAACGCCAATAGCGAGCCGGCGTACGCGCGGTCGCCCGATCGTGCCGCGCACCGGCTTATGCGGGGCATGTTTGACACCCCATCAACGAAGCCTGGTGGCGGGGGCGTCGAAGCGGCCGATGGCCGGTCGTGGGCGAACTCGCCCCGTTCACCTGCGAGGTAGTGGGCTTTGGTACGTCTGCGGGCGGGGCCAGCGGCTGGGATTCCCGGATTCCGCGGGCGCCGCCCGAGCCCGGTGCGGCGGCGGCCAAGAAGGCGGAAGCGGTACGTTCCCGGGTGAATCTGCCCGTCGCTGCTCGATTTCGGCCCATCCCTGTGTGCGGGTCCACTAGGTTGTGAACCCCGATCCGCGCCATTCGGGTGGTCATTTGACTTATGACTATGCCAAGAGCGCGAGCCGAACTGCCACGTGTGCTCGCATGATCGCGGAATGTAGTTCCCGTGAGGGAAATATGGAAAATACGTGCCCCGGGGCAGCGGGTCGGACCTTCTCCTTGAGAGGCGAGTGCCGGAGCCGTTGCCAGGGGCAACGGGCAAGGGAGCAGGAGCGAAGGGGGCGGGGCAGCGGTAAGGGGTGGGTGGGTCAGTCGCGGGACATCCAGGTGGCCACGTCGGCTTCGTTGCCCTCGGGGTCCACGAGGGTCCACCAGGCGGGGGCGTGGGCGTCGGAGAGCAGGCGGCCGCCGGCGGTGATGGCCGCGGCGATCCGCTCCTCGGCCTGGTCGTGGGGGACCGCGACGTCGATGTGGAGGCGGTTGCGCTCGGTGCGCGGGGTGCTCATCTCCTGGAACCAGAAGGGCGGTTCGCTGCCGTTGGGGTCCACCAGGTCGGCCTCGCCCGCGTCGCGGTAGCCGAGCAGGGCGCGCCAGAAGGGCATCACCTGCGGGCCGACGAGGGCGTCCACCGTGATCTGCACGGACTTCAGCGCGCCCGGGTCGGCGGGCGCGCCCAACTCCCGGGCCGCCCCGGAGATCGCCCGGGCCAGGGCGACATCGCGCTCGCTGAGCCCGCCGACCTCATGGGTGGTCAGCCGCACCGTCACGCCCGGGTAGCGCAGGTCCACGTCGGGGTGGTGGTTCGCGGAGTCCGCGAGGGCGCCGATCGCGTCCACCAGCCGCACGCCGGTCGCGAACGACCCGGTGCGGAAGTACGCGCTCGCGCCGTCGAAGAGCACCCGCCAGTCGTCGACCCCGGCCGCCTCGTGGAACTGCCTCGGTGTGATGCGTTCGACCATGCGCGGCAACGTAACACCGCCGGGCCCGGCGGTGCCCCAGGCGGGCGGCGCGGCCGTGGCGGGCCGCCGGATTCCACCCGGGCGGCGGCGCGGCCCCGACCGCCCGCACCCCGTCCCGCCGGGCGTCCCGCCGGCCCGTCCCGCCGGGTGCACCTTTGCCGGTGCGGGCCGGCGAACACCCCCGAAGGAGCGGAGTTCGGACGGATTCCGGTCATCTTGCGCACGCCTGGAGGCCGTACGGCGGCCATATGGCACCTTGCTAATGAACAGGCGGCCGCCCGAACTTCCGGGGCGGCCGCCCGACGTTGGAAGGAGCCTCACACGTGACATCCGACGCATTCCCACCGCAGGCGGCCCGGCACACCCGGCGGCGGTTCCTCACCGTGACGGGCGCGGCGACCGCCCTCGCCTTCGGCGTCAACGTGGCGCACGCGGCAGCGGCGGGCGCCGACACGCCGTTACCGGGCGACCCGTTCACCCTCGGTGTCGCCTCCGGCGACCCGCTGCCGGACGCGGTGGTGATCTGGACCCGGCTCGCCCCCCAGCCGTACGAGCCGCTGGGCGGCATGCCCTACCACGCGGTGCCGGTGAGCTGGCAGGTCGCCAGCGACGAGCGGTTCCGGCACGTCGTGCGCTCCGGGACCGCCACCGCGCAGCCCGAGTACAGCTACAGCGTGCACGTCGACGTGCGCGGGCTGCGGCCCGGCCGCCACTACTGGTACCGCTTCAGATCCGACGGCCACCTCAGCCCGGTCGGGCGGACGAAGACCGCGCCCGCGCCCGGCGACCGCCCGGACCGGCTCACCTTCGCCGTGGCCTCCTGCCAGTCCTGGCCCGACGGCTACTACACCGCGCACGCCCACCTCGCCGCCGAGGAGGTCGACGCGGTGCTGTTCGTCGGCGACTACATCTACGAGTACGGCATCTCCGCCGCGGGCGGGCTGCGCAACACCGCCGACCCGGTGCCCGACCAGTTCCGCACCGAGGCCGACACCCTCGACCGCTACCGGCTCCAGTACGCGCTGTACAAGTCCGACCCCGACCTGCAAGCCGCCCACCAGAACACGCCCTGGATCGGCACCTGGGACGACCACGAGGTGCAGGACAACTACGCGGGCCTGTACTCCAAGACCCTCGCCCCCATCGACGACTTCACCGTCCGCCGGGCCAGCGCCTACCGCGCCTACTGGGAGCACATGCCGCTGCGCACCCCCGCGCCGCAGGGCCCGGACTACCTGCTCTACCGCCGCCTCACCTTCGGCCGGCTCGCCGAGGTCAACGTGCTCGACACCCGGCAGTACCGCTCCGACCAGGCCGACGGCGACCTGTGGAAGCCGGACAACCCCGGCCGCGACGACCCCGCCCGCACCTTCGCCGGCGCGCAGCAGCGGCGCTGGCTGCTCGACGGGATGCGCGCCTCGCACGCCACCTGGAACCTGCTCGCCAACCAGGTCGTGCTGAGCCGGATGGACCTGGACGCGAGCGGCACCCCGACGTACAACATGGACGCCTGGGACGGCTACACCGCCGAGCAGACCGCCCTGCTCGACGGGCTGGCCGGGCTGCGCGCCCGCAACCCCGTGGTGGTCACCGGCGACGTGCACGCCGCGTACGCGATGGACATCAAGCGCGACTTCGACGACCCGGACTCGCCGACGATCGGCGTGGAACTGGTCGGCACCTCGATCAGCAGCGGCGGCAACGGCGTGGACGTCTCCGTCAACGGCCAGAACTTCCTGGACCACAACCCGCACCTGAAGCTCGTCAACGAACGGCGCGGCTACATCGTGGTGGAGCTGACCCCGCACGCGCTGCACGCGTCCTACCGCGCGGTGCCGTACATCGACCAGGTCGGCGCGCCGATCAGCACGATCAGGAAGTTCACCGTCGAGGCCGGGCACCCCGGCCTCAACCCGGCGTAGGGGGAGAGCATGCGAGTGACGACTTCGCGGGGGCTGCGCGGGCTGGCCGCGGCCGCCGTGGTGCTGCTGTGCGCGGTGTTCGCGCCGGGCCGGGCCGCGGCGGCCGGCCAGCAGCTCACGCTCGGCTCCGACGTCGGCCAGGTGCTGGTCGACCCGGTGCCCTGCGCCGTGCAGGGCTTCCAGTTGCAGTTCGGCAACGCGGGCTCCGCCGCGGTGTACGCCGACGCGTTCATCGACGCGCCCGCGCCGCTGACGGTGTCCCGCTCGCTGGTCTCCAGCTACCTGCCGCCCGGGTACACGCTCAAGGTGGAGATCGACGTGTCCGCGCCGCGTACGACGCCGCCGGGCGACTACACGATCAGCGTGCACGCCGGCGACCAGCAGCTGTCCCTGCCGGTGCACGTCAACGCGGCGCCGGTCAACGACACGGGGAACCTGGTGCGCTACATGCAGGTCTCCGCGTCGTCGGAGAACCTGCCCAACTACCCGGCCTGCGGGGCGGTGGACGGCGACCGGACCTCCGCGAAGTGGGGCGCCGGGGGCGGCTGGAACGACGCCACCAAGGGCAGCTTCCCCGACTGGCTCCAGGTCACCTTCGACGAGCCCACCACCGTCGGCCGGGTGGACCTGTACACGCTGGACTCGGCGAAGTACCCCGCGGCCGGCTACGGCCTGTCCGCGTGGGACGTGGAACTGCTGACCGACGGCAGCTGGCAGACCGTCGCCCAGGTGCGGGACAACACCGCGGCCGAGGCCGCCTCGGCCTTCACCCCGCAGACGGCGACCGCCCTGCGCGTGGTCACCCTCGCCAGCAACGAAGGACCGACCTACTCCCGCGTCGCGGAGCTGGAGGCGTACGCGTCCTGACCCCGCACCGCCGCAAAGGGGGCGGGGCCTGGCGCCCCGCCCCTGCCGACACGCCCCGGCGCCCCTACCGACAGGCCCCCGGCCCGCGCCCCGGCCCTACGGCCTCAGCCCCGGTCCGCCCGCACCGGCAACTTCCAGTTCGGCCGCGGGAAGTGGCACGTGTACCCCTCCGGATACCGCTCCAGGTAGTCCTGGTGCTCCGGCTCCGCCTCCCAGAACGGCCCCGCCGGCGCCACCTCGGTGACGACCTTGCCCGGCCACAGCCCCGAGGCGTCCACATCGGCGATGGTGTCCTCGGCGACGGCCTTCTGCGCGTCGTCCACGTAGTAGATCGCCGAGCGGTAGCTCAGCCCGATGTCGTTGCCCTGGCGGTTGGGCGTGCTGGGGTCGTGGATCTGGAAGAAGAACTCCAGCAGCGCGCGGTAGTCGGTGCGCTCGGGGTCGAAGAGGATCTCGATCGCCTCCGCGTGCGTGCCGTGGTTGCGGTAGGTGGCGTTCGGGACGTCGCCACCGGTGTAGCCGACCCGGGTCGCGATCACGCCCGGCTGCCGGCGGATCAGGTCCTGCATCCCCCAGAAGCACCCGCCGGCCAGTACGGCCCTCTGCGTCTGCGCGGCCATCTCGGTCCTCCCACTCGTGAGCTCGCTCGCGTACTCGTCGATCCTGCACGAAGGTGAACGCTTTCCGGCCCGCCGCGATTCCATACCCGCGCAGCCGCCGCGCAGCGGGGGTCTGCGCCATGGCGGCGACGGCGCGAACCCCGGTGGCCGCACGGAAATGCGCCGTCAGGGTGGAGCGGGAGGCGCGTGCGTGCGCCGGACACGTGAGCCGGGGCGGCGCGGCGCGACGCTGTGATCCTGTCTCCCCGCTCACCTTTCGGAGCCCTCAGATGAAGCGCACTGCCCGGGTGGCCACCTGCGCCGCCGCAGCCCTGATCGCCGCCGCACTGGCCGGCTGTTCCTCCAGCACCAAAGCCACCTCCGCCGCCGGCTCGTCCCCGAGCGCCAACAGCTCCGGCGGCTACGGCGGCGCCACCACCGCGACCACCCCGACCGGCCCCTCCGCCTCGGTCAGCTCCGCGATCGCCAAGGGCCAGGCCACCGTCGCCACCAAGAGCGCGGGCAAGCTCGGCACGATCCTCGTCGACGGCAAGGGCCGCACCCTCTACCTCTTCCTCGCCGACAAGACGAAGAACGTCTCCACCTGCACCGGCGCCTGCGCCGTGGCCTGGCCGCCGCTGCTGACCACCAAGGGCGCCGCCAAACCCGGCAAGGGCGCCGACCAGAAGATGCTCGGCGTGGCCAAGCGCTCCGGCGGCATCAACCAGGTCAGCTACAACGGCCACCCCCTCTACTACTACAGCGGCGACACCAGCCCCGGGCAGACCAACGGCCAGGGCCTGAAGCAGTTCGGCGCGCTGTGGTACGTCGTGAACGCCCAGGGCAAGCAGGTCACGAGCTGAGCGGGCAGGCCGGCGAGCCCGGCGGGCGGCGGCACGGGCCGGGTGCCCGCGCCGCCCTCGCCGTGCTCGCCGTCCTGGCGCCTTTCGCCGTCGGTGCCGGCCTCTACGTCTTCGGCCGGGAGCACACCCCCGACTACACCAGCGGGCTCTACGGGCAGCACGGCATCGACGCGATCGACCTCAAGGCCCGGCTCGGCAGCGCCCTGTTCTGCCTCGTCCTGCTCCAGTACGGGATCGCGCTGTGGATGACCGGCCGCATCCCCCGGGTGCCGGCCGCGCCCGCCCGCGTACGCACCGGGCACCGCGTGCTCGGCTACCTGCTCTTCCTTTTCTCGCTGCCGATCGCCTACCACTGCCTGGTCACGTACGGCATCGAGACCACCTCGGCGCGCGCGGCGCTGCACTCCTTCGCCGGGTGCGTCTTCTACGGCGCGTTCGTGGCGAAGGTGATCGTGGTGCGCAGCAGGCGGCTGCCGGGGGTGCTGCTCCCCGCCGTGGGCTCGCTGCTGCTCGTCACGGCGGCCCTGCTCTGGTACACCGCGTCCTTGTGGGTACTGGGCGGCTACACCGTGCCCGGCTTCTCCAGCGTCTTCCCGCCGGGCTGACCGGCCGCGAACGAGCCGGGCCGTACCAGCCGGGTCGGGGGGCCCGCGGGGTCACGCGAGCCGGTTGACCACCGCGGCGAACAGCGCCGGGAAGCGCGCCGCGGCCGGCACGATCCGGGCCGCCGTCCCCGGACAGCCGCGGGCCCGCAGCAGCAGCGTGGTCAGGGCGCGGTGCCGCCGCGACATCGCGGACCACGCCCGTTCGTACGCCTCCGGCCGGCCGGCGCGCACACAGCGGACGAGCTCCGCGGCGCCGCGCACGGCCAGTGAGACGCCCTCGCCGGTCAGGGCGTCGACGTACCCGGCGGCGTCGCCCACGAGCAGGACCCGGCCGGCGACCCGGGCCCGGACCGGCTGCCGCAGCGGGCCGGCGCCGCGCACCGCCGTCGCCGCGGTGGGCGGCAGGCGGGCGGTGAGCGCCGGGAAGGCGGCCAGATGCTCGTCGAAGGGCGCGCGGTCGCAGGTCAGCAGGGCGACCCCGACCAGGTCGGGCCCGACCGGCGTGACGTACGCCTCCGCGCGGGCGGACCAGTGCACCTCGACGCAGTCGCTCCACGGCGGCACCGCGAAGTGCCGCCGCAGGCCGTAGCGGGCGGGCGCGGGGCCGGGCGGCCCGGACAGGCCCAGGGCGCGCCGGATGGGGGAGTGCAGGCCGTCCGCGGCGGCGAGGTAGCGCGCGGTGAGGCCGGCGGCGGCCACCCCGTCCGCGTCCTGCCGTACCGCGTCGACCTTCAACGGCAGGACGGGCACGCCGAGTTCGGCCGCCCGGCGGGCCAGGGCCGCGTGCAGTTCGGTGCGCCGTACGCCCCGGCCGGGCCCGGCCCGGAAGCGCGCCTCGGCGGCGTGGCGGGCGTCGACGTAGCGGATGCCGCGCAGCGGGCGGCCGCCGACGGCCACCCCGATCCCGGACAGCGCCGCCACGGCCGCGGGCATCAGCCCCTCGCCGCACGCCTTGTCCACCGGGCCCGGCCGGGGCTCGGCCACCACCACCTCCAGGCCCGCCCGCGCCGCGTGGATGGCGGTGGCGAGCCCCGCCGGGCCGCCCCCGGCGACGAGCAGGTCGATCACGGCGCGGCCACCGCGACGGCCGGCGCCGCGCCCGGGGCGGCGGCCAGCGCCGCGTTCTCGCAGCGCAGCCGGACCGCGAGCAGCGGCGCGTCCAGCAGCGTGAAGCACAGCGCGGTGACCCACGCGCCGTGCACCAGCGGCAGCGCGGCGCCCTCGACGACCACCGCGACGTAGTTGGGGTGGCGCAGCCACCGGTACGGTCCGCCCGCCACCAGCGGCAGCCCCGGCACCACGACCACCCGGGTGTTCCAGCGCGGCCCGAGCGTGCGGATGCACCACCAGCGCAGCGCCTGGGCGGCCACTACCAGGACCAGCATCGGCCAGCCGAGCGCGGGCGTGAACGGCCGCCCGCCCCACCCGGTCTCCAGCAGGCACCCGGCCAGCAGCCCGGTGTGCAGCAGCACCATCGCCGGGTAGTGGCCGCGGCCGTGCTCGACGCCGCCGCGGGCGCGGCTCCACGCGGTGTGGCGCCGCGCGGTGAGGAGTTCGGCCAGCCGTTCGACGGCGACCAGCGCCACCAGCACGGTGTACGGGGCGGGCGGGGCGAAGGACGTCATCAGCGGCCTACCAGGTCAGGAGGACGAGTTCGGAACTGAAGCCCGGGCCCATCGACACCATCAGCCCGGGCGTCCCGGCCAGCGGCAGCGGCCCGTCGAGGATGTCGCGCAGGATGTGCAGCACCGACGCGGAGGAGAGGTTGCCGACCTTCGCCAGCGAGCGCCACGACGGCTCCAGGGCGCGGGCGGGCAGATCGAGGCCGGCCCGGACCGCCTCCAGCATCTTCGGGCCGCCCGGGTGGCAGATCCAGCCGCCGACGTCGACCGGTTTCAGGTCGTGGCCGGCGAGGAAGTCCCGTGCCTCCGGGCCGACATGGCGCAGCACCGTGTCCGGCAGGTCGGGGCCGAGCACGATCCGGAAGCCGCGGTCGGTGGTCTCCCAGCCGAGCAGCCCCTCGGTGTCGGGGTAGAGGCGGCTGCGGGTCGCCACCGTCCACGGGCCCTGGCCGGGCGGGGCCGTCCGCGCCGCCGGGTGGTCCCGGCCCACCGCCACCACCGCGGCCGCGCCGTCGCCGAACAGGGCGCTCGCCACCATGCCCGCCGCGGACGGCTCGCCGGGGCGGACCGTCAGCGAGCACAGCTCCACGCACAGCAGCACCGCCACGCCCGCCGGGTGCCCTTCGAGGTAGTCGTGCACCCGCGCCAGCCCGGCCGCGCCCGCGACACAGCCGAGCCCGAAGATCGGCACCCGTCTGACGTGCGGGGACAGCCCGCACCGGGCGGCCAGCCGCGCCTCGACCGACGGCACCGCGAGGCCCGTCACCGACGTCGACACCACCAGCTCCACGTCGTCGGCGGCGAGCTCCGCGCGTGCCAGGGCGCCCCGGAGCGCCTCCTCCGACAGGCGGGTGGCCGCGTCGACGTACGCGGCGTTCGCCGCGCCGAAGCCGTCCAGGGCGGCGTACTGCTCCAACGGCAGGGCCAGATAACGGCACTTGACGGTCGAGGCCGCGTGGAAGCGGTCCAGCACGCCCCGGCCCTGCCCGCCCACCGCCCCCATCGCCACGAGGGCGTCCGCGATGTCGCGCTGCTCGTACCGGTGCGGCGGCAGCACAGCGTGGACGCCCACGATTCGGCTCATCGCCTCAGCATAGGAAGAACTACCGCAAATCCGGCCAGGCGCGACCGAGAGCCGCCCGGACGACCCACCCGTCGCGGGCGCGGCGAGCCGGGGCCGCTGCCGTGCCCGGGCCGCCTAGCGTGGCGGACGTGGCAATGGAGGCGAGGGTGCGCGGCGGCGCGGTGCGGGGCCTGGTCAGGGCGTCGCACCCGGAGCCGACCGCGGCGGTGACCGTGCTGGTGACGGCGCTCGCGGCCGCGTCCGGGCAGAGCCCGGGCGGGTGCGCGGCGGTCGCGGTCGCGGTGCTCGGCGGCCAGTTGTCGGTCGGCTGGTGCAACGACGTGGTGGACGCCGACCGGGACCGCGCGGCCGGCCGTACGGACAAGCCGCTGGCCGCCGGGGTGCCGGCGCGTGCCACCGCCGCGGCCGCGGCCGCCGCGGCGCTCGCCGTGTGCGTCGTGGCGTCGCTGGCGTGCGGGGCCGCGGCGGGCGCCGCGCACCTGGCCGGGGTGGCGGCGGCCTGGGCGTACAATCTGGGCGTGAAGCGCACCGCGCTGTCCTGGCTGCCCTACGCCGTCGGGTTCGGGCTGCTGCCCGCGTTCGTGACGCTCGGCCTGCCCGGGCACCCCGGCCCGCCGGGCTGGGCGGTCGCGGCGGGCGCGCTGCTCGGGGTCGGCGCCCATGTGACGAACGTGCTGCCGGACATCGACGCGGACCTGGCCGCGGGGGTGCGCGGGCTGCCGCAGCGGATCGGGCGGCGCCGCAGCCGGCTGCTCGCGCCGGTGCCGCTGCTGGCCGCGGCCGTCGTCCTCGTCCTCGGGCCGCCCGGGCCGGTCGGCCGCGCCGGGTGGGCCGCACTCGCGGTGACCGGCGGGCTGGCGGTCGCCACGGTGCGCACCGCGGGCGCCGGCACCGGCAGCCGGGCGCCCTTCCTCACCACGCTGGCGATGGCCGTCACCGCGGTCGTCCTGCTCCTCGCGCACGGCGGCGCGCTGGCGTGAGGGCCGCGGCGCCGGTCGCGGTCAGGGGCGGGCGGGCCGGACCCGGCCGCGCACCTCGGCCAGCGCGAGGCGGGCGCCGTCCGGGCCCGGCGCGGTCGCCGAGATCGCCACCTCGTCGCCGTCCTCAAGGAACGCCCGCTCGGTGCCGTCGGGCAGCCGCAGCGGCTCCGCGCCGTTCCAGGACAGCTCGATCAGTGCCCCCCGGGTCTCGCGCACCGGCCCGCTGACGGTGCCGGACCCGAAGAGGTCGCCGGTGCGCAGCGAGGCGCCGTTGACGGTGAGGTGGGCGAGCATCTGCGCGTACGTCCAGTACATCCCGGCGAACGGCGGCCGGGCGACGACGTGCCCGTTCAGCCGCACCTCCAGCGCGAGGTCCAGGCCGTACGGGACGGGTGCGGCGCGGTCGTCGAGGTAGGGCAACGGGGCCGGGTCGCGCGGCGGCGGGTCGGTGCGCGCGTACCGCAGCGCGTCCAGCGGCGTCACCCACGCCGACACCGACGTGGCGAAGGACTTGCCGAGCATCGGCCCCAGCGGGACGTACTCCCACGCCTGGATGTCCCGCGCGGACCAGTCGTTGAGCAGGCACAGCCCGAAGACGTGGTCGTCGGCGTCGGCGAGCGCGACCCGCTCGCCCCGCGCCGAGGGCGTGCCGACCACGAAGCCGACCTCCGCCTCGATGTCCAGCCGCACCGAGGGCCCGTACGACGGCTCCTGCTCGCCGGGCTCCCGGCGCTGCCCGCAGGGCCGTACGACGTCGGTGCCGGACACCACCACGGTGCCCGCCCGGCCGTGGTAGCCGATCGGCAGGTGCTTCCAGTTCGGCGGCAGCGCGTCGGCGCCCGGGCGGAAGATCCGCCCGACGTTCGAGGCGTGGTGCTCCGAGGCGTAGAAGTCGACGTAGTCCGCGACCTCGAACGGCAGGTGCGGCACCGTGTCCGTCAGCGGCAGCAGGCAGGGCGCGACGGCGGCGCGGTGCTCCGGTGCGGTCAGCCAGGAGGTGAGCGCGGCGCGCACCGTCGTCCAGGCGGGGCGGCCCGCGGCGAGCAGCGGGCCGAGCGACGGCGCGGCCAGCAGGTCCGCGAGGTCGGTCGGGGCGCCGGTGGCGCGGGCGGCGGCGCCGGCGTCCAGCACGTGGTCGCCGTAGCGCACGCCGAGGCGGCGGCGGGCGGGGTCGGCGGGGGTGCTGAAGACGCCGTACGGGAGGTTGTGCACGCCGTAGGGCGCGTCGTGCGGGAGGTCGAACGGGTCGGCGGGGCTCAACGGACCTCCACGGGGGTGCGGGTGCGGCTGGTGCGGTGCGGGCGGTGCCGTGGTCGCGATGATCACGGAAACGTCCCGAGGGTATCGGGGGCGGCGCGGGGCGGGGCGGCAATCGGGTTTGGAGCTGCCCGGGCGGCAAACGTAAAGTTCGCCCCACGGGTGGGCGGGGCGCAGAACCCGGCACCCATGGGGATCACACGGAGAGCAGCGGTTTCATGACGGCGACCACGCAGGACCTGTACGGGCCCGGGCCGGACCCGGCCCACGGCGGCGAGGGCCTGCCCGACGACGGCGACCCCGCCGGTGCCGGTGCCGCTGCCGCTGTCGTGCCCCCGGCCGACCCCTCGGACGTCCCCGGGATCGACCCCGAGCGCCTCGCGCTGTGCCTGGCCGTCCTCGCCGAGCTGGACGACCTCCCGGTCGACCACCCCGACGCGATCGCCGTACGCCGTGCCACCGCCGGGATCTACCGCACGGTCAAGCAGCGCCGCCGCCAGGAGCGCCGGGCCGCCAAGACCGCCAACGACAAGGCCGTCACCGAGGCCACCGCCACCGGCGCCGCCGACCGGATCGACGACGAGACCCTCGGCATCCAGCTCGCCACCTCCGTGAGCACCGAGCTCGCCGGCATCCTGGAGCGGCCCCGCTCCTGCTACGTCTGCAAGACCCGCTACGTCGAGGTCGACGCCTTCTACCACCAGCTGTGCCCGCCGTGCGCGGCCGAGAACCGGGCCCGCCGCGACGCCCGCACCGACCTGACCGGGCGGCGCGCGCTGCTCACCGGCGGCCGGGCCAAGATCGGCATGTACATCGCGCTGCGGCTGCTGCGCGACGGCGCCCACACCACGATCACCACGCGCTTCCCGAACGACGCGATCCGCCGCTTCAAGGCGATGCCGGACAGCGCGGACTGGCTGCACCGGCTGAAGATCGTCGGGATCGACCTGCGCGACCCGGCGCAGGTGGTCGCGCTCGCCGACTCCGTCGCCGCCGGCGGGCCGCTGGACATCCTCATCAACAACGCCGCCCAGACCGTACGCCGCTCGCCGCGCGCCTACAGCGAGCTGGTCGCCGCCGAGAGCGCGCCGCTGCCCGCCGGGGAGCTGCCCGCCTCCGAGGTGCTCGGCGCCTTCGGGTCGGGCGCGCAGACCGCCGCCGCGCTGCCCTCACCGCGCGGTGAACTGCTCACCCCCGACGACGTCACCGGCCTCGCCCTGGTCAGCGGCTCCGCCTCGCTCGCCCGGATCGAGGCGGGCACCGCGATCGACGCGGGCGGGCTCGTACCGGACCTCGACGCCAGCAACACCTGGGTGCAGACCGTCGGCGAGGTGGACCCCGTCGAACTGCTCGAGGTCCAGCTCTGCAACGTCACCGCGCCGTTCGTCCTCATCAGCCGGCTGCGGCCGGCCATGGCGGCGGCCACCGCCCGGCGCAAGTACGTCGTGAACGTCTCCGCCATGGAGGGGCAGTTCAGCCGCGGCTACAAGGGCCCAGGCCACCCCCACACCAACATGGCCAAGGCCGCGCTCAACATGCTCACCCGCACCAGCGCGCAGGAGATGCTGGAGACCGACGGCATCCTCATGACCGCGGTCGACACCGGCTGGATCACCGACGAGCGGCCGCACCCGGACAAGGTGCGGCTCGCCGCCGAGGGCTTCCACGCCCCGCTCGACCTCGTCGACGGCGCCGCCCGCGTGTACGACCCCGTGGTGCGCGGCGAGCGCGGCGAGGACCTCTACGGCTGCTTCCTCAAGGACTACCGCCCCTCGGCGTGGTGAGGGCCCGGGCGGTGTGAGCGCGCGGCCTACCCTTGCCGGGTGGCCCTCTTCACCGTCGAACGCACCACCGACCTCCCGCCGGACGAGGCGTGGCGGCGCCTGACCGCCTGGGAACGCCACACCGCCACGGTGCCGCTGACCCGGATCGAGGTGCTCACCCCGCCCCCGTCCGGCGCCGGCACCGTCTTCGTCGCCCGCACCGGCTTCGGCCCGCTCTCCTTCGCCGACCCCATGCGCGTCGAGGAGTGGCAGCCGCCCGGCGCCGACGGCCGCGGACAATGCCGCCTGGTCAAGACCGGCCGGGTCGTCCTCGGCTGGGCCGAACTCTCCGTCCGCCCCTCGCCCACCACCCCCGGCACCCACGTCCGCTGGCGCGAGGACCTCCGCGTCCGGGGCCTCCCCGACCCCCTCTTCGCCCGCCCCACCACCCTCACCGCCCGCCCCCTCTTCACCCGCGCCCTCACCACCCTCCTCACCACCCCCGCCTGACCCGCGGGGTCACGTCGGCAGCCGCCAACTCGGCCCGTCCGGGTCGCCGAGCCACACCGTCTGGTCCCACTCGGTCACGGTCATGCCGAACGCGCTCTGGTCCGGCGCACCCTCCTGCTGCCACTGCGTCAGTGCGTCCTCGACCTGGTCCCACAACCGGAGCGGGCCGTCCTGGTGCACGGTCCAGCCACCGCCGTCCGGCTCTGTCCACGCCTGCGAACCCGTCGCCACGTCGAGCAGGGCCACGCCTTCCGCGGTGCGCACCAACTCCGCCGAGGGCGCCGCCAGTTGCGCGACGAAACGGCCGGTCCAGTCGTCCAGCACGGCGGGATCGACAGGCGTCGTGCGGGCGGCGCCCGGGTGCGGATAGTAGGTGGGCCGGGGCGGGCGCTCATGGGGGCGGGCGAGCATGTACGAGACCTCGTCCCCGGTGAACCGGCCGCGCGCCACGCCCTCGTCGTCGACGACGAGCCGGATCAGACCCGAGGCGAGCATCCACCCACTGAGCGTTGTCACCACGCCACCCGCGTCCCGCAGCTGCCACAGCCACGACGGTGGGATGCTGCGCACCGCGCACGTGGCGACGACCGCGTCGTACTCCGCGCCCGCCTGGCAGCCCCGCAGGCCGTCCCCGGTGACGAGATGCGGCGCGAACCCCGCGGCGCGGAGCCGTTGCGCTGCGCCGGCGGAGAGGTGTTCGTCGTACTCGACGGAGTAGACGGCCTCCTCGCCGAGCCGGTGGCACAGGATCGCGGTGGAGTAGCCGGTGCCCGTCCCGATCTCGAGGACCTTGTCACCTTCCTCGACGTCGGCGAGTTCCAGCATCCGCACGACGAGGGAGGGCAGGGTGCCGGACGACGTGGGGCGCCCGGTCATCGCTCCGCGGGCGCTGTCGGCGCTGACACCTTCGACCTGGGTCACCCACGTGGTGTTCGAGTAGACCAGCCGCAGCCACTCCTCGTCCCCGACCTGGCCGCGGCGAACGGGCTCCCACCCCGCCCCCTCCGGGCGGAAGACGCTCTCCCCCAGGAAGAGTTCGCGGGGCACGGCCTCCACGGCAGCCCGCCACGCGGGGTCGGTGATTCCGCCGCCCAGGGTGAGTTCAGCTGCGAGTTCCTGGCGGAGCAAGGCGCTGGTGGTCATGTGCGGTCCCGTCCGGGGTACTCCAGCTGATCGGCGATGGCTGCGGTGATGCGAGTGGTGATGGGTTCGGGAAACCACGCGAACTGGCCGTTCGGATTGCACTCGTAGAAGTGCCACCTGCCCGCGGCGTCGAGCCCGAAGTCGAAAGCACCGTACGTCAGGCCGAAGTGCGAGAGGTAGCCGCATACGCTCTTCGCCACGTCGTGCGGCGTGTCGATCGTGCTGTACGAGAGGTCGTCATAGTGTCGGCGCCAGTCCAAGCCGGGCGAGCCGTCGATCCGCACGGCGAACAGGGAACCGCTCACCGCGGTGAGTCGGATGTCCGCGACTTTGGCCACCCGCTGCTGGAAAAGATGTGCGGTATGGCCAACCCCCGCGTCCAGTTCCTCGGACGTGACTTCTTCCACCCAGACTGTCAGCCCGTGTCCGTCGGCGTCGGCGTATTCGCTGTTGTAGAGCGGCTTGTAGACGGCCGGCCCGTACCTGGCCACGAATCGCCGGGCCTCGTCCACGTCGTTCGTCACAAGCGTGGGCGGAACGCGGAACCCGTATCGGGCGGCTGCCGAGAGCTGGGCAGGCTTGTACTCGGCGGCACGGTTCAGCCAGGGATGGTTCACGTAGTGCGTTTCCGGCAGCGACGCCAGGATGCCGCCGAGCCCGTACCGGGCCTGGTCAATGCACCACTGGGCGTCTCGGTCCTCAAGCCCGGCCCGCGCCGTGTACGGCCGAGGCCGTCGCCAGAACACCGACCGGACCCGGTCCAACGCGACCGTACGGGTCGGTGTGCGGATATCACCGGTGAGGCCGAGCGACCCGGTGCGGACGCTCACGGTGACGTCCGCGGGAAAGTCCCCGGGGTCCAGGCGGACCACGGGAACCGCGCGCTGCCCCAGTTCCGCGATGACACCGTCGGCCGTCACGTCGTCGAGTCGGGTGACGACAAGGACAGGCGACGGCCTGGTCAATCAGTGTCCCCTTCCTGGTCACTGCCTTCATCGGAGTTTCCGTCGAGTGAGGTCTTCGTCTTGGTCTCTTTGCTGGTCTCGCTCCGTTTGTGGCGCGCCATGCTCTGCGCGCTGCATTCATCCGGTCCGATCCATCGTCCGGTCTGGCTTTCCGCGTCAAGTACGACGTTGCCCGCGACGACGGCGGCCGACACCGGGAACGGTCTCATCCGGGTCAGCCCCCATGGCTTCGGCGTCGAATAAGTCACCCACATCCTCCTTCATCAGCGGGACACGCTATGGCTACCCGCCTCAAAAGCCCCCGAACGCACTGGACTTGACGCTCTCGCCGGGCAACACAAGAACGAACGCGCACGTGATGGCGCAGAAGTGGTCGGCCCACCGGCCTCCGGGTGACGACCCGTGGGTATGCTCCGGGGGTATGAGGACCGGGACGGCGTCGCGCCATGCACGGATGGGTGACCCGGGGGTGTTCTGAGCGCCGGGCGGGGGCCGCCTTCGTCGCGTTGGTCAGGGGTGTGGAGGATCGACGACGACAGGAGAGCTGATGTCCATCAAGACGGTGCACGTTCCGACGGCGGACGGGGTGGCCGACGGGTTCGCGGCGCTGCCGGAGGGCGGCGGGCGGCACCCCGGGGTGCTGATGTACGCCGACGGGTTCGGTATCCGGCCGGTGGTGCGGGAGTTGGCCGAGGAGTTGGCCGGGCACGGGTACTACGTGCTGGTGCCGAACTACTTCTACCGCCACGGCCCGACGCCGGTGGTCGAACTGCCCGCGTACATCGGGGCGGAGACCCGGCCCGCGGTGTTCGCGCAGGTGATGCCGCTGATCAAGGCGCACACCACCGACCGCGTCCTGAGCGACGCGGAGGCGTACCTGCGGTACCTCGCCGCCCGGCCCGAGGTCGCCGCCGGGCCGGTCGCGGTGACCGGCTACTGCGTCGGCGGACTGCTGGCGCTGCGCACCGCCGTGGCCCACCCGGACCAGGTGGCCGCCGTCGCCGCGTTCCACGCACCGGTGGGCGCCGTCGGGCCCGACGACCTCGCCCGGCTGACCGCCGAGGTCCACTTCGGCCACGCCGAGGGCGACATGACGCCGGACGCCCTCGCCGAGCTCGACCGGAACCTGGCAGCCGCCGGCATCGCCTCCACCTCCGAGGTCTACCCCGGCACCGTCCACGGCTTCACCATGTCCGACACCGACGCCTTCGACCCTGCCGGGCTGCGACGCCACTGGACCCGCCTGCTCCCCCTCCTGGCCCGCACCCTCCGGACGCCCTGACCGCCCCCGGGCCGTTGCCCCGGCCGGCCGCGCGTGACGGCCGGCCGGGGCAACGGCGGCTGCCTGCCTAGCCGTTCGTCTGCTGCCAGAAGCCGCAGTTGTGCTGCTGGGCCAGGACGGAGGCGGGGGTGAGGACGCTGTCCCCGGCCGGGGCCAGGTCCATGACGAGCCCGCCGGTGGCGCCGGAGGTGTTGCGGAAGGGCGACCAGGCGGGGGCGCCGTCGACGGTCGGATTGCCGGTGCGGGCGAAGCCGGACCACTGGGCGACGATCTGGTCGCGGAACGCGGCCTGGTCGGGGTCGAACTGGACGGCCGGGGGTTCGAAGAAGTCGGGGGAGAGGTAGACGACCTGGCCGCTGTGGGGCGAGCCGAGCGGGTAGCCCCCGTTGGGGGAGAGCGCGTCGGTGTCGTCGAAGACGTAGGAGAACACGGCGGTGTGCCGGGCCAGTTCGGCCGCCGCGCGGAGGGACGGGCAGACGCTGAAGGCGTCGGCCATGACCGTCCGGTAGGCGATCAGCGGGGAGGAGTCGGGGTAGCGCGCCAGCGGGTAGCGGGCCATGACCGCGGCGGTGCTGTTCCCGAACTGCTGGGTGAGCAGGGCCTTGTACTGCGCCGGGGTGGTGGCGAGCACCGACGGCTGGTAGATGCTGCCGTTGATCTCGTCGCGGGCCACCCCGATGACCAGGCTCGCCTGGTTGATCCGCCCGGTGGCGAACGCCTGGGCCGGCGACACCGGCAGCGTCGTGCCGTTGACGATGGGACCGATCGCGCCGCCGCTGGTCGGGGTGAAGAGCTGTCCCGCCGCGGTGACGAGCGTGTCCTCGGGCACGGCCCGCAGGCAGGCCGCCACGTCGCCGGACGACCCGCACCCGACCTTCGCCGCGAACGAGGCGCCGAGTTCCTGCGCCTGCGCCTCGGTGGGAAGGTCGGACTTGCAGTCCGCGGTCCACCAGATGGTGTCGTCGTTGTAGTTGTAGAACCCGCTCTCGCTGATTCCCTTTTGGAAGAGCCCCTTCGCCTCGGGCGACGCCATGGCGGCACACACACTGGCCCCGCCGGCCGACGAGCCCTCCAGCGTGACGTTTTCCGGGTCGCCCCCGAAAGCCGCGATGTTCTGCCGCACCCAGCGCAGCGCCATGTACTGGTCCTGGAGACCGTAGTCGCCCGAATGCGCGCCGAGGGACTTGTCCGCGAGGAAGCCGAGGATGCCGAGGCGGTAGTTGATGGACACGACCACCGCGTGGCCGTTCGAGGCGATCTCGGAGTTGTCCAGCGGGTTGGCGAGGAGGAACCCGCCGAAGTGGATGTCGACGATCACCGGCAGCTTGGCGCCCGGCGTGGCGGTCGTCGGCTCCTGGATGTCGAGGTTCAGGCAGTCCTCGCTCATCACGGCCGGCGGCGCCTCCCCGTCCACGGCCGGCTGCGGGCACGCGGCGCCCTCCCGCACGGCGCTGAACACGCTGGTCCAGGGGGTACGCGGCTGGGGTGCCCGCCAGCGCAGGTCGCCCACGGGCGCGGCGGCGTACGGCACGCCGAGATAGTTCCGGGTCGCGTCCTTGTCGATGCCGCAGAGCGGGCCGGCGGCGGGCCGCACCGTCGTACCGGCCGTACAGGAGACAGCGGACGTGGTGGCGGTGGCGGAGGCGTCGGCGGCCGAGACGGCGTCGGCGGCGGAGGCCGCCCCTCCCGCCGAGCCGGCGAAGAAACCGCTGCCGGCTATCAGGAGCAGGGTGAGCGCGACCGGACCGAACAGCCGGAACCGCCGCAAGACGGACTGAACAGATCTCATCATTCGTGGACTTCCATCGCGGAGTGGGTCGAATGCGGGAACAGGTCGAATGCGGGAATACGGGAACGCGGGAACACGGGAATGTGGCAATACGGCGTGACATGACGGCGCCGCGGCGATGACGCGCCTACCAACGGCCGTGGCCGCGCAGCGCATTGACGTACCGGAGACGTCGGAGTTTCACCGGGAACACGTGTGCGTGACGTTCCGGTTAATCGGCAGCGGGGGATCTCGGCGCGACTTTATCAAGAGTGCGTTCAGGTGGAAAGAAGATGCCGGGCGCGAATGCGCCGCCGTGTTCCCGCGGCGGATTACCCGGTCCAACGGGACGGAGTTCGCCGGGGGTTCGCCGTGTTTTCACCGGATCGCCGCGGGGCGGCGGTGTGCGGGGGCCGGGCTCCTGGCCAGGCGCCCTATGCTGGGCGCGCGCATCGCAGTGGGCGCGCGGGGGCGTTCACAGACACAAAGGGGGGAGCGGGCCGTGCCCGTTGCGAGAGGTGTGAAGATCGGCGTCATAGGCGTCGTGTGTGCGGGGATGTTCGGCGTGGCCGGGTACGGGGCCTACAACGTGTACACGGCGCTGGACGGTTCGGGGGGCGGGCACAGCGGGTCCACGGCGGCCGCGACACCGGGGCCGTTGACGGTGAAGCAGGTCGCGGACACGGCGGGCAAGTTCCTGACCGCGTGGTCCGGCGGTGAGATCGCGAAGGCGGCGGCGCTGACGGACTCGCCGCAGACCGCCACGACGGCCCTCACCGGCTTCCGCAGCCAGGGCCACGTCACGTCGTTGGCGATCAGCGGCATCGTCCCGACGGTCACCGCGACCCCGGCGGGCGCGACGGCGGGCGCGACGGCGACGGCCGCCACGACGGCCCCGGCCGCCCCGGCCACCGCCACCCCCGCGGGCGGCGGCCAAGCCGACTTCACGGTCACCGCCCACCTGTCCGCCGACGGCGTCGCCACCACCTGGACGTACGCCTCGTCGCTGGCGGTGGACCACGACAGCACCGGCGCACCGGTCGTCACCTGGCAGCCGTCCGTGATCAACCCGGAGCTGGGGGAGGGCGATTCGATCGTCACGGGCACGGGCGGGGCACCCGCGATCGACGTGACCGACCGGAACGGGAAGGCGCTCACCGCCGCCGCCTACCCGTCGCTGGCCAGGATCATCGAGGACCTCAAGTCCCGCCACGGCGACCAGGTCAAGGGCGGCACCGCGGGCCTGGAGACGTATGTGCAGCACAGCGACGGGACACAGGGCAAGGTGCTGAAGGTCCTGCGCAAGGGCACGGACAAGAAGCTGCGGACGACGCTGGACGCGGGTGTGCAGGCGGCCGCGGAGAAGGCGGTGAAGGGCAAGAACGGCGCGGGAGTCACCGCGCTGGACATCGACGACGGCACCATCCTGGCCGTGGCCAACAGCGACCCGAGCGGCACCGACATCGCGTTGCAGGGCGCCGACGCCCCCGGCTCCACGATGAAGATCGTGACGTCCGCCGCGCTGATCGAACGCGGCATGGGCCCGGGCTCCGCGGCGCCCTGCAACAGCACGGACAACGTGCAGAACGGCCGGATGTACCACAACGACTCGCCGAGCCTGCACAACGCGAACGCCGACCTGCTCTGGGACTTCGCCAACTCCTGCAACACCGGCTTCATCACGCAGGCTCCCAAGCTCGGCGCGAACGGACTGCGCGACACCGCCGCGCAGTTCGGCCTCACCCAGCCGTGGAACATCGGCACCGCCACGCCCGACGACCAGCCGGGCTTCCCCGACGGCACCGGCGCCGACGAGCTGACCTCGGAGATGATCGGGCAGGGCCGGGTGGTGGCGAACCCGCTGATCATGGCGTCGGTCGCCGCGACCGCGGCCACCGGCAGCTTCCACGAGCCGCGGATCGTGGCCGCCGGGATGATCAACGGACGCATCACCGCGGCCGGCGTCGGCTCGCGCGTGTCGGGCGACCTGCGGGAGCTGATGCGCGGCGCGATCACCAACGGCACCGCCACCGGCGTGATGAGCGGCTTCGGGCCGGACTCCGGGGCGAAGACCGGCTCCGCGGAGGTCGACGGGCAGGCCGCCACCAACGGCTGGTTCACCGCGTTCGCCGGCCGGGTCGCGGTCGCCGCGGTCGTCCACGACGCGGGGTTCGGCAACACCTCGGCGGGCCCGATCGTGGCGCAGGTGCTGCGGGCGTCCTGACGGCCCCGCCGGCCGTGGACGCGGAGGTGCGGTCGTTCCGGTCCGCACACGGGCCCGCGGTCGACGGCGCCGTGGGAGCCCAACACCCGGAAGGCGCCGACCGGTTCGTCGGCGATGCGCCCGCGCCCCGGTCCGCAGCGCGCCCCGACCGTTACCGCCCCGGCGCCCGCGGCGGCGGCGCGGTGCTGTCGCGGACGACGAGTTCGCTCGCCACCTCCACCCGCGTGGTCTCGGGCGCCTGCCCGGCCAGCAGCGTGAGCACCATGCGGGTGGCGACCGCCGCCATCTCCGGCAGCGGGGTGCGGACGGTGGTCAGCCGCGGAGTGACCCAGTCCGCGAAGTCGAGGTCGTCGAACCCGACGACGCTCAGGTCCGTAGGGACCCGCAACCCCAGGCGGTCCGCGGCGCGGTACGTGCTCAGCGCCTGCTGGTCGCTCCCGGCGAAGATCGCGGTCGGCCGGTCCGGCAGCCGCAGCAGGTCGAGCGCGTGGTCGTACGCCGGGCCGCGGGAGAAGTCGCCGTAGCGGACCAGCGCCGGGTCGTGGGGCAGCCCGGCCTCCTCCAGCGCCGAGCGGTACCCGTCGACCCGGGCGCGCGAGGCCAGCCGGTCCGGCGGGCCGCCGATCACCGCGATCCTGCGGTGCCCCAGCCGTACGAGGTGCCGGGTCGCCGCGAGGCCGCCCGGCCAGTTGGTGGCCCCCACCCAGGGCACGCCCGGCGGCGGTTCCTCGGCCGGTGCGATCAGCGCGAACGGCAGCCCCAGCCGGGCGAGTTCGGCCCGGTGCTCCTTCGTCAGCGACGGGACGACCAGGATCGCGCCGCGGGTCGGCCGCTCGGCCAGCGCGTCCAGCCAGTTGCGGGCCGGGCCGCCCTCGCGCTCGTGGGTCGCCGAGACGACCAGGCCCATCCCGACCGCGTGCAGGGCCGCTTCGGCGCCGCGCACCAGCTGGGCCGCCCAGGGGCCGTCCAACTCCCCGATCACGAAGTCGATCAGGCCGCCCGGGGCGAGCGCGGTCGGCACCGCCCGCCCGCGCGGCGCGGCACCGTACCCGTGCTGCTCCAGCAGCCGCTGCACCCGCGCCCGGGTGCGCGAGGCGACGTCCGAGCGGCCGTGCAGCACCTTCGAGACGGTCGACACGGACACGCCCGCCTCCGCGGCCACCCGGGCCAGCCCGCCCGCGCCGCCCGCGTCGTCGGGTGCCGCCTCCCGCGCCTCCCGCGACGTGTCCCGCGCCATCGTTCCCCTGCCCTTCGCCTCACGCGCCTTCGCCTTACGCGCCTGCCCTGCCGGAGCAGTATCGCGAACCCGCGGCGGCGGCGCGCGCAGGTGCCCTACGGTGGGAGGCGCGGGGCACCTGGGAGACGGGGGAGGCACAGGTGGAGGCGGAACTCACCGCGCTTGCGGCGTCCGGCGCGACCACGCTGGTGCAGCTCATGGTCCAGGACGGGTGGAGCCACGTCCGCGGCCGGCTCGCCGCCTTCTTCGCCCGCGGCGGCGACGATACCGCGGTCGACGGCCAACTCGACGCAGCCCGTACGGAAGTGGTGGCCGCCCGGCAGTCCGGCGACACCGGCACCGCGGCCGACGTCGAAGAGGAGTGGCGGGCCCGGCTGCGCCGCGTCCTGCGCGCCGACCCGGCGGCGGCCGCCGAACTGCGGGCGCTCCTGGCGGAGTTGGGTGCCCCGCCCGAAGCCGCCCCGATCAGCGTGGTCCACAACACGATCAGTGGCGGTACCCAGAACGCCCCCTTCGTCCAGGCCCGCGACATCAACGGCGCCCTCACCCTGGGCACTCCGCCGGCCCCTCCCGCCTGACCGGCCCGGCCTCCGTACGGCCCGGGCCCCCGGTCCGCGCATGCCGTGCCCGCCGCCCCGCCGTGCCTGCCACGCCCGACCCGCCGGCGGGGTGCGGGACTGCCGGCTTGCCTTCGAGCGCCCTCCAGGTCCTAGCGTCAGCGGCGTTCACCAGCCTTTGACGTACCGCCCGGCCCGCCGGGCAGGAGGAGTGTCCGCACATGATCACCCGAACCACGCTGGGCTCACCCGGTCTCACCGTCAGCGCGATGGGCCTGGGGTGCATGGGCATGAGCGAGAGCTACGGCGCCGCCGACTGGGACGGCGGCCTGGCCACCATCGGCCGGGCCCTGGACCTGGGCGTCACGTTCCTCGACACCGCCGACGCCTACGGCACCGGGCACAACGAGGTGCTGGTCGGCCGGGCCGTCCACGGCCGCCGGGACCAGGTGCAGCTCGCCACCAAGTTCGGCATCGACCGCAGCGCCGGCGACCGGGCCCGCCGCATCCGCGGCGCCCGGGACTACGTCCTGCGCTCCTGCGACGCCTCGCTGCTGCGGCTGGGCGTCGACGTGATCGACCTGTACTACGCCCACCGCCCGCCCCAGGACGTGGAGATCGAGGAGACCGTCGGCGCGATGGCCGAGCTGGTCCGGGCGGGCAAGGTACGCCACCTGGGCCTGTCCGAGGTCGACGGCACGCTGCTGCGCCGGGCGCACGCGGTGCACCCGATCGCCGCGGTGCAGAGCGAGTACTCGCTGTGGACCCGCGACGTCGAGGCGGTCACCCCGGTGATGGCCGAGCTGGGGGTCGGGCTGGTGCCGTACTCGCCGCTGGGGCGGGGGTTCCTGACCGGCACCCTGGACCGCTCCGCGCTCGGCGAGAAGGACTTCCGGCGCGGCAACCCCCGCTTCGCCGGCGCGGCGGGCGAGGCCAACGAGCAGATCGCGCGGACCGTGCGCGAGGTGGCCGACCGGCTGGGTGCCACCCCGGCCCAGGTGGCGCTGGCCTGGGTGTACGCCCAGGCCGAGCGGCTCGGGGTGGCGGTGGCGGCCATTCCGGGCACCCGCAGCCCGGCCCGGCTGGAGCAGAACGCGGCCGCGCTGGAACTCACCCTGGACGCCGAGGCGCTGGCCGCGCTGGACCCGCTGAGCGACCAGGTGAGGGGCGAGCGCTACACCCCCGCGCACACCGCGGAGGTCGCCCGGGGCTGAGCGGTGGTACGGCCCCGGCCCGGCCCCCGGGGGGTCCCCGGTCCGGCTGCCGTGCGGCGGTACATATCGCTGCAAGGTTGCTGAAACGGCGGATCGGTACGCTTCGCGGATGGCCGACGTGCTGGACATCGCTGCGCTGCGCAGCTTCACCTCGATCGCCGACTGCGGCGGGTTCCACCGGGCGGCTGCGGCGATCGGGCTGTCGCAGTCGGCGGTGAGCCAGCATGTGCGGCGGCTGGAGAAGGCGGTGGGGCGGCCGCTGGTGGAGCGGGTCGGGCGGGTGACGCGGCTGACGGCGCCCGGGGAGATCCTGCTCGCCGAGGCGCGGAAGATCCTCGCCGCCCATGACGAGGCGCTGGCCCGCCTCGGCCGGGGCGCGGGCGGCGCCGCGGGGGCGGGCACCCTCGTGGTCGGCGCCACCGAGCACGCCGCCGACCGCATCCTCCCGGCGATCACGGGCGCGCTCAAGGAGCACTACCCGGGCCGCGGGGTACGGTTCCGGCTGGACCGCGGCACCCGGTTGAGCGACGGCGTGGACCGCGGCGGCATCGACGTGGCCGTCTTCGTCGGCGACGCGGGCACGGGCACGGGCACGGGCGGCAGCGTGCCGGCCGGGGAACTGCCGCTGGCGTGGTTCGCGGCGCCCGGCTGGCGGATGCCGGCGCCCGGGGTGCCCGTGCCGGTGGTCGTCATCGACCACCCCTGCACGATCCGCCGCCGCGCGCTGGACACCCTGGCCCGGCACGGCGTGGCGTCGGCGGTCGTCGTGGAGGCGGCCTACCTCGCCGGGGTGATGAACGCGATCCGCGGCGGGCTGGGCGTCGGCCTGATCGCCGACGTCGGCCCGCCGCCGGAGGGGCTCCAGCGGTGCGCGGACCTCCCGCCGGTGCCGCCGGAACCGCTCCACCTGCGGACCAGGGCGGACGCGCCGCCGGGACTGGCCGGGGCCACCGCCGCCGCGGTGCGCGACCTGCTGGCCGCCGCCGTCTAGTCGGCGGCCCGCCCGGGCAGCGGCTCGCGCGTCGCGATGGGCGCGAGGTCCGCGCCCTGCCGCAGCCGTTCCAGGAAGAGCACGACGGTCGCGGCGGCGCTGCGGTGCGAGATGTCGTTGAAGGCGTCGTGCCGCCCGTCGGCGAGGGTCACCAACTCCGCGCGGGGCGCGGCCGCGTAGGCGGTGCGCGCCGCGTCCACGGGGCTTACGGGGTCGGCCGCGCCGTGCAGGCCGAGCACCGGGACCGCCACCTTCGCGAACTCCGCGCGGTCGTACCACTGCGGGGGCAGCGGCCGGAACAGCGCGCCGCGCTCCAGCCGTTCGGCCGCGGCCAGCCGCCCCTGGTGCGTGGGGCACGCGGTGCGCGTCCCCAACTCCTCCTCCCACTCGGCGCTTTGGGCGCCATCGGCGTCCTTGTCCGTCGGGAGCCCGGCCAGCAGCAGCGCGTCCACGGCCACCTCGCCGGCCGCCACCAGCCCCACCGCGAACAGCGCGCCCGCGTCCGACCCGGCCAGCACCACCGGCCGCACCGTGTCCGCGACCGCCAGCACCTCCCGCACCTGCGCCGCCGCCTCCCGCGGCCACCTGCTCGGGTCGGCCACCGCCCGCACCCGGTAGGCGTCCGCGGCCAGCCGCGTGCCGAACCGCTCGTACAGCAGCGGGTCCTCGCCGCGGCCCGGCAGCAGCACGACGGTGCCGCGCGGGCCCAGCGCCGGCGGGATCTCCCAGGCCGCGGGGGCGGGAGCAGCGTTCACGGAAGTCATGGCGGTGTCCTCGGGGGCAGGGGCGCGCGGGCGCGTGCGTACGGTGACGGGTGCGGGGGTGTACGGGGACGTACGGATACGGGCGCGGCCGCGGACGAGCGGACCCGGGGATGCGCGCCGGCAGCGGGGCGCGGGTCATCCGCGCCAGCACCCGGGCGGCAGCACTGGCCCGCGGCGGTCGGACGGCGCCGCTAGCCGCAGCAACAGCGGGCAGGCGCCCCGCCGCGTGCCGGGCCGCAGGGGCCGGGTCGGTCCGCGGGCGGGTGCGTCGTCATGTCCCGAAGCATGCAGCACACGCGGCGCGGCCGTCCAACGACGATTCCTGATCACGACCGATCACGTATCCGCATCGGTCCGCCCGCCCGTCCGCGGGCGGTCCGCTCTCCTTGCGGAAGCGCCGCGTCGGCGGCGATCACCCTTCCGTGCGCGGCGGTTCGAGGCGGGAGAGCCAGGCGGTCAGGAGGGCTTCGAGTTGGGCGGCCTCCTGCGGGGGCAGCGCGTCGAGGAGCCGGCGCTCGTTGCGCATGTGCTCGGTGAAGGCCCGGTCGATCAGGTCCCGCCCGGCGGGCGTGAGCCGGACCACGCGGCCGCGTCCGTCGGCGGCGGCGCGGCGGCGGGCGACCAGGCCGCCGCGCTCCAGCCGGTCGATCCGCTTGGTCATCGCGCCGGTCGTGACCATGGTGTGCGCGGCCAGTTCGCCGGGCGCGCGCTCGTACGGGGCCCCGGCCCGGCGCAGGGCGGCGAGCACGTCGAACTCGCCCTCGCTCAGGCCGAACCGGCGGTAGACCACGCAGAGCTGCTCGGTGAGCATGCCCGCGATGCGGTGCAGCCTGCCGATCACGCCCTGCGGGGAGACGTCCACCCCGGGCCGTTCGCGGGCCCACTCCGCCTGGATGCGGGCGATGTGGTCGAGCGGCGGGCCGGAGCCGGCGGGTTCTGCGGGCATGGCTTCACTATAGCTTCCGTGGAAGGCATAGTATCTTCCATGGAAGCTAATATTCGGTGGGTGCTCCTCGCGGCGGTCGCCCCAGTGGCCTGGGGCGCCAACTACTACGTCACCAAGGCGGCGCTGCCCCCGGGCGACCCGCTCTACGGCGGGGCGATCCGGGCGCTGCCGGCCGGGCTGCTGCTGCTCGCGCTGCGCCGCCGGCTGCCGCGCGGGGCGTGGTGGTGGCGGTCCGCGGTGCTCGGGGTGCTCAACGCCGGGGGCTTCTTCGCGCTGGTGTACCTCGCCGCGCAGCGCCTGCCGACCAGCACCGCGGCGACCGTGATGGCCGCGGCACCGCTGGTGATGGCGCTGATCGCGTGGCCGCTGGTCGGCGAACGCCCGCGCGCCGCCCACCTGTCGGGCGCGGGCGTCGGCATCGGCGGGGTGTGCCTGATGCTGTGGGGCGGGTCGGGCGGCGCGGACCTGCTGGGGGTGGCCGCGTCCGCGGGCGCGATGCTGCTGTCCTCGCTCGGCTACGTGCTGGCCAAGCGCTGGGGCACCGGGGTGGACGTCCTGGCCTCCACCTGCTGGCAGTTGCTCGCCGGCGGCCTCCTGCTGCTGCCGTTCGCCGCGGCCTTCGAGGGCGCGCCGCCCGCGCTCGACGGCCGCGCGCTGCTCGGGTTCGGCTATGTCGCGGTGATCGCCACGGCCGTCGCGTTCACCGCCTGGTTCGCCGCGCTGAGCCGGCTGCCCGCGGCGACGGTCGGCCTGGTGGGATTGCTCAACCCGGTGACCGGGGTGCTGCTCGGCACCGCCGTCGCCCACGAGCCGCTCACCGTACGACAGTTCGCGGGGCTGCCGCTGGTGCTGGCCGGTGTGCTGCTCGGCCGTCCGGCGCCGGCGTCCGGGTCGGCCGCAACTGGTGACGGCGCGGGGAGCGTGAGGATGCCAGGCGGCTTCCGGCGCCGGCGCCCGCTCAGCGGCGCCGGCCGATGTAGCCGTCGGGGCGGATGAGGAGGCTGGTGCCGTCCGAGGCGTCGTAGGCCCGGTAGGCGTGCCCGTGGGTGTCGATGACATGGGGGCCGGTCGCGGCTTGGCCGGGGCGGAGGACCGCGAAGGCGTGGGGGGCGTCCGGTGCGGGTGCGCCGAACGTCAGTCGGGTGGCGTGGGGGCCGCGGTAGAGGTCGAAGAGCCGTATGGCCCGGCCGTCGGCGTCGGTGACGGGTGCGTCCGGAGCGCGGTCGCCCGCCACGACCCGTCCCTCGGCCGTCCGGTAGGAGACGTCCAACTGACGTGTGTTCGCGCCGCGTTCGTGGGCGTCCTCAGCTCCCTCCCGGTGCTTGCGCAGGAGTTCGGTGCTGACGGTGAGGACCTTCTGGGCGGTCGCGCGCCGCTCGCTCTCGTAGCTGTCGAGCAGTTCGGGTGAGCCGTCGGCCAGCTTCCAGCCGAGGTTGTAGGCGTCCTGCACACCGGTGTTGAGCCCCTGCCCGCCGGTGGGCGGATGCACATGGGCGGCGTCGCCCGCGAGGAAGACCCGGCCCACCCGGAAGCGCGCGGCCAGGCGGATGTTCGGCCGCCAGACGGTGGACCAGTCCAGCCGGGTCAGCCGGACGCCCGCGCCGCGTGCGTCCAACGCGGCCTGGAGGGTCTCCAGCGTGGCGTCGTCGTCTTCCTCGACGAGCGGCGCGTTGAACTGGAACAGGCCGGGCGTGCCGGGCAGCGGGCTCAGGCCGACGCCGGCCTGCGGGGCGTCCGCGCGGGCGAACCAGTAGCCCCAGGCGTGATCCAGTCCGTCGGCGGTCACGTCGCCGAGCAGCATCCGGACGGTCTCGTCCGTCGTCCCCTCGAAGGGGACGCCGAGGGTCCTGCGGACGGTGCTGCGTCCGCCGTCCGCCCCCACCAGGTAGGAGGCGCGTACGGTCTCTCCGGTGGACAGGCGCGCCGCCACCCCGTCCTCGTCCTGGGTGAAGTCGACCAGCGCCGTGCCGAGTTCGACGCGCACGCCGAGTCCGGCGAGCCGGTCCCGCAGGATGCCCTCCGTCTGGGACTGGCCGAGCACCCAGGCGTTCGGGTAGGGCACGTCGGGAGTCGCTTCCATCAGTTCGGCCGTCCGCCGGTCCATGACGTGGGCGCCGTCGAGGTGGACGCGGACCGTTGCCACCGAGCGCCCTCGCGCGAGGACCGCGTCGAGGACCCCGAGGTCCTCGAAGACCTCCAGGGTGCGCGGTTGGAGGCCGTCGCCCCGCGAACCCGCGAAGTGCTCGCTCGCCTTGTCGATGACGCGTACGCCGAGCCCGCGCCGGGCGAGGTCGATGCCCAGGGTCAGGCCGGTCGGACCGGCACCCGCGATCAGTACGTCCATGATCGGACCTCTTTTCTGAATCTGCATTCAGTGAATGTGGGTTCAGTATGCTCGTTGGTACTGTTCCGGGTCAAGGAGGTGCCGTGAAACGCAAGGAGAGGGCCGCGGAGACCGAGGTCGCACTGAAGGCAGCGGCCAAGCGGGTCTTCGCCGATCCGGAGGCCGTCCGCGCACACATCGCCATGTACGCGCACCTCTACCGGGAGCACGCCGTGACGATGCGCGCCGCGCAGGAGGCCGCGTTGGTGAGCGGCGACATCGCCGCGACACTGGCCAGGTTCGAGGCGAGCGAGATGGCCGACATCCTGGGCCACGTCACCTGTGTCGCCGAGGCCGGCCGCCCCCTGCCCGCCTCGCCGGAGACCTCCCTGCGCATGGCGTTCGACCTGATCCACGCCATGCTGCGGACCCGCCCCCAGCGCGCCGGCCAGGTGGACGACGAGGCGATCGAGGCGCTGACCCGTTTCGTCTACCGCGGGCTGAACGGCTGCGACTACTGAAGCCCCACCATGGTGTTCGGCGGCCCGCGGCCGACTGATGGGCCGCCGATGGCCGTTCGGCGACACAACATGGCAGGTGCTCCAGTAGGTGCTCAGTAGGCCTGGACGGTGGCGAGGGCGCCGTCCCCGCGGTCCCCCTCCCGCGCCCCCGCCGCGAGGTCTCCCTCGCCGGTCAGCGCCGCCCAGCGCCGGTCAGCGCCGGGCCGGACCGGCGACCGCCGGATCGCCAGCACGCACCTGGCCGCGCTTCCTCCTCCGCCGAACTCCCTTGCGGCGAAGGCTGATCGCGCGATCCGGCGGGCGAGGCGTCCTTGTCGCGAAGGCGGGTCGGGGCGCAGGGTGGAAAGCGCGGCGCGTAGGGCGGGGGCGGGCCGGCGCAGGCAACGCTGGAGGAGCGAGGCGTCCCGCACGGGACGTGAAGGGGGTGCCGGTGATGGCGGACGACAGGGCGCGGCAGGCGGGGTGGGAGTTCACCGACGACCGGGGCAGCACCGCGACCGGACCGGGCACGCCGCCCCGCGTGGTGGCGTACGTACGGGCCGGGGCGGCGCTGTGGGAGTACGGCATACGGCCGGTCGCGGTCTACGGGTCCGGCCACGACAGCGGCGCGCGGGCCGACCCGGCCAAGCTGGGCGGGCTCGACCCGCGGAAGGCGGCGTACCTCGGCGGGGGAGCGGACATCACCGCGGAGGTGCTGCGCGAGCTGCGCCCGGACGTCGTGGTGGACGTGACCTACGACGGCAAGTCGGCGTACGCCCTCGCGGAGGACGCCGCCGAGCAGGCGGGCGTGCCGGTGGTGGCGCTCGGCGTCGGGGGCGGGGCGCCGCTGCGGACGATCCTCGGCCGGTTCGCGGAGCTGGCGGCGGCGTTCGGTGCGCCCGCGCCCGCGGCCGACGGTGAACTGGCCGCCGCCGAAGCGGAGTTGCGTGAGCTGGCGGCGGGCGCCGGCACCGCCGGGGTGGTCGCGCTGTCGCCGGGCGGGCCCGAGCAGGTGCACCTGGCCCGGCCGGAGACCTGGCCGGAGCTGAGGCACCTGGCCGACCTCGGGGTCCGCACGCCCGACCCCGGCCCCGGCCCGGGCGTCAACTGGCGGACCACCGACTGGGACCAGGCGCTGGAGGCGGTCGGCGGCGCCGGGGTGCTGCTCGCCGACGCCCGCGCCAACGCGGTGCCGCTCGCCGAACTGGCCGGGGTCCCGGCCTGGCAGCAGCTCGCCCGCACCGCCCAGGTGCTGCCCTGGAACCCCGAACTGCCGCCCGCGCCGGGCGCGTACGCGCAGTTCCTGCGCGC
Source organism: Actinacidiphila sp. bgisy145 (assembly GCF_057708125.1). Classification (NCBI taxonomy): domain Bacteria; kingdom Bacillati; phylum Actinomycetota; class Actinomycetes; order Kitasatosporales; family Streptomycetaceae; genus Actinacidiphila; species Actinacidiphila sp. bgisy145. The sequence continues at coordinate 67,956 of NZ_JBYIRL010000015.1, forward strand.
GGTGGCGGCCGCGCTGCGCGCACCGGGACCGGCGGCGGGCTGACCGGTGGGCCGCCCGGGACCGCGCGGAAGGGCGGACCCGGACGGCCGCACGGGGCACTTCAGCCAGGCGGGTTCACCCGTCCCAGCGCCACTCGGCGACCTCCGGCAGGTCGGTGCCGTGCGCGCGGATCCAGCCCCGGTGCCGCAGCCGGGTGTCCTCCATCAACTGCCGTACGGGGGCGGCGCGTACGGCCAGCCCCGGCACCCGGTCGATGACGTCCATCACCAGCCGGTAGCGGTCCAGGTCGTTGCTGACGACCATGTCGAACGGCGTGGTGGTGGTGCCGATCTCCTTGTAGCCGCGGACATGCAGCTCGCGGTGGCCGCTGCGGCGGTAGGCGAGCCGGTGGATCAGCCACGGGTAGCCGTGGTAGGCGAAGACGACCGGCCGGTCCGCGGTGAACAGCGCGTCGTACTGCGCGTCGGACATCCCGTGCGGGTGCTCCTTCTCCGGCAACAGCCGCGCGAGGTCCACCACGTTGACCACCCGCACCGCCAGCTCCGGCAGGTGGTGGCGCACCAACTGCGCCGCGGCCAGCACCTCCTGGGTCGGTACGTCGCCCGCGCAGGCCAGCACCACGTCCGGTTCGCGGCTGCCGTCCTCGGTGCCCGCCCACTCCCAGATGCCCGCGCCGCGGGCGCAGTGCGCGCGGGCGGCGTCCATCGTCAGCCAGTCGAAGCAGGGCTGCTTGCCGGCCACGATGACGTTGACGTAGTCCTTTGACCGCAGGGCGTGGTCGGCGACCGACAGCAGCGTGTTGGCGTCCGGCGGGAGGTAGACCCGCACCACCTCGGGGGACTTGTTGAGGATGTGGTCGATGAACCCCGGGTCCTGGTGGGAGAAGCCGTTGTGGTCCTGGCGCCACACGTGCGACGTCAGCAGGTAGTTGAGCGAGGCGATCGGGCGCCGCCAGGGCAGCTCGCGGGTCACCCGCAGCCACTTGATGTGCTGGTTCACCATCGAGTCGACGATGTGGACGAACGCCTCGTAGCAGGAGAACAGCCCGTGCCGGCCGGTGAGCAGATAGCCCTCCAGCCAACCCTGGCAGGTGTGTTCGGACAGCACCTCCAGGACCCGCCCGTGCCGGTCCAGGTCCTCATCGGTGGGCAGCAGCCGCTCCTGCCAGGACTTCCCCGACGCCGTGTACACCGCGTCGAGCCGGTTGGACGCCGTCTCGTCCGGGCCGACGATCCGGAAGTCGCGGCGCTGCGCGGTCGCCGCCATCACCTCCGCCAGCAACCCGCCCAGCACGCGGGTGGGTTCGTGCAGCTCGGTGCCCGGGCGCTCGACCGGCACCGCGAAGCGGTCCAGGTCGGGCACCGGCAGCTCGCGCAGCAGCAGACCGCCGTTGGTGTGCGGGTTCGCGCCCAGCCGCCGGTCGCCGGACGGCACGCACGCGAGGACCTGCTCGCGCGGGCGCCCGGTGTCGTCGAACAGCTCGGCCGGACGGTAGGACAGCAGCCACTCCTCCAACTGGAGCAGGTGCTCCGGATTGGTGCGGACCTCCGCCAGCGGCACCTGGTGGGCGCGCCAGGTGCCCTCCACCGGCAGGCCGTCGACCTCCGCCGGGCCCGTCCAGCCCTTCGGCGTCCGCAGCACGATCATCGGCCAGCGCGGGCGGTCCGTGCCGTCCGGGACCGGGCCCGCGCCATGGCGTGCCGCCCGCTGGATCTGCGTGATCCGCTCCAGCGCGGTGTCCATCGCCGCGGCCATCTCCCGGTGCACCGCGGCCGGTTCGTCCCCGGCGACCACGATCGGGTCGTGCCCGTAGCCGCGCAGCAGCGCGTCCAACTCGTCCTCGGGGAGGCGGGCCAGCACCGTCGGGTTCGCGATCTTGTACCCGTTCAGGTGCAGGATCGGCAGGACCGCGCCGTCGTGCGCCGGGTCCAGGAACTTGTTGGCGTGCCACGACGTCGCCAGCGGGCCCGTCTCCGCCTCGCCGTCGCCGATCACACACGCCACCAGCAGGTCCGGGTTGTCGAACGCCGCGCCGTACGCGTGCGACAGCGCGTAGCCCAGCTCGCCGCCCTCGTGGATCGAGCCCGGCGTCTCCGGGGCGACATGGCTCGGCACCCCGCCCGGGAACGAGAACTGGCGGAACAGCCGGCCCATCCCCGCGGCGTCCCGGGTGACGTCCGGGTACGTCTGCGTGTAGCTGCCCTCCAGCCACGCGTTCGCCAGCACCGCCGGGCCGCCGTGGCCCGGGCCCCAGACGCAGATCGCGTCCACGTCCCTGGCGCGGACGATCCGGTTCAGGTGCGTGTGGACCAGGTTCAGGCCGGGGGAGGTGCCCCAGTGGCCCAGCAGCCGCGGTTTCACGTGCTCCGGGCGCAGGGGTTCCTTCAGCAGCGGGTTCGCGTCCAGCAGGTAGATCTGGCCGACGGCCAGATAGTTCGCGGCACGCCAGTGGGCGTCCAGCGCGGACAGTTCCTCTTCGGTCAGGCCGCTCGGCATCCTCAGTGGTCCTTTGTCGGGCATGTGCGCTTGCTTCCGCATGCTCAGGCGTACCCAGCGGCGGCGTGCGGGCGTACGCCCATCCGAGCGAGCCCCTCCGGGCGGGCTTGACGGTTCCCCCCGCCGTTGGGGGTGCGGTGCGGTTCCGGCGCGTGCCTGCGGCGGCCCGCCGTTGGGGGTGCGGTGTGGTGCCGGCTGCCGGCCGGTGGGTGGTTGCGCGCGCAGTTCCCCGCGCCCCTGCGGTGCTGCGCCGTTGGGGTGCGGTGCGTTCCCGGCTGCTGGGTGGTGGGTGGTTGCGCGCGCAGTTCCCCGCGCCCCTGCGGTGCTGCGCCGTTGGGGTGCGGTGCGTTCCCGGCTGCTGGGTGGTGGGTGGTTGCGCGCGCAGTTCCCCGCGCCCCTGGTGGGGGTGCTCGGCGTGGTCGGGTGCGCCGGTGCGCTGCGGAGCAGCCGCACGTACCCCAGGGGCGCGGGGAACTGCGCGACCAGCCACGATGTACCGGCAGGTAGCAGCGCTCCGCAGGGGGCACTCACGCAGGGGCGCGGGGAACTGCGCGACGAGCCACGACGTACTGGCAGGTGGTTGCGGGCCGGAGGGGGCACTTACGCAGGGGCGCGGGGGAACTGCGCGGCCGGGAGCGCTCCGCAGGGGGGAGGCGCTTCGTTGTCAGGAGAGGGCGTGGTGGCGGCCGATGGGGAGGACGAGGGGGGTGCGGGAGACGGGGTCGGCAACAACGCGGCAGTCGATGGCGAAGAGCTCGCGGATGGTCGCGGGGGTGATGACGTCTGCGGGGGCGCCCTCGGCGAGGACGGCGCCGTCTTTCATGGCGATGAGGTGGTCGCCGTAGCGGCAGGCGAGGTTGAGGTCGTGGAGGACGGTGACGACGGTGGTGCCGCGGTCGCGGTTGAGGTCGGTGAGGAGGTCGAGCACCTCGATTTGGTGCGGGAGGTCGAGGTAAGTGGTGGGTTCGTCGAGGAGGAGCACCCCGGTGCGCTGGGCGAGCGCGACGGCGATCCAGACCCGCTGCCGCTGCCCCCCGGACAGTTCGTCCACGCACCGCTCCGCCAGTTCGAGCGTGTCGGTCGCGGTCAGCGCCTCCGCGACGGCGCGGTCGTCGTCTGCGCTCCACCGCCGGAACCACCCCTGGTGCGGGTAGCGCCCGCGCCCGACGAGATCGACGACGCGGATGCCGTCCGGCGCGACCGGGGTCTGCGGGAGGATGCCGAGCCGTTCGGCCACGTGCCGGGTCGGCAGCGCGTGGATGCTGCGCCCGTCGAGGAGCACCTCGCCCCGGCTGGGGGCGAGCAGCCGCGCCAGACCGCGCAGCAGCGTGGACTTCCCGCAGGCGTTCGGCCCGACGATCATCGTCACCTGCCCGGTGGGTATCGCGACGCTCACCCCGCGGACGACGGCGCGCTGCTCGTACCCCAGGTGCAGGTCGCGCGCGGCGAGGGAGGAGGGCGGTTCGGCGGCGGGGGCCGCCGTCCCCGCCGAGGTGTCGGTGTCGCTCAAGAGTTCAGCCTCCCTGGCCGACGCGGTTGGCACGGGCGAGCAGCCACAGCAGGCCGGGCGCCCCCAGCACCCCGGTGATCACGCCGACCGGGAACTCGGTCGGCCCCAGCAGGTGTTGCCCGGCGAAGTCGCACCCGAGCATGAGCGCGGCACCGGTCAGCGCCGACAGCACCAGCGCCGGGCCGCGCCCGTGCAGCAGCCGCCGGGCGACCGGCCCGGACAGGAACGCCACGAACGCCACCGGCCCCGCGGCCGACGTGGCGACCGCGGCCAGGCAGACCCCGACGAGGACCAGCCCGAGCCGCCCGCGCTCCACCCGTACCCCGAGCCCGCGCGCGCTGTCGTCGCCGAGGCCGAGCGCGGGCAGCGTGCGGGCGGCGAGGAACGCGGCCGGGAGCAGCACCGCCAGCGGGTAGAGGACGGCGCGGGCCCGCGGCCAGTCCGCACCGTCGAGGCTGCCGGTCAGCCACAGCAGCGCCTGCTGCGCGGTGTAGACGTCGGCGCGGGTGAGCAGGAAGGAGACGACGCTCGACAGGGCCGCCGCCACCCCGATGCCGACCAGCACCAGCCGGTAGCCGGTCACGCCCCGGCGCCAGGCCAGCAGGTAGATCAGCAGGGCGGTCAGCAGCGCGCCCGCCACGGCCGTCAGCGACACCGCGGTGCCCGCCAGCGAGAACACCACGATCGCGACGACCGCCGCCGCGCTCGCGCCCGCCGTGATCCCGATGACGTCCGGGCTGGCCAGCGGGTTGCGGATCAGCGACTGGAAGATCGCCCCGGACAGCCCGAACGCCGCGCCCGCCGCCACCCCGGTGAGCGCGCGCGGCATCCGCACCCGCACCACGATGAACCGGGTCCCGGCGTCGCCGCCGCCCCCCAGCGTGCGAAGCACGTCCAGGACCGGGATACGGAAGCTGCCGACCGACAGCGACGCGCAGAACAGCGCGAGGACCACGACGGCCATGACGGCGGTGACCGCCGCCGCCCGGACGCGCGGCTGGCTGCGCGCGGACCGTACGGCCCGCACCGCGTCGGCGGACGGCACGCCGTACGGTGGGGCGGCCGGTGCCGCGGCGGCGGACCCCTTGCCGCCGGAGGTGTGCGCGGACATCTACACCCCCGCCGGCCGGCTGCGGCGCACCAGGACGATGAGGACCGGCGCCCCGATCACCGCGGTCACGATGCCCACCTGGACCTCGCCCGGCCGGGCCACGACGCGCCCGACGACGTCGGAGACGAGCAGCAGCGCGGGGGCGACCAGCATCGAGTACGGCAGAATCCAGCGGTGGTCGGGCCCGGTGAAGAAGCGCACGGCGTGCGGCACCGTCAGGCCCACGAAGGCGATCGGGCCGGCCAGCGCGGTGGCCGAGCCGCACAGCAGCACCACCGACAGCGCGCAGAACAGCCGGGCCGCGGCCACGTTCTGGCCGAGGCTGCGCGCGGTGTCGTCGCCGAGGCCGAGGGTGTTGAGCAGGCGCCCGGAGCACAGCGCGCACCCGGCGCCGATCAGGAGGAAGGGCCCCGCCTGGTAGGCGGTGGACAGTTCGCGCCCGGCCAGCGAGCCGACCTGCCAGAACCGGAACTGGTCGAAGGTCGCGGTGTCGGTGAGCAGCACGGCGGTGGTCAGCGAGGACAGCCCGGCGCTGACCGCGGCCCCGGCGAGGGCGAGCTTGACCGGGGTGGCGCCCTCGCGGCCGAGGGACCCGACGGCGTGGACGAGCAGGGCGGCGGCCGCGGCGCCGGCGAAGCCGAACCACACGTAGCCGGTGAAGGAGCCGATCCCGAAGACGCTGATCGCGGCGACCACGGCGAGCGACGCGCCGGCGTTGACGCCGAGCAGGCCGGGGTCGGCGAGCGGGTTGCGGGTCAGGCCCTGCATGAGGGTGCCGGACAGGCCGAGCGCGGCCCCGGTGAGCAGCCCGATCACGGTGCGCGGCAGCCGCAGCGAGGTGACGATGAGCTGGTCGGGGTCGCTGGGGTCGTGGTGGAAGACGGTGTCCCACACGGTGCCCAGCGGGACCGGCTTGGCGCCGACGGCGAGGCTGGCCACGACCGCGAGGGCCAGGACGGCACCGGCCACCAGCAACCCCGCGGACAGGGTGGCGGTGCGCCGCCGCCCGGGCGCCGGCACCGCGGCCGGGGCCGGACCTGCGGCCGCCGGCCGGGCCGGGTCCGGGGCCGGGGCGGGCCCGGTGCGGGCGCGCGGGACGTTCATGGGGGGTCTCCTCGGCCGGTCTTCCTCCCTGCGAAGTAAGGGGAGGCTAACTTAGTTTTTCGCGGTGGTCCGCACCCGCCCCGCCTCCCGGTGCCGCCGGAGGCGGTGTCCATCCCGCGTCGGACGGCCGTCATATGTCGCTGGACGGACACCCGGAGCGGCGTGCGGGGCCGCGCGCGCTCGCGGCGGCCGGGCGGACCCGGGATGGCGTGAGGGCCGAAAGTGCTTGTGCGGCGGGGGTGTTGGGGCGCCGCGCGGCGGGAGTGCGGTGGAGCGGGCCGGCCGCCGGGGTGTCGGGTTGGCGCTATCCGGCGTCCTAGTGCCGATTTCGTCGGCGAACGGGCCACTTAGGGTGGCCGAAGTTAGGTCACCCTAAGTTCTGGCTCGGTCGGCGTACGACCGGCCCGTCGCCGTACCGGAGGTCCCGATGCCCCTGACGTTCCGCCCGTCCGCCGAACACGCGGCCGAGTCCGTAACTGAGCCAGTAGCCGACCCCGCGGCCGTTCCTTCCGCCGAACCCGCCCGCTCCCAGGGCCCCGACGCCGGGCGCGGCGGCGGCAGACCGACCCGGCGCGGGCTGCTCTCCGCGGGCGCGGCGGGCGCCGCACTCTTCGGGCTCGCCGCCTGCGGCTCCGGCGGCGGCTCGGGCAGCTCAGGCGCGAAGGGCGCCTCGGGCACCCGCACTGTCGACACCGCCAAGGGCCCGGTGAAGGTGCCCGCCTCGCCCAAGCGCGTGGTGGCGATCAACGACTTCCCGATGTCCGCCATGTTCGACCTCGGCCTCACCCCGGCCGGTGTCTTCGACGCCGGTGAGCAGTACGTCCCGCCGCGCGACCTCACCCGCTGGAAGGCGGTCCCCAAGGTCTCCGACGGCGTCGGCGGCGCCATCCAGGTGGAGAAGGTCGCCGCGCTCAAGCCCGACCTGATCATCGGCATCGACGCCCAGACGACCATCTCCTACGACGAGTTCAGCGCGCTCGCGCCCACCGTCCTGCTCCCGTTCAGCAAGTCCAAGGCGCCCTGGCGGGACATGTCCGACCAGACCGCGGCCGTCCTCGGCGTCCCCGGCGCGCTCGACCAGCTCAAGAAGCGCTACACCGACCGCGCCGCCGCCATCAGGAAGGCGCACGCCGCGGTGCTCGCCCGCACCCGCTGGGACCTGCTCCAGGGCGGCTTCGACGCGGGCAACTGGTGGCTGTACGGCCACGGTTCGCCGATCGGCGGCATCCTCGCGGACGCGGGCGCCCTCTTCGCCACCGGCAGCAGCCGCCTGGACGTCCAGCAGTCGGTGTCGTACGAGCTGGTGACGAGCAGACTCGCCGACGCCGACGCGGTCTTCTACTACACGACCAACGACGGCAAGCCCGCCAACCTCGGCCCCAAGCTCTTCGCGCAGAAGTCCTTCCAGCAGCTCGCCGCCACCAAGGCCGGCCGCCTCTACGGCAGCAGCTACTTCCTGCCCGCCGGCTACGAGGACGCGATCGCGGCACTCGGCGACTTCGAGAAGGCACTCGGTTCGCTGTGACGCGACGCGCTCACCGCGCGGTGAAGTACGCGCCCGGGGTGCGGCCGGTCTCCTGCCGGAAGGCGGCGACGAAGGAACTCGGCGTGGTGTAGCCGACGTGGTGGGCGACCGCCGCGAGCGGGCGGTTGGCCGCCATGTGCTCCAAGCCCGCGCGCAGCCGGGCCCGGGTGCGCCACCGGCCGAACGACATCCCCGTCTCGGCGCTGAACAGCCGGGCCAGGGTGCGGGCGCTGGCGCCCACCTCCCGGCCCCACTCCTCCAGCGCGCGGTGGTCGGACGGGCGGGCGAGCAGCGCCTCGGCGACCTTGCGGGCCCGCTCGTCCAGCGGCATCGGCAGCTCGATGGTGGTCACCGCCACCGGCCGCATCAGGTCGAACAGCACCGCCTCCGCCCGGGCCCGCGGCTGCGCGCCGAGGTCCGGGTCGCCCAGGTGGGTGATCAGCTCGCGCAGCAGCGGCGGCACCCCGACCACCGTCGGCTGGGTCCAGCGCACCGGGCAGCGGTCCGGCAGCAGGTAGACGCTGCGCATCTGGGCCTGGCGGGTCGCCCCCGTGGTGTGCGGCACCCCGGCCGGTATCCACAGCGCCAGCGTCGGCGGCAGCACCCACGAGTGGTCCGCGATGTCCACGGTCAGCACGCTCGCCGGGGACCACACCAGCTGGTGCGTGCTGTGCTCGTGCTCGCCGAACCGCTGGCCGCGGGCCAGGTCGAAGTTGATCACCCGCAGCGCCTCGGCGGGCGGGGCCGCGGGGCGCTGGGCGGGCCGGCTGGTCGGCGACATGGTCACCGAACATAGCGCATCCCGCCCGCCGCGGAACCGGCGGAGGTTGCCCGGTGTGGGGTGCGGGCGGCGGGGCAGGCGCAGGTCAAGGAGGCTGATAACCATGGGACCGTTGCTCGTCGTGCTACTGCTGGCGCTGCTGCTGTTCGGGATCGGGTTCGCCGTGAAGATCCTCTGGTGGGTCGCGGTGGTCGTACTTGTGCTGTGGCTGCTCGGATTCCTGATCCGGCCGGGGTCCGGCTCCGGGAGGGGCCGCTGGTACCGGTGGTGAGACGCGCGCGGGCCGGCTGCCTCGCACCTGGCCCGCGCGTCATGGTGGGCCGCTCCGATCGACCCGGGGCGGCCCACTGCCCTGTCCGGGCCCGGCGCGCGGGCTACGTCTGCGCGGGCGCGCCCGTCCACTGCGCGCGGTAGTCGGGGTGGGCCGCCCACTCCGCGGCCAGCGCCACCAGGATCTGCGCGACGACCAGTTCGCCGTCGCGGGCGCCGGGCCCGGGCGCCGTCCGCTCGAGGTGCCGTTCGCACCGGTCGAGGATCGCCTGCTTGGCCGCAACCGCCCGCACCACCCGGTCCGGGTCGTGGTGCGCGGCGTGCCCGGCCGCCGGCGCGCCCATCTCGAACGCGGCACCGGAGCCGACGACCAGGCGCGGCCCGTCGGCCGTCCACCGCCCGCCGTCCGCCGCGCCGCCCCACGCGCAGGACAGGTCCTCCGCCATGCGGGCACGCACGAAGGCCGTCAACTCCTCGATCACGGCGTCCCCTTCCACCCGGCCGCACGCCCGGCCCCTGCTGGCGGCCCCGGCGTCCTGGCATCGTACGGGCCCGCGCCCCGCGGCGGTGGGGTGGTCCTTCAGGTGCGGCGGGCGGCGGCCGAGCCGTCGGGCGCGCGCTCCTCGTGCGGCTCGGCGACGTCGAAGGGCACGATCGTGGCGACCACGTCCGGCAGCCGGCCGACCGCGCGGGCGATGTGGTCGGCGGTACGGCGGTGCAGGAGGCGGCCGAGCACCGGGGAGTAGTTGCGCTCGGGGATGAGCAGGGTCACCTGCGCCCGCTGCTCGCGGACCCGGCGGTCGACCAGTTCCAGGACCGCGCGGCTGATCCGGCGGTCGGGGCACTCCACCATCTCCAGCGGCAGGTCACCCACCTCGGTGCGGTTCCATTGCGCCGCCAGCCGCTTGGCCTCCTGGGCGTCCACCATGACGTGCACCGCGCGGATCTCGGCCGGGCGCAGCGCGCGGGCGTACCGGATGGCCTTGATCACCGCCAGGTCCACCCGGTCCACCAGGAGGTACATCACCTGGGTGCTGGCCCCCGGCAGCGTGGCGTCCGCGGGCGCGGCCGCCAGCGCGGCGGCCTCCTCGCGGTAGCGCTGGTTCACCTTGATCAGCGCCCACACGCCCAGCGGGAAGACCAGCACCACCACCCACGCGCCCTCGGTGAACTTGGTGACCGCGAAGATCAGGGCGACCAGCAGCGACACCCCGCAGGCCAGCCCGTTGAGCGCGAGCTTCGCCCGCCACCGGCCGTCGCGGGCCCGCCAGTGGTGCCGGACCAGGCCCGCGCCGGCCATGGTGAAGCCGGAGAACACGCCGATCGCGTACAGCCCGACGAGCGAGTTGAGGCTGCCCTTGGTGGCGAACAGCAGCGCCAGCGACACCACGGTCAGCACGATGATGCCGTTGGAGAACGCCAACCGGTGCCCGCGCCGGGTGAGTTGGCGCGGCAGGAAGGAGTCCTCGGCCACGAAGCTGGCCAGGAACGGGAAGCCGTTGAAGGAGGTGTTCGCGCCCATGTACAGGATCAGCGCGGTCGCCAGCTGCACGAAGACCAGGCCCGCGGTGCCGTACCAGCTGTCGCCGAAGGCCCAACTCGCCTCCTGCGACACGACGGTGGGGGTCTGCGCGACGTACGGCGTGGCGTGGGTGATGTGCGCGAGCAGCGACACCCCGAGCACGCCGGTGCCCAGGATGCAGGACATCGCGACCATGGTGCGGCGGGCGTTGGGGCCCTGCGGGGCGCGGAAGACGCTCACCCCGTTGGAGATCGCCTCCAGGCCGGTCAGCGAGGAGCCGCCGTTGGCGAAGGCGCGCAGCAGGATCAGCAGCGAGGCGCCGTAGAAGAAGCCGTGGGTGTCGCCGCCCAGGCCCACCATGCCGGGGGTGTGCACGTCGATCCGGGAGTGGTCGCCCAGCAGGAAGCGGGTGAAGCCGGTGACGATCAGCAGCGCCATCGCACTCATGAACAGGTAGGCGGGCAGCGCGAAGGAGCGGCCCGCCTCGCGGATGCCGCGCAGGTTGCCCCAGCACAGCAGCAGCACCACCCCGACGGTGATGAACAGCTTGTTGTCGTCCAGCGCGGTCAGCCGGGCGTCGCCCCACAGCAGGTGGATCAGCGAGACCAGCGCGTCGGTGCCGGCCGCCGCCTGCACCGCGACGGTGACGATGTAGTCGATCAGCAGCGCGACCGCCGCGACCTGGGCGACCCGCGGCCCGAAGTTCTCCCGCGCCACCACGTAGGACCCGCCGGCCCGGGTGTAGGCCATGACCACGTCGCGGTAGGAGAGGGTGAGCAGCAGCAGGACGCACAGGATCGCGGCGGTCAGGGGTATCAGCGCGGTGAAAGCGGCGACCCCGATCGCCGGGATCAGCACCACGAGCATCTGCTCCGAGCCGTAGGCCATCGAGGAGATGCAGTCCGAGGCGAGCACGCCCAGCGCGATCGGGTTGGACAGCCGCTCGGCCGTGAGCTGCTCCGTGACGAGCGGCGTGCCCAGCAGGTGCTTCTTCACCCGGTACCCGGGGCTCTCGGGGAGCGCGGCAGCCGGGGGCCGGGCGGGGGACGACAGCATGGGCGGTCCGTTCGGAAAGGAGTGCGGGCCCTCCTATGAGACGGCACGCAGTCCGGGCGAACCGGACATCCAGGGCGGCGGGCGCGGGATCTTAGCGCGTCCTTAACGCCTTTCCCTCTGGTGCCTTGGCGCGACCCCTTCCCCTTACCGCCCCGCGGGGGGCCGCGGCCGCGCCACCGCTGGTGGGAGGCGTTGCGGCGGCCTTCGGCGGCCTATGCTCAAGGGTGTCCGCGGAGCTTCGCGGCGGGCGCAGTGGTGGGTGCTGCTCGCGGGCGGAGTCCGTGGGCGCGGTTCGCGGGCGGAGTCCGTGGAGAGGGAGAGGCAGCGGTGGGCACGTCGCACGGCGGCAGTCTGCGGATCTACCTCGGCGCCGCGCCGGGGGTCGGCAAGACCTACGCCATGCTCGGCGAGGCGCACCGCCGGATCGCCCGCGGCACCGACGTCGTGGCCGCCTACGTCGAGGACCACGCCCGGCCGCGCACCCGCGAGCTGCTGGCCGGCCTGGAGACCGTGCCGCGCCGCCATGTCACGCACCGCGGCGCGCAGTTCACCGAGATGGACCTCGACGCGGTGCTCGCCCGCCGCCCCAAGGTCGCGCTGGTCGACGAACTGGCCCACACCAATGTGCCCGGCAGCCGCCACGCCAAGCGCTGGCAGGACGTCGAGGAGCTGCTGCGGGCCGGCATCGACGTCGTCTCCACCGTCAACATCCAGCACCTGGAGTCCCTCGGCGACGTGGTGGAGGGCATCACCGGGGTGCGGCAGCAGGAGACCGTGCCCGACGAGGTGGTCCGGCGCGCCGCGCAGATCCACCTGGTCGACATGGACCCCGACGCGCTGCGCCGCCGCCTCGCGCACGGCAACGTCTACACCCCCGACCGGGTCGACGCCGCCCTCTCGCACTACTTCCGGCCCGGCAACCTCACCGCGCTGCGCGAACTGGCGCTGCTGTGGACCGCCGACCGCGTCGACGAGTACCTGCTGCGCTACCGCGCCGAGCACGGCATCGCCGCGACCTGGCAGACCCGCGAGCGCATCGTGGTCGGCCTGACCGGCGGGCCCGAGGGCGCCACCCTCATCCGGCGCGCCGCCCGGATCGCCGCCAAGGGCTCCGGCAGCGAACTGCTCGCGGTGCACGTCGTCCGCTCCGACGGCCTGGCCGGACCGGCCGCCGGCGACCTCGCCGGGCAGCGGCGGCTGGTGGAGGACCTGGGCGGCAGCTACCACTCCGTGGTCGGCGCCGACATCCCCGCCGCGCTGCTGGACTTCGCCCGCGGGGTGGACGCCACGCAGGTCGTGCTCGGCTCCAGCCGCCGCAAGGCGTGGCAGTACGTCCTCGGGCCCGGCGTCGGCGCGACCGTCGCCCGCGAGTCCGGCGACATCGACGTGCACATCGTCACCCACGAGCACGTGGCCGGCGGGCGGCCCCGACTGCCCGGGCGGCTGCCGATCGGCCTGGGCCGGGCCCGCGCGGTCGGCGGCTGGCTGATCGGCGTCGGCGGCCCGCCGCTGCTCACCCTGCTGCTGCGGGCCGGCACCGGCACCCCCGGGCTCACCACGCCGCTGCTGCTCTTCCTCGCGCTCACCGTCGCCGCCGCCCTCGTCGGCGGGGTCTTCCCGGCGATCGCGGCGGCCCTGGTCGGCTCGCTCCTGCTCAACTACTACTTCGCGCCGCCCACCCACACCTTCACCATCTCCGACCCGCAGAACCTGCTCGCGCTGGCGATCTTCGTCGCCGTCGGCATCTCGGTCGCCTCCGTGGTCGACCTCGCGGCGCGCCGAGCCCAGCAGGCGGCCCGCAGCCGCGCGGAGACGGAGATCCTGGGGTACCTCGCGGGGGCGGTGCTGCGCGGGGAGGACGGCACCGACAGCATCACCGCGCTGCTGGACCGGGTCCGGGAGACCTTCGCGATGGAGTCGGCGGCGCTGCTGGAGTTCACCGCGGGCCCGGACGCGGGCGGGCCGCCCGCGGGAGAGCCCGGCGAGGGCGAGGGCGACGGCAAGGGTGAGGGTGGCGGTCGCGGTGCCGGTGACGGCGGCGGGGCGGGCGACGGCGGAACGACGGGTGACGGGGGCGAGGCGGCCGGGGGCTGGAGCACCGCCGCCTCGGTGGGGCCGCACCCCGCGCTGGAACCCGAAGCCGCCGACGTCGAAGTCCCGGCCGGGGAGCGGCTGGTGCTGGCGCTGAACGGCCGGGTGCTGCCCGCCGAGGACCGCCGGGTGCTGGTCGCGTTCGCCGCGCAGACCGCCGCGCTGCTGGAGCGGCGGCGGCTGGCCGAGCAGGCCGCCCGGGCCCGCCGCCTCGCCGAGGGCAACCGCATCCGCACCGCGCTGCTCGCCGCCGTCTCCCACGACCTGCGCACCCCGCTCGCCGGGATCAAGGCCGCGGTCACCTCGCTGCGCTCCGACGAGGTCGACTGGAGCGAGGAGGACGAGGCGGAGCTGCTCGCGGGCATCGAGACCGGCGCCGACCGCCTCAACCACCTCATCGGCAACCTCCTCGACATGAGCCGGCTGCGCACCGGCGCCGTCCACGCGCTGCTGCGCGAGGTCGCGCTGGAGGAGGTGGTGCCCGCCGCGCTCGCCGACGTACCCGCCGATGCCGTACGCCTGGAGCTGCCCGAGGCGCTGCCGCTGGTGCGGGTGGACACCGGGCTGCTGGAGCGGGCGGTCGCCAACGTGGTGGAGAACGCCGTCAAGTACAGCCCGCCCGGGCGGCCCGTGGTGATCCGGGCCGACCCGCTCGCCCTGCCGGACGGCACCCGGGTCGAGGTGCGGGTGATCGACCGCGGGCCCGGCGTACCGGAGGAGGCGAAGGACCTGGTCTTCGAGCCCTTCCAGCGCTACGGCGACGCGCCCACCGCCGGGACCGGCGTCGGCCTCGGCCTGGCCGTCGCCCGCGGCTTCACCGAGGCCACCGGCGGCACCCTCACCGCCGAGGACACCCCCGGGGGCGGCCTGAGCATGGTCTTCACGCTGCCCACCGCCCCCGGGCCGGCCCCGGCCCCCGAGCTGCGAGAGGCGGCGCCGGAACGATGACACGGGTCCTGGTGGTCGACGACGAACCCCAGCTGGTCCGGGCGCTGGTGATCAACCTCCGCGCCCGGCACTACGAGGTGGACGCCGCCCCCGACGGCACGGGCGCGCTGCGGCTGGCCGCCGCCCACAACCCCGACGTGGTGCTGCTCGACCTGAGCCTGCCCGACATGGACGGCGCCGACGTGATCCGCGGCCTGCGCGGCTGGACCCGGGTGCCGATCATCGTGCTGTCGGCCCGGCACGCCTCCAAGGAGAAGGTCCAGGCGCTCGACGCGGGCGCCGACGACTACGTCACCAAGCCCTTCGGCATGGACGAGCTGCTGGCCCGGCTGCGCGCCGCGGTCCGCCGCGCCGAACCCGGGACCAGCACCGGCGCCGACGACCAGGCCGTGGTGGCCACCGACGCCTTCACCGTGGACCTGGCGGCGAAGAAGGTGCACACCGCCGCGGGCGCCGACGTACGGCTGACGCCCACCGAGTGGCACCTGCTGGAGGTCCTGGTCCGCAACCCCGGGCGGCTGGTCACGCAGACCCAGCTCCTCCAGGAGGTCTGGGGCCCCTCCTACCGCTCCGAGACCAACTACCTGCGCGTCTACCTCGCCCAGCTGCGTCGCAAACTCGAACCCGACCCGTCCCGCCCCCGCCACCTCATCACCGAACCGGGCATGGGCTACCGCTTCGAACCGTGACGACCCAACTGCCGTGCTGAAGCGCTGATATGACGGTGCGTCAGGCGAAAGCGCGGTGGGCGTGCGGGAGGAAGGCGCGCAGGGCCGGGGCGGGGGAGGGGCGCCACAGCAGGGACAGGTACGCGGGTGCGGCGGCGTCCTCGATCGGGAGGGCGAGCAGGCGGTCGCGGTACCGCTCGGCCATGGAGGCGCTGAGCACGCCCACGCCGAGCCCGCGGGCGGTGAGGTCCGCGATCGCGTCGGGCGCGCTCGCCTGGCAGGAGACCACCGGCTGCGCCCCGGCCGCCGCGCACGCCCGGTCGAAAACGGTGCGCAGCCCCGTGCCGGCGGGCATGCAGATCACCGGGTGGGCGGCGAGGTCGGCCAGCGCCACGGAGCCGCGGGCGGCGAGGGGGTGCCCGGGCGGGACCGCGGCGACCAGGCGTTCGCCGACGACCACGAGCGCCTCCAGCCCGTCCGGCGCGGGGCTCGCCGTCCCGGCCAGCGCGAGGTCGAGCGCCCCGGACCGCACATCCTCCACCAGCGCCTCGGAACCGCCCTCAAGCAGGGCGATCCCGACCCCCGGGTGCGCCCGGTGGAAGGCGGCCAGCGCGTCGAAGAGCGGGGTCACGGTGCAGCCCACCACCATCCCCACCGCCAGCCGGCCCCGGACCACCTCGCTGACCTCCCCGACGGCGTGCGCCACCGCGCCGGCGGCGGCCAGCGCGGCCCGGGCGTGTGCGAGCGCCGCCTTGCCCGCGACGGTCAGCGCCACCACCCGCGCGGAACGGTCGAACAGCTCCGCGCCCAACTCCTGCTCCAGGCGCCGGATCTGCGCGCTCACCCCGGACTGGCTGATGTGCACGCGCTCGGCGGCCCGCGTGAAATTGCGCTCCTCCGCGACCGCGACGAAGTACTCCAGCTGCCTGAGGTCCATAACTACTGATTCTAGTTCGCAGCAGAACCATCTGTTGGACTTCTCATCCGGGCGGAGCCACGCTGGAAGTCCAGGCCGACGACCGAGGAGGCACACCATGCCGGAGTACGCCGGGGCCGAACGGCCCGAGGACATCACCCGCCTGTTCGTGGAGCGGTCCAACGCCGGCGACGCCGCCGGGGTCGCCGCGCTCTACGCCGAGGACGCCGTCCTGGCCTACCCGCCCGGCGGGCGGACCGTCGGCCGCGAGGCCATCCGCGCGCTGTGGGAGAAGGTGCTCGCCGCCCGGCCGCACTTCGCGCCCGAAGAACCCCTCCCGACCCTCGTCCACGGCGACATCGCGCTCACCTCCACCGCCCCGCGCGACGGCGCCGGCGCCCGCGCCCAGGTCGCCCGCCGCCAGCCGGACGGCACCTGGCTGCGCATCCTCGACCAGCCGGAGTTCACCACCCCCGAGACCTGACCGACCGCCGGACCACCCCCCCGCGTACCCCGGAAGTCCCGCTGTACAGGATGGGGTTCGGTTCGTCGTCGCTCGGTCGGGTCGGCCGGGCGAGGCCGCCGTTCGACGTGGCCCGCGCACCCGAGGAGGGCACACCCCGTCGGCGGCGACGGCTTCGGCGCGGTGCCGCGGCCGATAGGCTGCCGGGGTGAACTCCGGACAAGCCACCTTCACCAGCGCCGCCGCCGACTTCGAGACCGCCGTGCGGGCGCGGGACGCGCACGCCTCGGGGGTCGCGTTCGGGCGGCTCCAGGAGACGTTCCAGACGGCGGACGACGGGGAACTGGCCGCTGTGGCACCGCGGTTGGCGGCGCTGGCGCCGGAAGTGCCGCTCGGGCCGCGATCGGTGGTCGCGGTGGTGGTCGGCGCGGCCGTGGAGCGCGGCGCCGACCCGGCCGCCTGCGCGCCGAACGTCCTCGCCGGGCTCGGCGAAGCGCTCGCCGCCGCCGAGGAGTTCACCGCGCGGTGGGCGGCCACCGGTGGCGGCGACCTGCCCGACCCGCAGCGGACCAACCCCGAGGACGCCGTCTTCGACCGGGTCGGCCAGCCCGCCACCGAGGCGTGGTGGACGCTGCCGCAGTGGGAGATGGCCGCGGTCGCGGTGCTGAACCACAAGGCGGTGCGCCAGGCCGTGCCCGACCGCTCCGCGCTGATCGACGCCGCCGAGCGGCTCGGCGACGCGACCGGGGGCGGCCTGAAGTACCTGCGCTACATGCTCGCCGTCCTCGACGACGAGCCGCTGGTGGTGCTGCACCGCCCGACCGGCACCGGCTACCGGCTGCGGATCAGCGGCCTCGGCGACAACTTCCAGCTGCACACGCTGCTCGCCGCCGAACTCGTCGGCGGCGGCCACCTGCCCGGCGAGGCGCCCGCCGCGCCTGCCGCGGCCGTCTGCCGCGACGCGTCCCCGGGCACGCCCGCACCCGACACCACCGGCTCCTTCGACCTGGCGGCGGCCGACGGCACCGTGATCTGGAACGAGGGCATCCCCGCCGACATCCCGCCGGTGGACGGCGTCCGCGTGCTCGTCCTCGACCCGCCGTCGTACGTCCGCAGCTGGCCTGCCGGGCGGCTCTTCGCCGGCATGCCGGGTGAGGTGGCGCTCGAGGCGGTCCTCCCGCCCGCGGAGGCGGCCGCGTGGCTCGCGCGGACCTCCGAGCGGCCGGCCGCCGAAGTCGGCTGAGCGCACCTTCCGGGGCGCTTGGGGCCTGTCGGGCGATTCGGCCCGATCGGCGGTCACCGAAGCGCCCCGGGGCGGCCATACTGGGGTCCAGGCAGGTCCGGTACGGTCTTCCGCCCGGCTGGTGGCGCGGGCGGACGGCCGCCGCCGCACGGGCGTCGCGGGGCGGAACGGAACAAAGGGGACTGGGACAGGAGTGAGGCCGGTGCAGCGCATCAACTTCGACGATCCGGACGTCGGCAAGGACGAGGAACTGCGCGTCGTGTATCGGAACGAACTGTTCACCGGCGAGGTGGAGGAGTTCGCGGGCGAGGCCCGGGTCGCGCTGAGCACCTACCGGGACGGCGTGCCCGACGGCCCGTCCATCGAGTGGTACCCGGACGGCACCCTCCGCTCGAAGGGCTCGCTGCGGATGGGCCAGGTGGTGGGCGAGTTCAAGGACTGGCACCCCAACGGCGTGCTCGCCGTCAGCCGCGTCTTCGACGAGCGCACCACGCTGCTGGAGCACTACGAGTGGGACCGCGAGGGGCTGCCCACCATGACGTGGCGCTTCGCCGACCAGGAGTCCGAGCACTCCGCCTGGTAACGGGGGCCCTGGCAGGGGCCGCCGACAGGGGGCGCCGCGAGGGTGCGGCGGGCCGCACGCGATCCTGGAGACCCGGAACCCCTCCTCCCGGAACGAGGACCGCAGATGCTGTACGAGATCGCCACCCTCCAGGTCACCCTGTTCGCGGTGCCCGACGTGCTCGGACCGCTGGAGTCCTACACGGCCGGCGCGCCCGGGCGGCTGCTGGGCTGCTGGGAGATCGAGCACGGCGAGATCTTCGGCCGGCTGCTGGTGCTGCGCGGCTTCGAGGACGCCGCCGAACTGGCCCGGGAGCGCGAGCGGTTGCTCACCAGCGCCGACCCGTTCGGCATCGGTGACCACCTGGACCACTTCACCGTGGAGACCTACCGCATGTTCCCCTTCCTCCCGGACGTCACCCCGGGCGCGTACGGGGGCGTGTACGAGTTCCGCACCTACCACCTGAAGCTGGGCGGCCTGAACCCCACGATGAGCGGCTGGCGCAAGGCGGTGCCCGAACGGACCCGGATGTACCCGCTGACCGCGGCCATGTACGGCCTGGACGGCATCCCCAGGATCACCCACATCTGGCCGTTCCCGGATCTCAACGCCCGGCTGGAGATCCGCAAGGAGTCCTACGACCGGGGGATCTGGCCGCCCGAGAACGGTCCGCAGAACATCGCCCACGCCACCTCCAGCATCGGCATCCCGACCGCGATCTCGCCCCTGCACTGAGCCCGACCGGCGTGCTCGCCGAGGGCCGCCGGGCCCCCGGGGCGCGCGTACACCCGCGCGCCCCGGGCCGGTCTCAGGGCCGCCCCGGCGCCAGCCGCAGCGTCAGGATCTGGAACGGCCGCAGCGCCAGATGCACACCGGCCCCGTCGGCCGTACAGCTTCCGTCGTCCGCGAGCGGCCGCTCCAGCAGATCGGTGACCGTCACCGACGCAGGCGCGAACGATGCCGTCAGCGTGGCCCGCGCCCGCCGGCCGTGCGCCTCGTACAGCCGCACCATGACGTCCCCGGACCGGTCGTCGGCGAGCTTCACCGAGGTGACGACCACCCCGTCGTGGTCGACGGCGACCAGCGGCGCGACCGCCGCCCTACCCGGCACGCTCCGCTCGGGCAGGTTCATCCGGTAGCCCGCGCGGATCGCGTCCGGCACCTCGGCGCCGACGGCGAACGCGTACCGCAGGCGGTGCCGGCCCTGGTCCTGCTCCGGGTCCGGGAAGCGCGCCGCGCGCAGCAGCGACAGCCGGACCGTGGTGGTGGTGCCGCCGTCCGGCCGCACGTCCCGCGTGATGTCGTGGCCGTAGGTGGAGTCGTTGACCAGCGCGGCACCCCAGCCGGGCTCGCCGACGTGCAGGAAGCGGTGCGCGCACACCTCGAACTTGGCCGCGTCCCAACTGGTGTTGACGTGCGTCGGGCGCTCCACGTGGCCGAACGGGATCTCCGCGGTGGAGTGCGCGGCCCGCACGTCCAGCGGGAAGGCCGCCTTGAGCAGCTTCTCCCGCTCGTGCCAGTCGATCACCGTGTCGATGTCCACCTGCCGGGCGCCCTCGCGCAAGGTGAGCACCTGCTCCACCCGGGAGTCGCCGAAGCCGCGGACCACCCGCACCCCGCCCGCGCCCTCGTCCGCGGTGACCGACTCCGCCTCGGTCAGGTCGCGCACCGCGTTGCGGTAGAAGGCGTCGATGTCCCAGGCGTCCCAGCGGTTCGGGAAGTCCTGGTGCAACTGGAGCAGGTTCGCCACCGCCCCCGGCGGCAACGCCTCCCGCCCCGCACCCACGTCGTACGCCGACGTGATCAGGCCGCGACCGTCGACGGTGACGCGCACCAGGCCGTTGTCGAGCACGAAACCGCCGCCGGACGGCACCGGCCGCACCGCGGCGGGGCCGGCGCCGCGCGGGGCGGCACCCATCGCGGGCACCCCGTCGCGGGCGTGCGGCGCCGCGTTGAACACCACCGTGCCGCCGCCGCCCCCGGCCAGCGCCCGCTGCGCGATGTCCACCAGCTCCCGCAGCTCCCGCGTCACCTCGGCGTACGTCTGCTCCGCCTCCCGGTGCACCCAGGCGATCGAGGTCCCCGGCAGGATGTCGTGGAACTGGTGCAGCAGCACCGTCTTCCACAGCCGGTCCAGCGCGTCGTACGGGTAGGGCGCCCCGGTCCGCAGCGCCGCGGTCGCCGACCACAACTCGGCCTCCAGCAGCAGGTGTTCGCTGCGCCGGTTACCCTGCTTCGTACGGTGCTGGCTGGTCAGGGTGCCGCGGTGGAACTCCAGGTACAACTCGCCCACCCACACCGGCGGTTCGGGGTACTCCGCGCGGGCCTTCGGGAAGAACTCGGCCGGCCCCTCCACGCTCAGGCGCGGCGAGCCCTCCAGGTCGGCCACCCGCGCGGCCCGCGCCAGCATCTCCCGGGTGGGACCGCCCCCGCCGTCGCCGTACCCGAACGGCACCAGCGAGCGGTGGGTGTGCGCCTTGTCCCGGAAGTTCCGCTCGGCGTGCGCGAGTTCGGCCCCGGTCAGCCCGCTGTTGTAGGAGTCGACCGGCGGGAAGTGGCTGAAGACGCGGCTGCCGTCGATGCCCTCCCACAGGAACGTGTGGTGCGGGAAGGCGTTCGTGGTGTTCCAGGAGATCTTCTGGGTGAGGAACCAGCGCACCCCGGCCAGCTTCATCAGCTGCGGCAGCGCCGCGTTGTAGCCGAAGGTGTCCGGCAGCCACATGTCCTCGGTCTCCACCCCGAACTCCGCGAGGTAGAACCGCTTGCCGTGCACGAACTGCCGGACCAGCGACTCGCCGCCGGTGATGTTGGTGTCGGGCTCCACCCACAGGCTGCCGGTCGGCAGGAACTGCCCGGTCCGCGCCTTCTCCTGGGCTCGCGCGTACACCTCCGGGCGGTGCTCCTTCAGCCACGCCAGCTGCTGCGCCTGGCTCATCACGAACCTGAACTCCGGGTGGCCGTCCATCAGTTCGGTGACGTTGGAGACGGTCCGGGCCACCTTCCGCACTGTCTCGCGCAGCGGCCACAGCCACGCGGAGTCGATGTGCGCGTGGCCGACCGCGGAGACGCGGTGCGCGCCGGCGGACGCCGGGGCGGCGAGCGCGGGCGCCAGCACCTGGCGGGCGGCGGCCGCGGTGCCGCCGATGTCCTGGAGGTCGATGACGTCGAGCGCGTCCTCGACCGCCCGCAGGATCTGCCAGCGCCGGGTGGCCTGTTCGGGCAGCTCCCGCGCCAACTCGCCCAGCACGTCCAGGTCCTGGACCAGTTCGAAGACGCCCGCGTCGAAGACCGCGAGGTCCGCGCGCCGCAGCTGGTACAGGGGTTCGCCACCGATGTCCGCGCCGCCCCCGCCGCCCTCGCCGTCCGCGAGCCAGCCGGCCCGGTCGCCGGCCGAGGTGACGCCGAACGTCAGCTGGTCCGGGCCGGTGTGCATCACCACCGGGTTCGCCGCCGCCTCGACGTAGAACACCGCCTCCTCGCCGCCGGCCGCCGGGGAGGCGACCGGCAGATGCGTGTTGCGCGGGTTGAGCGCCTTCACCGCGGTGCCGTCCGGCCGGTAGGCGAGCCCCTCGGTGGAGAACCCGGGCGCGGTCGTGCCGAACCCCAGGTCCACCACCGCCTCCACCGGCAGCCCCGCCCACTCCCGCGGCACCCGGCCGGCGAGCCGGAACCAGCTCGTCGACCAGGCCGGCCCCCACCGGTCGCCGACCCGCGCCGGACCGTACCCGGCGGCCAACGCCTCGGCCACCGGCACCGGTTCCCCCGGCACGTGCCACACCTCCACGGCCAGCGGCACCGTCCGCGCGTGCACGGCCGGCCGCAGCCGCTGGTCCAGCACACGCCGCAACCGCTCCTCGATGGCGGCGGGATCGCTGTGCATAGCAGGGGCCCTCCCTCTGGGTGGACAGGTGCCCGGGCGGACGCCGGGCACCGGGGAAACGGAACGGCGGCCGGTCAGCCCTTGAGCGCGCCGCCCAGCGCGAACCCGCCGCCCAACCGCCGGGCGAGCACCAGGTAGAGCATCACCACGGGGATCGAGTACAGGATCGAGAACGCCGACAACTGCCCGTACTGCGTGTAGTCGTGGGCGCTGAGGAAGTTGAAGACGCTCACCGAGGCGGGCAGCTTCTCCGGCGTCAGCAGCAGGATGAACGGCACGAAGAAGTTCCCCCACATGCTGATGAAGGTGAAGATCGTCACCACGATCACCCCCGGCCACATCAGCGGCAGCACGATCCGCCACAGCACCTGCATGGAGTTGGCGCCGTCGATCCGGGCGGCCTCCTCCAGCACCACCGGCACCCCGTCCATGAAGTTCTTCATCAGCCAGATCCCGAACGGCAGCGCGGACGCGGCCAGGAACAGCGTGGTCGCCGGCATCGAGTCGATCAGGTTGACCTGCACGAACATGCTGTACACCGGGATCATCACCGCGGTGATCGGCAGTCCGGTGCTGAACAGGATCGTGTAGAGGAACGGCCGGCGCAGCCGCGACCGGAACCGCGACAGCGGATACGCAGCCAGGATCGAGCACACCACGCACACCAGGGTCCCGCCGCCGCACAGCAGCAGGCCGTTGAGCATCGGCCGGAACGTGGTGTCGTAGGTGAGCACATGGCGGAAGTTCGCGGTGGTCGGCGAGGGCACCGACAGCCTGAACGACGCGTGCGCGTTGACCGACGCCAGCACCATCCACACCAGCGGCACCAGGTACAGCACCGAGAACAGCAGCAGCACCACGTTGATCACGCTGCGCCCCGCCCGCACCCGCCCCTTGCGGGTCCGCCCCACCCGCACCCGCACCGGTGCCCGCCGCCCGGCCGAGACCGCCGCGACAGGCGCACTGTCCGTAGCGGCCATCACCCCGCCCCTTTCATTGGTCGGTGTTCCTCCTCGTCTCCTTCGCGGACGGCCTCCTTCGTCGGCCGCCCACTGCGGTGACTCGCTCGTCACCCCTCCTCGATTCTGAGCATCCGGATGTACACCACAGAAAACAGCGCCCCCACCACCAGCAGCACCAGCGCGATCGCGGTGCCGTAGCCGATCAGGCTGTTCTGGAACGCCTGCTGGTACATGAAGATCGGCAGCGTCTCGGTCTTGTTGCCCGGGCCGCCCCGGGTCATCGTGTAGATCAGCCCGAACACCGACAGCGTCTGCAACGTGATGAGCATCAGGTTGGTGAGGATCGAGCGCCGGATCACCGGCAGCGTCACCCGCCACAGCCGCTGCCACGGGTTCGCGCCGTCCACCTCCGCCGCCTCCACCAGCTCGCGCGGCACATCACCGAGCGCCGCGGAGAACACCAGCATCGAGAACGCGGTGCCGCGCCACACGTTGGCCAGGCACACCGCCAGGATCGGCAGCGTGTACAGCCAGTTCTGCTGCGGCAGGTGCAGGAAGCGCAGGATCGCGTTGAGCGAGCCCTGCTGGAAGAAGAACGCGTACATCAGGTAGCCCGCGACCACCTCCGGCAGCACCCACGCGGAGATCACCACCGCGCTGGTGAACGACCGCACCGGCTTGGACGCCTTCTCCATCAGCACCGCCAGCGCCAGCCCCAGCGTGTTCTGCCCGATCACCGCCGAGCCGATCACGAACAGCAGCGTCAGCTCGACCGCGTTGGTGAAGTCGGGGTCGCCGAAGGCGCGGGAGAAGTTGTGCAGCCCGGTGAAGTGGGTGCCCGACGCGCCGGTGAGCTGCATGTCGGTGAAGGCGTAGTAGACGCAGTACCCGATCGGCCCGGCGAGGAACACCGCCAGCAGCACCACCGACGGCAGCACCGGCAGCCCGCGCAGCAGTGCGGCCAGCGGCGCCGGCAGCGGCCCCCGCTCGGGTCGGCCGCCGCCGGCCCCCTTGCGGCCGGCGGCGGGAGCGGTGGGGGCGGGCGCGGCGGAGGTCACTGCGCGCCCTGGACGGTGTGGTCCGCGCCGACCGCGGACTTGACATCGTTATCGAACGTACTCGCGGCCTTGTCGACGGAGGCCTGACCGGTCGTCACCGACTCCATGGCCTTCTGGATGGCGGTCGAGACCTGGGTGTAGGCCGGCACACCGGGCCGGTAGTAGGTGTCGGCGACCAGGGAGCTGAAGAACTCGTTGGTCGGCAGCGCCTTGAGGTACTTCGGGTCGGCGGCGACGTCCTGGCGGGTGGGGATGGTGGCGTTGACGTTGTTCCACTGCGCCGAGGCGGACTCCGTCTCCAGCGCCTGGAGGAACTTCCACGCCAGGGCGGTGTTCTTCGCCTTGGCCGGGATCGACCAGGCCCAGCCGCCGGACATGCTGACCTTGCCCTTGCCCTGGCCGTTCTGGGTCGGCATCGCGGCTTCGCCCATCGTGGTCTCCCACTGCGGCCAGGGCTTCGCGCCGGTGCGAATCCAGTTGTTGGGCATCCAGGAGCCGTCGATGTCGATGGCGAGCTTGCCCTGCGGGATCATCTCGGTGCCGACCTGGGCGCCGATGTTGACACCGAGCGCGGTCTGCACCTTCGGGCCGAGGTTCTCGCTGTAGACGGTGTGCAGGAAGTCCAGCGCGTCCTTGAAGCCCGCGCTGCCCACCACCCACTTCTGCTGCGCCGCGTCGTAGAGGGAGTTGCCGCCGGCGGCCGTGCCGTACAGCAGCATCTCGAAGCCCTGCATCGAGGACTGCTCGCCGCCCGCGGTGCCGGTGTAGAGGTTCATCGGGGTGACGCCGGGCACCTTGGCCTTGATGGCGCGGGCCGCGGTGAGCACGTCGGCCCAGGTCTTCGGCTGCCAGGGCACTGCTATGCCGGCCTGCTTGAAGAGCGTCTTGTTGTACCAGATGCCGCGGGTGTCGGTGTTGTCCGGGACGCCGTAGGTCTTGCCGTCCTTGGCGTACTTCATCGCGGTCTTGGACGCCGCCGCGTACCGGCTCCAGTCCTGCCACGACGCCAGGTAGCTGTCCAGCGGCTTCAAGTAGCCGCTGGCCACGTCGGAGTTGATGGTGGCGGTGTCCTCGTAGACCAGGTCGGGCGCGGTCACGGGGGAGCGCATCATCAGCTGGATCTTCGTGTAGTAGTCGTTCTCGCTGGCGGTGACGGGCACGAGCTTGACGGTGGTGCCGGGGTTCGCCTTCTCGAACGCCTTGACCTGCGCGGCCAGGAAGTCGGGCTGCACCGTGTTGCTGCTGTTGAGCTGCTTCTGGTAGACGACCTTGATCGTTTTTCCGGAACTGCCGGAACCGGAACCGCAGCCCGCTGCGGTCGCGCCCAGCAGTGCGGTGACGGCGGTGATGCCGGCGGCAACGGTGAGTCTCGTGCGCACGCTCAACCTCCGGTGGAGTGCCCGTACTCGGCCCGCGAGCGTGAGGTGACAGGGCGGGCCGGGCGCGGGACGCGGGTGTGCCACAGGGCGCCAACAGTCGGAAACCTGTGGCCGGCAGGGCGGGCGGCGCCCTGGTTGTCGGCGAAGCTAAATCCAATGGATGGAGTAAGTCAACGCTTCTGACATGTAAACTTCCCGCCGTCGGGGGGTGCGGAAGCGGGCGCGGGGCGCGCGGCGGGGCGGTTCGCCGCGGTCGCCGCGGGGCCGCGCGGGCGCGGGCGGTGCCGGGCGGGGGAGCGTTCCGGGCGGGGCGGGGGCGTAAGCGGAATGGGGCGCGGGCGGGTACGGGCCGGGGGCTCGCGAAGTCGGGCGCGTGCGGCGGCCGTTGGGGGCGGCGGCTGCTTTGCGCGGCGACTTTGCGTGGCGGCTTCGTACGGCGGCTGGTTCGTACGGCTGCTTCGTACGGGCGGCGCGCGGACGGGACGGGCGGGAGGCGTGACACGGCGAGGGGAGAGGAACGTGACACGGTGACGCAGGGTGGGACCAATCTGCCCCGGGTGGGGGGCTACAACCAGGCCGTGATCCTGGACGCGATCCGGACCGCGGGGCCGGTCAGCCGGGTGGAGCTGGCGCCGCTGACCGGGCTGACCAGCCAGACCGTCTCCAATGTGGTGCGGCGGCTGCTGGCGGCCGGCCTGATCACGGAGTCCGGGCACGCGCCCTCCAGCGGCGGCAAGCGCCGGACCCTGCTCTCGCCGCGCGCCGACGGGGCGTTCGCGGTCGGGGTGCAGCTCGATCCGGACGCCGCGGTGATCGTGGTGGTCGACCTCGCCGGCGAGGTGCTGGCCTCGCGCCGGGTCGCGCTCGCGGACTCCGCCGAGCCGGCCGACGTGGTGGCCCGGGTGGCCGCCGCGGCCCGGCGCCTGACCGCCCGGACCCGGGTGGACCCCGCCCGGCTGCTCGGCACCGGCATCGCCACGCCCGGACCGATCGACGGCACCGCGGGCGAGGTGGTGCACCCGCCGAACTTCCCCCGCTGGGGCCGGGTGCCGCTGCTGGAGATGTTCGGCGCCGCCACCGGGATGCCGGTCGCCATGGACAACGACGCGACCGCCGCGGCCATCGGTGAACGCTGGATCGGCGGCCGGGCCCGGGCCGGCAGCTTCCTCTTCCTCTACCTCGGGACCGGCATCGGCGCCGGGATCGTGCTCAACAACACGGTGCTGCACGGTGATTCGAGCAACGCGGGCGAGTTCGGCCACATGGCCGTCGAGCCGGGCGAACGGACCTGCCACTGCGGTGGCACCAACTGCCTGGGTCCGTACGTCAGCCCGTCCGCAGTCCTGGCCGATCTGCTGGCCCGGTACGGCAGTTCGGCCGCCGAGCGGATCGGGCTCACCTGCGCCGCGGACCCCGCGCGGGTCGAGGAGTCCGCGCACGCGGACTGGAAGCTGCTGTGCCGGGCCGCCCGCCGCGGCGACCGCGCGGCCTGCGACGTCGTCCGCACCGCCGCCGCCCGCATCGGCCAGGCCGCCCGCGGCGCCGTCGCCCTCCTCGACGTCGAGCGGGTGGTGCTGGGCGGGGAGGCGCTGCGCGGCATCGAGGACATCATGTGCGAGGAGGTCGAGGCGGCCGTCAACACGACATCGGTGACCCGGGTGATCCGGCGCGTCGCCGTCGAGCGCAGCGTGATCGGCGAGGCGGTGGGCGCGGTGGGCGCGGCATCGCTGGTCCTGCACGGCACCTACGCCCCGGGCTGGCGGATGCTGACGCAGCCGCGAGGCTAGGAACCGGCACGGGTCTGTACGGCGAGCGGTGTAACTCCCGTGATGGGAGCGACAGTTGATGACAGACGTGGAAGTGGCATCGGGGCCGGGGAGGCCGCTGTGAGTGGGACGGGCCCGGTGTCCCCGAAGGGCCCGGCCGAAGACGCTCTCCGTCATGCCGTCTTCGGCCGGGCGGACTGCGACCGGCTCAGAACTCGATCCGAACGACCGCTGAGGGCCGGATCAGCCCGGAGTTGTTCGGCGGGGTGTGGCCACCGTCCGTGGTGAAGTAGGCGACGCGGCCGTAGTCACCCTCCTGGCGGCCCCACGCAGCGCTCGACGGGCCGAGGAACCGGTCGTCGATGGGGTCACCGACGATGAGCTTGGTCTCCTTCGCCGCGACCCCGGGGTCCAGCGGGACGCTGTACAGACTGTTGTCGATGTGAGTCGTGATGTACGCGACGCCCTTGTTCTCGTCCATGCAGAAGTCGTCGACCGCGTGGATGCCCTTGAAGACCACTTCCGGCTCTCCCACCGGCTCGTGGGTGTCGGGGTCGAAGGCCACCCGCACGAAGATCTGCTCCCACGAACCGGTGAAGTACACGTGGTTCGACTTCTCCGCCGTACGCACGCCGTTGACGCCCGGGTAGGGGATGGAGAAGGTCTGCGTCAGGTGGACCGCTCGCTCGGGGTCCAGCCCGGGGGCCATGGAGTCGTGCTTCAACCAGACCTTGGCGGTCCCGGCCATCCCGTCGTCGCTGAGGTCGACCCGCCAGATCAGACCGGCCGCGCAGTCGGCGACCAGGATCACGCCAGGAGCCAGCAGGCAGCTGCCGTTCAGCCCCGCTGCCTGCGACGCGAAGTTGAGTACCCGGGTGCGGTTCACCGGCGCGCCGGGCGTCCAGCCGCGCAGGTCGAAACGGTCCAGGGTGGCCGGCGCCATCGAGGACACGTAGAACACGTCGGGCTCGGCCTCGACGATGCTCATGGGCAGGCCCTCCAGCCGGTCCACCAGGACGGCCCCGATGGTCGCGTCCTCCGCCGGAGCCGGCGCCCACCACAGCTCCCGGCGGTTGAGCGCGGTCACCAGCATCGAGCCGTCAGCACGGACCGCGAGATTCTCCAGAAAGTAGTGCTCCGGCAGCGTAGCGACCGTCGTCAGCTTGGGCTGGCTGTTCTCAGTTGTCACCTTGAATCTCCTCTGAGATCGAAAGAAGACCCGGAACGGGTCATGGCTTCGCGGTTCTACGCGATCAGTCGGGAATGGGGACCGTGAACATGTTCAACAGGATGCACACTCCCTGGTATTCGGCCATTACTGCCCAGATGTCGGACAGCCCCTGATGGCCGAAAGTCTGCTCAGCCTCGCGGAAGAGTTCGTCGTCGAGGCGGTGATTGAGCGTCAACTGCCGTGTGATGCGTACTGCGAGTTTTTCGTCGTCGCTCAGTTCATCCGGTACCGCCCCCTCGCCCAGCGCCTTGACGACCTCAGGCGAAAGACCGTACTGGCGGGCCAGGATCTTGTGGGCGTACATCTCGTACTGCGACTCCCACACGGCTCCGACAGCGACGATCACCACCTCTCGTACCCGGTCCGTCAGCGACGTGTGCTTCGCCTCGGCCTCAGCGAAAGCGAGCCACTGCAACGCCACCCGGGGGCGACGCAGAAATCCGTTGAAAGGGCCGATGAGGCGGCCGTCGCCGGTCGTGATTTTGACCCGGCGTCGTTTGCCCACGGCAGCTGATTCGCCACCACATAGTCGAACAGTTCCTGCTGCGCGTCTGTCAGCGTTGCCAGGCCGACCAACGGGAGGCGCCCACCGAGTGCGTCACTTTGAACGGTCACTTCGAAGCTCCTTGACCATCGCTTAGTTCTCTTCTGCAGGTTCTCTGGCTTCTGGAAGAGGCCAGCAAAGGGATGGTTGTTCCAGAGCCCGCCGCAACCACTTCCCAGGGTTGTCCAGGACCCCTGCGGTGTCCAATGGTGTTTGTTGATGACTCGGATTCATCCCGAAGATCGATGAGGGAACTCGGCCTGGGCGCCCATGCGTCCGAGGGATGCTCTGCCGGACCGTATATTCGAGGTCCGGCGACGCGGCGCGCGGAACACAAGCCGTCGAGGAAATCGGTGCGTATGCCGTCTCCCGACGGGGACGGGCACGACCACGCCATCGGCGGCTGCCTCGGAGCAGTTGTCAGCCATGACGGGCCGTCACACGAAGGATGGCGTCCGACGATTGATGTCGTCTCCATCCATCTGAACATGCGATAGTCGCGGGCATGGACCTGCGTCAACTCGAGTGCTTCATCGCAGTAGCGGAAGAATCAAGCTTCACTCGCGCGGCGGCGCGCCTGCACATCGTGCAATCCGCCGTGTCGGTGACCATCGCCTCTCTGGAGCGCGAACTGCACGCCCAGTTGGTCCAGCGCACCTCGCGCCGGGTAGGACTGACCGACGCCGGCAACGCCCTGCTGCCCAAGGCCAGGGCTGCCCTGCTGGCCGCCGAGGAGGCAAGGAACGCAGTCGACGACGCCACAGGCAGCGTTCGCGGCACCCTCCGCCTGGGGACGATGAGTTCCCTCGGGCTCATCGACCTGGCCGCGCTGCTCGGACGCTTCCGCCGCGACTACCCTGCCGTATCCGTCCACCTTGCCACGGCTTCCTCGAACGGCGGCTCACCGGGGCTGATCCACGCGGTCAAAGAGGGCGCCATGGATCTGGCGTTCGTGTCGATCCCAGGCGCGGTTCCGTCCGGTGCCCGCCTGACAGAGGTCGCCTCCACCCCCCTGGACGTTGTGACCCTCCCCGATCACCGCCTGGCCCGAAAAGAGAGCGTCGACCTCTCGGAACTGGCCGAGGAGTCCTTCATCGACTTCCCGGTCGGCTACGGCAACCGAGCTGTGGCCGACCGGGCTTTCGAGTCCGCTGGTCTGCAACGCCGAGTCGTCATCGAAATC
This sequence comes from Actinacidiphila sp. bgisy145, assembly GCF_057708125.1. Classification (NCBI taxonomy): domain Bacteria; kingdom Bacillati; phylum Actinomycetota; class Actinomycetes; order Kitasatosporales; family Streptomycetaceae; genus Actinacidiphila; species Actinacidiphila sp. bgisy145. The sequence continues at coordinate 98,226 of NZ_JBYIRL010000015.1, forward strand.
ACGTCCATAACCTCCGGCGCCGACTTCGTCCGCCACGGGCTGGGCATCGCACTTCTGCCACGAGGCGTTGGCCGGGCTCGGAACGGCCTCAGTTCTCTGCCTGTGACCAACGCCGACCTGAACTGGCCCATCTCCCTGGCCGTCCCTACCAACAGGACACTGGGCGCGGCCGCCAGAGCCTTCGAACGTGTCGCGCTCGGCACTCGGTTCCCCGCAACTCCCCAGCCACCTGGGCCGACTGGCGACCACTGAGGAGTGGTATGCGGCGGACGGCCCGGCCGGCGCTCTACAGGCAGTGGCAGAGCCCGTACAGTGCCGCCCCGAGCCCGAGCGCGCCGCAGGCCAGGAGAACGAGACCCACCAGCACGATCAGCACCGTGACCGGGGCGTTGAGGTTTTCGGCGGGCCGCAGACGACGGCGTATGCGGCGTCCGGGTGTGTCAGCCGATACCCGCGCCGGGAGAGAGGCCCTGGTGAGGGAAGCGTTCACCGTCATGTCGGTACCTCCAGTGTTGCATTCCATTGCGCGAGAGAAGCGGTGGGGAGGATTGCCGAACTGCTGAGGATATGTGCCGGCGCCGTCGGCTCCGCCCGAACAGCTTGCAATGGCCACGATGCAGCAGCAACGAACATTATTCAAATGAGTATTTGCGATAACTGGCATTCGTGAGGTGAATAGTTGGCATGCGTGTACCGCCTCGCCGGGTCGATCTCGGCCTGTGGTCCGCGGTGCCATGGATTCGGCAGGCGCATGCTGGCGGCCGTGACTCTTTCAGGCTGTCCGAATGACACGTCAACCTCAATGCCAGTAGCGACTTGCGGGTTTCGGCTGGTGTCGGGTGTCCGGAGGTTCCTGGGTGCCGCGGGCCGGGCGGGACAAGCGACCGCGGCTTCACCGGAGCGGAGTTGTGGCGGGTTGCCTCGGCCGGAAGCGCGGACCTGCTCTGGCGGGCCCGCCCGCATCGCGAACTGAAGGCCCACCAGCGCGGTCCCGCCCAGGCCCTGGGGGTGCGGTGGCGGCGCGGCGGTGGGTCGTCACAGGGCGAGCAGCAGGTCCCGGACCGCGGCCGGTTGGGACAGGAAGGGGTGGTGGCCGGCGTCGAGTTCGACGACGTCGGCGGCCCGCCGGGCGAACTCGCGCTGGAGCCGCGGCGGGGTGCCGCGGTCCCGGGCGCAGACGAGGTATGTCGAGGGCACCTGCTGCCACGCGGCCGCGCCGACCGGTTGCCCGGTCACCCGCACGCTCTGCGCGGCGAGGTGGTCCGCCGCCTGCGCCTGTACCTCGGAGCCGCAGTCATGGAGGAAGGTGTCCACCAGCAGTTCGGGGCGGACCGCGAAGGTGCCGGCATCGGGGTCGACGTCGAGGAACGGGGCGGGGCCGCCGTCCCCGAAGTCCGACAGGCTCTGCCCGGCCTCGGGCAGGTAGCTGGAGACCAGCAGCAGGTGGCGAACCGACCCGATTCCGGCAGCGGCCTCCGCGGTGACGATGCCGCCGTAGCTGTGGGCGACCACGACCGTCGGCTCGTCGCTGCCGCGCAGCACCCGGCGCACCGCGGCGACGTCCTCGACGAGCCCCGGACCCCCGGCGCCGCCGGGCGGGCCCGCCTCGCCGCAGCTCGGCAGCGCCGGGGCCACGCTCGGCACCCCCCGCTCCCGCAGCAGCTCGGCGGTGCGGTGCCACCACCACGACCCGTCCCGCACGCATGCCCCGTGCACGAACACGACCCTCATCCCAGCCTCCGTGTGTCTGTCTGTCGCGACCTGCTTCCCTTCCGACGATAGACGTAACGACAATTACGTGAAAAAGTCGGGGCGTGGGCAGACGACCGGAACCGCACATCAAGGACAGGCTGCTCGACGCCTGCGCCGACCACGCGCTCGCCCACGGCCTGCCCGACCGGCTGGAGCCGCTGGCCACCGCCACCGGTACCTCGGCCCGCATGCTGATCTACCACTTCGGCACCCGCGACGCCCTGCTGCGCGCCGTCCTGGAAAGGGCGCGGCAGCGCCAACTCGACGCGTTCGGCGACCTGCTGCGCGTGCGGCCCGGCGAGCCGTACCCGGCCACGCTCGATCGCGCCTGGAGCGCCATCACCGGCCCGGGCGGGCAGCCCTACCTGCGGATGTTCGGCCGGCTGCGCGAAAGCGCGGAACAGCGGCTGTGGCCCGGCTTCCGCCGCACCGCGACGACCGACTGGCTCGGCCCGCTGGAGGAGGGCCTGCGCAGCATCGGCCGGCCGGACCTCGCCACGCTCGTGCTCGCGGTCATCCGCGGGCTGATCATGGACCTCGACGCGACCGGCGACACCGACCGCGCCGACCGCGCCTTCCACCACTTCCTCGCCGCGCTCGAGCACCTGTCCGTCCCGGGGGAGCAGGGCGACGGCCGTCCCGCCCGCCCCGCCGGGCCCGACACGGCGGCGGAAGCCTGACCCCGCGCCGCCCGGCCGAGCGCTTACGCGGTGGCCTGCCCGGGGAGCGGGGCGGTGCGGGCGGTCGGAGCCTGGGCGGCGGCTTGTTCGACGCGGGCACGGTGCGCCTCCCACCACGCACGGTCCTGCTCGGGCACGCCGACGTTCTGCCGCGTCATCCCCACGGTGCCGTCGAGGAGTTCGCGCAGGATGTCCGCGTGGCCTGCGTGCCGTTGCGCGTCGGCGACGACCCGTACCACGGCGTGGTGCAGCGTCACGTCCCTGCGGCCGGCCGGCCACCACGGGACCTCGCCGACCGTGTCGAGCGGCAGTGCCTCGATCGTCGCGTCGGCGTGCGCCCACGCCCGGCGGTATCCGGCCACGATGAACTCGCGCGACTCCTCGGCGGTGGCCCACATGTCGGCGTTGGGCTCCGCGTTCTCGTCGCTCCACTGCGCGAGCTTGCCGGAGGGCCGACCGAACGTGTCGCCGAGGTAGCCCAGTTCGGCGCCGGTCACGTGCTTGACCAGCCCGAGCAGATTGGTGCCCGTCGGCGTCATCGGCCGCCGGATGTCGTACTCCGAGAGCCCGTCCAGCTTCCACAGCAACGCCTCCCGAGCGCCCTGGAGGTAGAGGTGCAGTTCGGCCTTCGCGTCGTGTGCGGTCATGCGGGTCATTCTGCCGTCCCGTAGGGTCGGCGCAGGCGAGTGGCGTACGGCTGCGGGGTCGGCCCCGTGCCGGGGAGAGGAGGGGCGGCGTGCTGATCGACACGGTCGCCTGGGTGCGGATCGAGGGCGGCCGGATTCTGTGCGCGCGGCCGCGCGGGAAGGGCGTGTTCTACGTTCCCGGCGGCAAGCGGGAGGGCGCCGAGACGGATCTGGAGACGCTGGTCCGCGAGATCCGGGAGGAGCTGACGGTCCGGCTCGACCCGCACAGCGCCGTCCACGCGGGCACGTACGAGGCCGGCGGGCCCAATCTGCCCGAGGGCGCCGTGGTGCGGATGGCGTGCTACACCGCCGCGTACGAAGGGCGGTTGGCGCCGAGCAGCGAGATCGAGGAGACGGCCTGGTTCTCGTACGCGGACCGTGAACGCGTCCCGCCCGTCGACCAGTTGCTCTTCGACGACCTCAACGCCGCGGGCGAGCTGGCCTGATCGCCTCACACCGGGGGCAGCCTGCGCGGCTCGATCCGCTCCTCCACGGCGGTGTCCCCCTCGCGGCGGACGACGTAGGCGCCCTTGCCCGGCACCTCCGCGACCGCCTCCACCAGTTCGGTGCCGCGGTAGACCAGCCCGACCCCGTCGTCCGTGCAGTGCGCCGCCGGCAGGGTGCCGTCCGCGACGAGCCGGTGGACCAGCGGCCGTCGGCCCGCGTCCGAGTCGTAGTGCACCCCGTTCCCGTATGGCAGCAGGCCCAGCGCGTCCGTCACCGGGCGCAGCCGCGGCCCGTAGGAGTCCGTGGTACCGCCCCGGAACCAGCAGATCGAGCCCGCGCTCACCCCGCTGAGCACCACCCCGGACTCCCACGCGCGCCGCATCACCGCGTCCACCCCGTGCGCCCGCCACACCGCGAGCAGGTTCACCACCGAACCGCCCATCACCCACACCACGTCCTGGGCCAGCACCTCGCCCTCGATGTCCGCGACGTTCGGCATCGGGAACAGGTGCAGCGGCGTCACGTCGAACCCCGCCACCCGTCCGGCCTCCACCGCCCGCGCCGTGAAGTGCTCCGCATCCCCGATCGCGGTCCCCACGTACATCACCCGCGGCCGGCGCCCGTGCACCCCCGACAGCTCCACGGCGTGGTGGACGAGCGCGTCGAACTCCACCCGGGTCCGCCCGCCGGCCCGAAGCCCCCCGGACGTGGCGACAATGGTCGGCTCACCAGCGGTCATGCCCCCAACCGTACGCCGAACACGCCGACTCCGCCGCCGAGGAGCTGCCGCGCCGCACAGCCGAGTGCGTCTTCGGCAGGCGCGGTGCCGACGCGCTCAGCACAGTGCGGGCGTTGCCGCCGAGATCATGTCGAGCCCCAGCGCGGTGCAGCAGTGGGAGACGCTCCGGCCTTCGCGCCGGGTGGTGATCAGCCGGGCGTCCCGCAGGGTTCTGGCCTGCATGGAGGCCGCCGCGGGGCTGATGTCGAGCGCCTTGGCCAGGCCCGTGGTGGTGTGTTGCGCCGTCAGCAGCCGGAGCATCGCCGCGCGGGTGCTGCCGAGGAGGGCGTTGAGGGGGTCGGGGGTGGCGGCGGCCTCCTGGAGGGGCAGCGGGGTGACGGCCGGGTAGACGAGGAGCGTGGGGCCCTCGGGCTGCGGGGCGAGCAGCGGACCTGCGGTCCAGAGCAGCGAGGGGAGCAGCGTCAGGCCCTGCCCGGTCAGCCGGATCTCGCGGTCGTACGCGCCCGGGAACTCCAGGGCCATGCCGTCCCACCGGGCCGAGGGGGACAGCCCGGTCAGCGTGGCGAGCAGCCCGTGCCGGGCCAGGTACCGCGCACGCCATGCCGCTTCCGCGTGGAATCCGGCCCGGACCCGCGGCCAGGCACCGGCGAGCAGGCTCGCGTAGGCCGCGGCCATCGACCGCTCGAGGAGCTGCCAGGACTCGCGGTCGTCGTCGGCGAGCCCGCGGGCCCACCGGGCGCGCGGCTGCTCCGGAGCGCGCACCCTGAGCAGCTCGGAGCGAACGTACGCGCGCGGCGCCGAGCGGACGGTGTCCATCCCCTCGGCGAAGCCCGCGGTGGGCGGGTCGAGGAACAGCGGGCCCGTACCGGTCGGCGACAGCAGGTCGAGCACCGGCCGGGCCTGCGGCGGGAGGGACCGCTGGGCGCGCTGCCGCCACTGGCGGAACACCGGGTCCGCCGGGCGTCTGAGCGTCATGAGCGCCAGGCCCAGTTCCATCAACGGCGCGGGCTCGTCGGCCATCCGGACCCGTAACAGGTCCTCCGCGGTGAAATGCACCCTCAGCACACGGTCCCCCCACCGTCCGGTCCCGCGCCTGACCCGTCCGACAGTTCAGCGGCAGCTGAATACATTGCCGCGGACGGCGCCCGACACGCACGCTGTGACGCGTTCCGGTCCAGTCTCTGCCGCCGGGGGAAGGGTGCGGCAGGCAGAAACCGGACATCACGCTCGATCACGGGAGGGAACCCACGTGCTGAAAAAGACGCACATCGGACTCATGGCAGGAGCCGCACTGCTCGGCAGCGGCCTCGTCCTGGCGCCGTCGGCGTCGGCCTCGGCCTCGGCGTCGGCCGACGTATCGCCCAAGGTCGCCTGCGACTTCTACCACCACAACGCGGACGCGGGCAGCGGCACGGTCACCGCCGACAGCCTCGCCCGCCGCGAGGGCCCGTACACCTACTGCGACGCGTACGGCTATGCCGCCCACGGCGCGAAGATCTACTACTGGTGCTACGACACCGGCAGCTCGGTCACCTCGAACGGCCTCACGATGGACACCTGGACCTACGGCCGGATCTCCGGTACGAGCCAGGAGGGCTGGTTCAGCGACGTCTATCTCAGCAACCACGGAGCCACGCACCCCTGCTGACGACTCAGGCGCCGGCGGGCCGCGCCGGCTAGCCGACGGCCGGGGCGGGCGCGCCCGCCCGCTTGAGACGTCGCAGCCGGCGGCTGAGGCACCAGCTTCGGCGTCGAACCTGGTGCCGGTGCCGGTGCCGGTGCCGGTGCCCGGACCGCCCGTCCGGCGGGCGATCTCGTGCACCGGCCCCGGCATCCCCTCGGCACGAAGGCCCCGCCGCGGTACGCGGGTCGGCCCGCGTGCGTACGCACCCTGTGCCCGCGGCGGCTTGGTAATCTGCCGCGATGAGCGAGGTGCTGGACGACGGGCCGTTCTTCCACGGGACCAGGGCCGATCTGCGGACCGGGGACCAGCTCACCCCCGGGTTCCGCTCCAACTACCGGCCCGAGGTCGTGATGAACCACATCTACTTCACCGCGTTGCGGGACGGCGCGGGGCTCGCCGCCGAACTCGCCGCCGGAGACGGGCCCCCGCGGGTGTACGCCGTCGAGCCCACCGGGGAGTTCGAACACGACCCCAACGTCACCGACAAGAAGTTCCCCGGCAACCCCACCCGCTCCTACCGCAGCAAGCACCCGCTCCGCATCCTCGGCGAGGTCACGGACTGGACCCGCCAGACACCCGAAGCACTCCGGATGTGGCGGGAACGGCTGTCCGCGACGCGCCAGGACAGCCGCGCCGAGATCATCAACTGAGGGCCGTCCCGCCGCCGGTCTGCCGAGCGGCGTCGAGCGGCGTCGGGCGGCGCCGGACGGGGAAGCGACCCGCGCTAGCGCGGGCCGGCTCGCCCGCCCGCCGAGCGGATCAGTACTCCTGGGCGGTCGGCCGCAGCAGGATCTCGCTGACCGCGGAGTGCCGCGGCTGGGTGACCATGAAGACGACGGCACGCGCCACATCGTCCACGTGCAGCCAGTCCCGCTCGGTCATCGTGTGCCCGGCCTCGTCCCCGACGCCGGTGCCGACCGTCATGTCCGTGGCCACCATGCCCGGCTCGACGACACCGACCCGCACCTTGCGCAGCGCCACTTCCTGGCGGAACGCGTCGCCGAAGGCGATGACCGCGTGCTTGGCCGCCGAGTACACCGCGTTGCCCTTGATGGGCTTGCGCCCGACGACCGAGCTGATGTTGACGACGTCCGCGACGCCCGCCGGCCCGTCGGCCGCCCGCAGGAGGTGCGGCAGCGCGGTGTGCGAAAGGCGCAGCACAGCGCGGAAGTTGACCTCCACCAGGGTGTCCCACCGCGCCGGGTCGCTGTGCTCGACGAACCCGGGTGCGCTGGCGGCCGCGTTGTTCACCAGCACGTCCAGCCGCCCGAAGTGCCCGACGGTGTGCTCGACCACGGCGTCGACCTGCGCCGGGTCCGACAGGTCCGCCGGCAGCACCAGCACCGAGCCGCCACGCGCCCGGATGCCCCCGGCGAGCTCCTCGAGCCGGTCGGCGCGGCGCGCGGTGACCGCGACCGCACCGCCCTGCTCGGCGACCGCCAGCGCCGTCGCCCGCCCGATCCCGCTGGAGGCCCCGGTGACCAGCGCGACCCGCCCGGCCAACGCCGGGCCCGACCCCTGCGGAGCACCGGCGGGGGCCCCGCCCGCCTGGCTCGCACCGGACTGCGCCTGACTCATGATGGTGTCCCTTCCTCGGCCGTATCCGATCCGTCCCCACCTTCGATCCGGCCGGCGGCCGCAGCCAGAGCCCTGCTGATCACCAGAACGCCGGTACTACGCTGAGCGGGAGCGAGGAGCGAGCATGGATGAACCGACGCGGGCCGAGAACACGCTGGGCGAGGCGTTGCGTGCCTGGCGCGGGCGCCTGACCGCTGCCGACGTCGGGCTCCCCGCGACGCGCCGCCGCCGCACCGCGGGCCTGCGCCGTGAGGAACTCGCCGCGCTCGCCGGCGTCTCCGTCGACTACCTGCTGCGCCTGGAGCAGGGCCGTTCACGGCGCCCCTCGCGCGAGGTGCTCGCCGCGCTCGCCAGGGCGCTGCGGCTGAGCCCGGACGAGGCATGCCGCCTGCACCTGGTCGCCGGGCTGCTGCCGCCCGTACCCGGCCAGGTGCCCGACCAGGTGCCGGCGAGCGTCGCGCGGCTGGTCCGGCACCTCGGCGACATCCCCGCCGGGGTCTTCGCCGCCGACTGGACCCTGCTGGCGTGGAACCCGTCCTGGGCCGCCCTGCTGGCCGACCCCGACCAGCACCCCCTGGCCCCGCGCAACCTGGTCCGGGCCCTGTTCGTCGATCCCCCCGCGCCCGGCGGAACAGCCGTCCTTCCGACCGGCGACGGCGACCCCGACTTCACCACCGCGCTCGTCGCCGAACTGCGCCTGACCCTCGCCGCCTATCCCGACGACCGCGAGCTGGCCGGACTCGTCGCACAGGCCACCGCGGCCAGCGCGCACTTCCGCGCCCTGTGGAAGTCCCCGTCGCTCGGCGCACGGATGGGCGGGCGGCGAAGCGCCGCACACCCGTCCGCGGGCCGCCCCGTCTTCCACTACGACGTCCTCAAGCTGCCCGAGAACGACGTCCGCATCATGACCTGCACGCCGGCGCGGGATTCCGGCGGCGCCCACCCGCCCCTCGCGCCGCTCCACCACGCTTGAGTCAGCCCCCGACCGCCCGACCGCCCCCGACCGCCCCCCGACCGGGCTCCGCAGACCTCCGACGACTGGTCGGCGAACCGAGGCTGCTGGTACGGGAGTTCCGCCGGTGATCGCTGAGGCGGCTCATCAGGGCCCGACGTCCTGCCCGGAGCGGGGCGACCGGGCGCCGCTACGGGCACCCGCGCCCGCGGCGCCCGAGTGATCCGACCATCCGCCCGGGTCCTTGACGCGCCCGCACCCGCTGGCTAGCTTCCGACCAGAGCCCCTTCCCCCCAACTCGCGTGTTCCCGCACGCCAGACCACGGCTCAGGAGCCCCCCATGCGAGCAATGAGAACACTGCGCATCGCTGTCCTCACGGCCGTTCTGACAACGATGTCAGTCGCCGTGGCGCAAGGTGCCGCACCGCCGGAGCAGTCCTCGCCCGCGGTCAGCGCTGTCAGCGCGGCCACGACCGTCTGCAACAGCTACTGCGATGCCCGGGACCCCGCGCTCAGCACGCAGGACCGGCAGCCGGTGACCGCCTCCGTCGACTCCCGCTCGATCGTGCTGCACTTCGACGACAACGACGCCATGGCGTGGGGGTCGATCGGCAACGGCGGCGCCGGCGACCAGGTGTGGCTCGACCGGTCCTGGGACGGCGGCCGCACCTGGAGCGACGGCAGCAAGCTCGGCGCCACCTCCGTCCCGTCCGGCAACGGCGGCTGGCGCACGCTGATGTACAACGTCGACGACTGGAACAACGAAGGCGTCGGCGCGGTGCGCGCCTGCGGCGAGCCGGCCGGGACGAGCGACATCGCCTGCACCGCGTGGGCCCGCACCACCTGGAACGCCTGGTCCCGCGGCACCGCCGCGGCGACCGCGCTGATGATGTCCTACGACCGCGGCAGCAAGCTCTTCGGCGGCAACGGCTGGTGGACCAGCGCCAACGCGCTGACCGCGATCATCGACAACGCCCGGGTCAGCGGCATGCCGAGCTACAAGTACGCGATCAGCGAGACGTACAGCGCGAACATCAACGCGCAGGACGGCAACTTCACCAACAGCTACCTGGACGACACCGGTTGGTGGGGCCTGGCGTGGGTGGACGCCTACGACGCGACCGGCGACAGCCGCTACCTGACCACCGCGCGGGCCGACGCCGACCACATGGCCGACAACTGGAACAGCACCTGCGGCGGCGGGGTGCGCTGGAACACCGGCGGCCAGTACAAGAACGCCATCACCAACGAGCTGTACCTCTACCTCAACGCGGCGCTGCACAACCGGATCTCGGGCGACACCACCTACCTGGGCCGGGCGAACACCGAGTGGTCGTGGTTCCAGAACAGCGGCATGATCAACAGCGACCATATGATCAACGACGGCCTCGACGACTCCTGCGCCAACAACGGGCAGACCACCTGGACGTACAACCAGGGCGTGGTGCTCGGCGGGTTGACGGAGCTGTACAAGGCGACCGGTGACTCGGGCCTGCTGACCACCGCCCGTACCCTCGCCGACGCCTCCACGGTCAAGCTCGTCTCCGGCGGGGTGCTGCGCGAGCCGGGCGAGGGCGACGGCTGCACCGGCGACGGCCCGAGCTTCAAGGGCGCCTACGTGCGGGGGCTGGGCAAGCTCAACACCCAGCTGTCCGACCACCCCTACGCCGCCGACCTCACCGCGTGGGCGAACTCCGCCTACGCCCACGACCGCAACGCGCTCGACCAGTACGGCCCGCACTGGGCCGGCGGCAGCGGCAGCAGCGACTACGGCTGCCAGCAGAGCGTGCTCGACCTGCTCAACGCGGCCGGCTGACCCGGCCGTTCGTCCCGCGCACCACCCCTTCCCTTCCCCCCCACTTCCCGTCCACGCCTGACCGCGTGGACCCGTGAAGGAGCGTGGCACGACGATGAGAAGATCCCCCTTACTGCTCGCCCTGGCGCTGGCCGCCGCGGTCGGGGCCGGTGCGGGCACCGCGCTGCCGGCCGCGGCGGCCGCCCCGGCGGCTTCCCCCGCCTCCGCCTCCGCGTCCGCCGTGTCGTCCGCCGTCTCGCCCGCCGCCGCGTCGAGCCTGCGGGTGATGCCGCTGGGCGACTCGATCACCTGGGGCGTCGGCAGCAGCACCGGTGACAGCTACCGGTCCGCGCTGTGGGACGAACTGTCCGGCCAGGGACACGCGTTGGACTTCGTCGGCACCGGCCGCAACGGCACGATGGGCGACCCGGACAACGAAGGGCACTCCGGCTGGCGGATCGACCAGATCGCCGGCATCGCGGACGGTGTGCTCGACCGCTACCGGCCCGACGTCGTCACCCTGGAGATCGGCACCAACGACCTCAACCAGAACTACCAGGTCGCCACCGCCACCGACCGGTTGCACGCCCTGATCGACCAGATCACCGCGGACGTGCCCGGCGTCACCGTGCTGGTCGGCTCGCTGATCGTGTCGACCAACGCGGTGGAGGAGCCCAACCGGCCCGCGTTCAACGCGGCGGTGCCCGGCATCGTGCAGGCCGAGCAGAACGCGGGCAAGCACGTGGGATTCGTCGACATGAGCGCCCTGACCACCGCCGACCTGTCGGACGCGCTGCACCCCAACGACGGCGGCTACCAGAAGATGGCCGACGCCTTCGACGCCGGCATCCAGGCCGCGGACGCCGCCGGCTGGATCACGCCCCCGGTGCCGAACGGCGGCACCGTGCACTCCGGCATCGCGGGCAAGTGCCTCGACGACAACGGCGACAGCGCCGCCAACGGCACCGCCGTCCAGCTGTGGTCGTGCAACAGCAGCGACGCCCAGTGGTGGCAGCTGCGCACCGACGGCACCCTGCGGGCGGTCGGCAAGTGCCTGGACGCGGCCGACCTCGGCACCGGCGACGGCACGAAGGTGCAGCTCTGGGAGTGCAACGGCGGCGCCAACCAGGTCTGGGAGCCCTACGGCGGGGGCTACCGCAACCCGGTGTCCGGCCGCTGCCTCGACGACCCCAACTCCTCGACGGCGGACGGCACCCAGCTCCAGCTGTGGGACTGCAACGGCACCGACGCGCAGAAGTGGACGACGCTGACCGCCATCTGACAGGCCGGCACATTCACTGCCCCGAGGGGCGGCATGACGGCGGCGCGGCCAGGCCACGGGGCACCCTCCCGTGGCCGGACCGCGCCGCTCGGCGTCCGCGCGGGCCCGCTACACCCGGTCGGCCACGATCAGCAGGTACTGGAAGCTGCCGTTCTTGTATGCCGTCAGAAACGGTTCTTCGATGCCCGTGACAAGGTGGTCGGCCTGCTGGCGCAGCTCCCAGTACGGGATCGCCGTCGCCGTCAGGTCCTCGACGTGCACCGGGACCAGCCGGTTGGCCGCCATCGCCCGGAAGTACCCCGAGCGCGGGTGGATGTCGCAGATGTAGTGCGCGTTGATCAGCGACACCTCGCGGGAGGCCCGGCCGTATGTGTCGTTGTAGCAGCCGGTGATCGTGACGTAGCGGCCACCGCGCCGCAGCAGCCGGGCGTGCTCGGCGAAGAGCAGCTCCAACTCCACGTACATCGTCGACTCGTTGTTCCAGGAGGCGGCGTAGGCGCCGGTCTGGAAGCCGGTGTCGAGCATGTTGCGGTGGTGGTAGCGGACCTTGCCGTCGATGCCGCGGGCGCGGGCCTGCGCGTTGGCGAAGTCCGCCTGCTTGGTGGAGAGCGTCACCCCGTCGGCGTGGCAGCCGTAGCGCAGGTGGGCCACCACGCTGCCGCCGCCGCGCCCGCAACCGGCGTCGAAGACCCGGTCGTCGGGGGTGAGCGGCCCGAGGTGGGAGGCGAGCAGCTCGGCCTGCGCGTGCTCCAGGCGGTGCAGTTCGGCGGTGATCCGATCGCGCCGCAGGTTCGGGTCCGGCTCGTCGAGCACCGACCGGTCGGCGTCGCCGACGCCGTAGTGGTGGTGGTAGAGGTCGTCGATCTTGCCGAGTTCGAGGTTGACCGGGTTCTCCTCAGCGTTCCAGTAGTCCGCGATGCGGGTCTGGTACGTGGATTGGGCCGGCACCGGTGCGGTGGCGGTGCCGTGGTGGGACGTGGTCAACGCTGACTCCTTCTGTACGGGTGCATGGTGCTGGTGGTGCGGTGTTTCTGGTGGTGCGGTGTACCGGTGGCGCGTCTGGCGGTGGTGCGGTGGTGCGCCTACCAGTAGTTCGGCAGGTGGTATCGGTGGGTGTTGGTCGCGTGCCACTCGTGGTTGCCGGCCACCCAGTCCGACAGCCCCTTGGCGTAGCGGCCGACCAGCGGAGAGGTCACCGCCAGCGCGGCGGCCTCCTCCTCGAAGGACGCCATGATCTGGTTGTGGATCTCCACGCCCCGCAGGTAGGCGGACTTGAGCCCGCAACCCTCGTTGGCGGCCACCACCTGGGGCAGGTTGAGGTGCTCCGGGTCGGTCTCCAGCTCCTTGGTGAAGGAGTAGAGGTCGTTGACCAGGGTGGTCGCGTTGCACGCGAGCGCGGTGATCCGCTGGACCTCCGGCCGGGAGTAGAGCGGTTCGGGCAGTTCGTAGCCGTCCAGCGCGTCGACGATCGACAGGCAGGGGCGGAAGTTGTTGAACTGCCGCATGACCAGGTACTCCCAGACGGTGGGCACGTACTTCGTCTCGGCCCAGGCGGCTTCGGCGAGGTAGCCCATGTGCAGGCGGGCCATGTCGTGGACGAAGCGGGTGGTCTGGCTGGGCGTGGCGAAGGCGGCGTACCCCTTCATCGCCCAGTAGTACGAGCGCAGCGGTCCGTCCGCCTGCATGCCCTGCTGCCAGCCCGCTTCGGCCTCCGGCGTGCCGTGGTAGGGGTCGATCGCCGACTGGGCGAACAGTAGCGGTCCGCCCAGCCCCCGGTGCGAGCCGCCGCGGTCCTCCGCTTCCTCGCAGTAGCAGTCGTCCACGAGGTTCTCCGCGAGCAGGAGCTGGCCGGCGACGGTGAGCCGGTCCAGGTCCGCCGCGTGGGGGTGCTGGAGCACCACGGCCCGGCCGAACTGGAAGCCGGAGAAGTCCCCGGTCCACGCGGTGGGGAAGAGGTCGAGTTCGCGGGCCCACTCCTCCAGCCGGCGGTCGACCTCCTTGACCTTCTCCGGGTCGGCGGGCACGGCCGGCTGGTACCTCAGCCCCGGGATGACCCCGGTGCGGCGTGCGGCCGGGCGCGGGAAGCTCGGCGGTCCGGGCAGCGACAGGCGGGCCGGGCGGGCCGGTTGGGGGGACGCGGTCGCCGGGTTCTCCGCCCGGCCCTCGGACGCGGTCACTCGACCCGGCCGAGCTGGGCGTTCTCCAGGATGCCGACCGCGTCGGGCACCAGGATCGCCACCGAGTAGTAGGCCGTGACGAGGTAGCTGATGACCGCGGCCTCGTTGATGCCCATGAAGCGGACGTTCAGGCCGGGTTGGTACTCCTCGGGGATGCCGGTCGCGTGCAGGCCGACGACGCCCTGGTCCTCCTCGCCGGTGCGCAGCGCGATGATGCTGCTGGTGTGCCGTTCGCTGACCGGGATCTTGCCGCAGGGGAAGATCGGTACCCCGCGCCAGGCGGGCACCTGGTGGCCGCCGACATCGGCGCTGCCGGGCACCAGTCCGCGCTTGTTGCACTGCCGGAAGAAGGCGGCGATGGCCTTCGGGTGGGCGAGGAAGAGCTTGGTCTTGCGGCGCATCGAGAGCAGGTCGTCGAGGTCGTCCGGGGTCGGCGGGCCCGAGTGGGTGCTGATCCGCTGGCCGTAGTCGGTGTTGTGCAGCAGCCCGAACTCGCGGTTGTTGACCATCTCCCATTCCTGGCGCTCGCGGATCTCCTCGATGGTCAGCCGCAGTTGCTGCTGGGTCTGGTTCATCGGGTCGTTGTAGAGGTCGGCGACCCGGCTGTGCACCTTCAACACCGTCTGGGTGAGCGAGAGTTCGTACTCGCGCGGGCGCAGCTCGTAGTCGACGAAGCCGCTGTTGAGCACGGGTTCGCCGAAGTGGCCGGCCTGGAGCGGGATGTCCGCCTCGCCGCGGCGGTTGGTGGGCCGCCGCTGCTGCTCGGCGTACGCCGCCAGGTGCGCGGCCAACGACGGTTCGCGGGCGGAGAGTTCCTGGACGGTCTGCCAGGGCAGCGCCAGCACGACGCCGGCGGTGTCGGCCCGCACGGTGGTCTTCCAGCGCGGTTCGGCCTGGCCGATCGCCTCGTCGCCGACCTGGTCGCCGTCGGTGAGGACGCCGACGACGCCCTCCTCGCCGTACATGCCCTCGGCGTAGCGGGTGAGCCGGCCGTGCACGACCAGGAAGGTGTCGGTGATCGGCTGGCCGGCCTCGAAGAGCACCTCGCCCGGGCGGACGTCCCGGGGCTGGAAGTGGGCGGCCAGGTCGGTGAGGACGCCGGTGTCGGCGTAGCCGCGCAGCGGCGGGAGTTCGGTGAGGCTTTCGGGGATGACCCGGATGTCGTCGGCGCCGTTCTGCTCGAACGCCACCCGGCCGCGCCCGACGGTCAGTTGCAGCCGCCGGTTGACGCGGTAGGTGCCGCCCTTGATGTCCAGCCACGGCAGCATGCGGATCAGCCACCGGGAGCTGATCCCCTGCATCTGCGGTTCGGACTTGGTGGTGGTCGCCAGCTGGCGCGCCGCCTGGGTGGTGAGACTGGTGAGCTGTGCGCCGCTCGCCTGGTCGGCGGCGGGGTCGTCGGTGGTGGCGCCGGTGGGGTGTCCCGGTTCGGGCACGTTTTCTCCCGTAAGACGAGCTGGACAGGCAGCGTGAGAGGACCTGGTGACAGGTGAACGGGCTTGGTGGGCAACGGTGTTGGCGTACGCCGACGGTCGGGGCGGCGGAGCCCGCCGGTGGTTGCGTGCAGGGTCCAGCCAAGCAGCCGGGGGTGTGCGGCGGTATAGCGGAAGGGGGGCGCCTTCGCGCCCCCGGTGGTGTAAACCTCGCAGGTGGAGCACCTGGGGGAGTGCGCGCAGGAGTGTGCCGTTGGCGCGCAACGCGCGCCGGAGTGCGGGAGTGCACCCCCGGCGCGCGGGGGACCGTCGCACGCCGGTAGGTACCAGGCAGGGTGCCCGGGTGGGCGCCTGGAGGGGTACGCGGAACAGGCCCCGGGCGGCTGCCGCGCCCGGGGCCTGAATGATCCGCCCGTTCGGGCGATGTGTCTACAACGTGTTCGATCCGACCGTACGAGACGTTCCGCGGTTGCGGGCTACGCGCCGGCGAAGGCGCCGCCCGGGCCGAAGGCCAGCCGCGCGAAGTTGTCTCCGATCCGCAGGTGCGCTTCCTGGGAGGGGTGCACCTCGTCGGGCAGCGGCAGTTCGGCGTAGTCCGCGGCGCCGTACAGCTCGCGGCCGTCCAGGTAGTGCAGGTGCGGGTCGTCCGCTGCGCGCTGCTTGACGATCCGGGCGAGTTCGGAACGGATGACGCTCAGCGTCAGGCGGCCCGCCGCGACGTCGGCGGGGTCACCGGTCGCCTTGAAGCGGATCACCCCGTCGCCGAAGTCCGGCGCCAGCGGGCCGGGGGTGTCCTCCTGCACCGGGCACAGGATCGCCGACACCACCAGCAGCGGCGCGGTCGGGTGCCCCTCGCGGACGGTGTCGAGGAAGCCGTGGACCGCCGGGCCGAACGCGCGCAGCCGCATCAGGTCGGCATTGACGATGTTGATGCCGAGCTTGACGCTGATCAGGTCCGCCGGGGTGTCGCGCATCGCGCGGGCGGTGAACGGGTCGAGCAGCGCGCTGCCGCTGAAGCCGAGGTTGACCAGGTCGACGCCGCCGCGGGCGGCGGCCAGCGCGGGCCAGGTGCCCGTCGGATGCGTGGCGTTGGAGCCGTGGCTGATCGAACTGCCGTGGTGCAGCCACACCTTGCGGCGGCCGGCGGCGAGCGGCTCCACCGGAGCGTCGGTGCGCAGCGCGATCAGCTCGCTGCCTTCGTTGTGCGGCAGCCAGATCTCCACGTCCTTGGCGTGTCCGGGCAGGCCGGTGAAGCGGGCGGTGCCCGCGGGCCCCTCCGTCACCTCCACGGCCCCGGTCGCCATGTCCGTGGTGCGCACCCGGCCGCCGGGCGCGGTGGCCTGGCCGGCGGGCTTCCCGTCCACCACCAGGTCGTACACGCCGTCCGCGGGCAGCGGCGCACCGACGTACGCCCGCTTCGTGGCCAGCGCGTCCAGCTCGATCACGGTCGCCCGGGTCCGGAACACCAGGCGCACGCCGGACGGTTGGGCCTCCGCGACGGCCAGCAGGTCGTTCTCGGGGATCTGCCGGCGGGCGGCGGCGGGCAGCCGGTGCGGCAGCAGTCCGTGCGCGGTGGGCTCGATGTCCACGGCGCCGCGCAGCAGTTCGGGGGTGACGGGGGTGGTGGTCAGGGGCTGCTCGGTGCTCATGGTTTCTGCCTGTCGGTCGAGGGGTCGGTGCCCGGGTCCGTGCCGGTGCCGGTGGCGGGGGTCGCGCGGTTGCGCAGGAGGAGGTCGAGCGAGTCGATCAGCCATGCCCATGACTCCTCGGCGGCGACCGGGGTGTGGCTGAACGCTCCGCTCAGCTCCAGGTCCACGTAGCCGTGGAAGGCGCCGCCGAGCATCCGTACGGCGTGGGTCTGGTCCGGCTCCGCCAGGTCATACCCGCGCAGGATCGCCCGGGTCATCTGGGCGTGCCGTACCCCGGCGCTGTGTGCCGCCGTCTGCGGGTCCAGCCGCAGGCGCGCCGCCTCGTAGCGGCCCGGGTGCTCCCGTGCGTAGTCCCGGTACGCCTCCGCGAACGCCGCGAGCGCGTCCTTCCCGGCCCGGCCCGCGACCGCCGCGGCCGCCCGGTCGGCCATCTCCTCCAGCGCCAGCAGCGCGATCCTGACCTTCAGGTCGTGCGAGCTGCGCACGTGCGAGTACAGGCTCGCCACCTTCACGTCGAACCGCCGCGCCAGCGCCGACGCGGTCACCTGCCCGAACCCGACCTCGTCGGCCAGCTCGGCCCCCGCCCGCGCCAGCCGCTCCGCACTCAGCCCCACCCGAACCATCGGCTTCCTCCCATCCGCCTCCACCCATCATGCATCTGCCTACATCCTTTAGGCAAATGCCTACCGACCATGGGAGGAGCGGCACCGTGTACCGTGCGGACGGGCGCGGGCTGCTGGACGGCGAACCTCTCGCACCCCGCGGGCTCGTCCTTGGCGGAGAGGAACATCCGTTGCGTGTACTGGTCACCGGTGCCTACGGTTTCGTCGGCACCGCCGTGGTGCGGAGGCTCGCCGATGCCGGTCATGACGTCGTGGCGATGACCCACCGCGGCGCCGACGCCCCGCTACCGGAACTGCCGGTCACCGACGTCCTCCGGGCCGACGTTCTCGACGAGCGCCGTGTGACGGCCGCCCTCGAAGGCGTGCACGGCGTGTGCCACCTGGCGGCCCTCACCAGGGTGCGCGAGTCCTTCGAGCGGCCGGACGACTACCAGCGGGTCAACGTCGGCGGCACGACCGCCCTGCTGAACGCCGTGGGAGCCGCACGTACCGGCCGGGACGTCCCCACCGTCGTCCTGGGCTCCACGGCCGCGGTCTTCGGTGCTCCGGAGCACCAACCCATCGGTGAGGACGCCGCACCCGCCCCGGGCAATCCGTACGGCGTGTCGAAGCTGGCCGCGGAGGATGTGCTGAGGGATCGCGCGGAGACCGGCGCGGTGCGCGCGGTGAGCCTGCGGTGCTTCAACATCGCCGGGGCCGTGCAGGGGGTGGGGGACGCCGACGGCACCCGGATCATCCCGAAGGCGCTGGCCGTCGCGGCCGGCCGGTTCCCGCACCTGGAGATGAACGGGGACGGCACCGCGGTCCGGGACTTCGTGCACGTGGACGACGTGGCGCGCGCGTACCTGCTGGCGCTGGAGTCCACCACCGACGTGCCCTACCGCGTCTACAACGTCGGCGCCACCCCGGCGAGCATGCGCGAGGTCGTGGCGACGGTCGAGCGCATCACGGCCCGCCCCGTCCCCGTGGTCCGCCGCCCTCCCCAACCCGAGCCCCCGCGTCTGGTGGCCGACATCGCCAGGATCACGAATGAACTCGGCTGGAAAGCCGAGCGGTCCGACCTCGCCACGATGATCCGCGACGCCTGGACAGCAGCGTGATCCCGGGCGGCCCAGACGTCGGCACGACCGGCCGCACTCCGACGGGGGCCTGCGCCGGATCTCGTCGATCACCCTGCACGCGGCCCGCGAGTGGCGATGTGACCGGACGGCCGCACGCGGCGCTGTCGGCTCAGTGGTCGGCTCCGGAATTCCTTCGGGGGTCGGCTTCGGAGCCGGAACCATGGGGCGGGTTCGAGATCTATGTTCGTGTCGGATTCTTGCCAGAAGATGGGCAGTAGTCGATGTTTGGCTGCATCCATGACCATCACGCAGCCGGACAATGCCCGCCTCTTCCGCTCTCTGCACACACCAGCTGAACCCCTCGCGCTCGCCAACGCCTGGGATGTTGCGAGCGCCCGCGTCATCGAGGCCGCGGGCGCCCCCGCGATCGCGACCACCAGCGCCGGTGTCGCCTGGTCGCTGGGGGCTCCAGACGGCGACGTCCTTACCTGCGACCGGGCGCTGAAGCTGATCGCCCGGATCGTCACTGCCGTCGCGGTGCCGGTCACCGCTGACATCGAGGGCGGGTACGGGACGGATGCCGCCGGCGTTGCCGAAACCGTGTCCGGGGTCCTCGCGGCGGGTGCCGTCGGCGTCAACATCGAGGACGGCGCCCGGCCTCCGGCAGAGCTCGCGGCGCGGCTGGCAGCAGCTCGGCGGAGTGCCGACCGGGCAGGCGCGGATCTGTTCCTCAACGCGCGTATCGACACCTTTCTGTTCGGGCTCGGCGACCCGGACACCCGGCTGAAGGAAACCCTGGCCCGGGCGCATCTGTACGTTGACGCGGGCGCGGACGGCATCTTCGTCCCCGGTGTCACCGACACCGCCACCATCGCGGCACTGGCCAGGGACATTTCCGTACCGCTGAACGTCATGGCCGGCCCCGGCACCCCGACCGTTGCCGAGCTCGGCGCCCTCGGAGTGGCTCGCGTCAGTCTCGGCTCGGGCGTGGCGCAGGCCGCCTACGCTGCCGCCCGCTGCGCTGCACAGGACCTCTTCGGCACCGGCGGCTACGACTCCCTCGCCCAAGGCATCCCCTTCGCAGATCTCAACGCGCTGCTCTCCGGCCCCCACTGACCGGCCCGCCAGCCGGCCTCGCATACCAGGAGTTGGCCCGCCTACCGTGCCCGTTGCCGCCGCCTGTCCGATCCTTCTCACCGTCACCGACCGCAAGCGCTTGCAGAAGGTGACCTGGGGCCACACGAGCGATTATCGGCAGCGGGTGCGGGCGCAGATCGTGCTGCACGCCGCGCCCGGCCGCTCCATCGCCCGCATCGCGTGGGAGACGAGCCTGCACCTGGACACGGTGCGCCGCTGGCGGCACTGCTTCGCCGAGCAGGGACTTGCCGGACTGCGGGACCGCCAACGACCTGGCCGTCCGTCGCCGTTCACGCCCTTGCCGGCCGCCGAAGCGAAGGTTCTGGCCTACCGACTGCTGCCGAGAGCGGAGTGCCTCTGTCACGCTGGTCGGACCCGGAGCCGGCCGAGTTGACGGAGTTGGGGCACCAGCTCTACACGCTGCTCGCACGGTTCGACGGCTACGTTGCCGCCAAGGTTGGCTGGAACCCAGAAGGCTTCCTAGAGCTCAGCGATCTCAAGTCCGACTGGACTCCGGACGAGCTCAGCGACGGCAGCATCCACGGTCTGGTTCTCTCCGAAGCACTGCACGCCGAACTCGGCCTCGGCGACGACTACGTCACCTTTCGGCCTGGATATCGATGGGTCCCCTACCGCGGAGAGAAGCCCCGCCCGGAGACGGGTGGTCGGTTGGGTACGGTGCAGGCGGGTCTGGAGCGACGAGCTCCTGATCAGCCGTAGGTCGACGGGACGGATTGCCCGTCCCGCGGGGCCGAGGAGGGAGGTGCGGCGGTGTGTATTAGCGGGGTACCTCGCGAGGAACCACCGCTAAAGACCCCCAGCGCCGGGGCCGGCGGCGTACATTGCGGGGATGGAGTGCTTTGCCAGTTGGCGTACGCGCCGCTGAGGGAGCCCGGCTCACTGCTGAACGGGGGCAGGGAGCGGGCTGACCGATGCCCTTTTCCGCCCGGGTAACGAGCCCTCAGCCTGAGAGGCAGCACCTCCGTGCTCATCCGCGCATGCACCCCGCAGGACCTTGCACCGCTCACCGAACTGTCCATCGACACGTTCGGGCCGTTCTACGAGGAGTCCTTCCGCCCGCTGGTGGGCGAGGTGGTCTTCGCCGTCCAGCACGGCAACTGGCGCGAGGACTACCGCAAACAGGTCGCCGAACTCCACGCACCCGAACGACACCGGTACGTCGCTGTCGCCGAGGCCGACGACAAGATCGCCGGATACGTGGCCTGGCGCGTCGATCCGGCCCGCAAGAAGGGCGACATCGACATCCTGGCCGTCGCGGCCGGACACCGGCGCCACCGCCTGGGCACTGCCCTGTGCGAACACGCCTTCGCGCGGATGCGGGCACTTGGCGCCGCGGTCGTCGAGATCGGCACCGGCGGCGACGCCTTCCACGCCCCGGCCCGCGCCCTCTACACCTCCCTCGGCTGCACCCCGCACCCCCTCACGGTCTACTTCCGCGAACTCTGACCCGACGCGACCTCGTCCGCGCCGGTGCCGGGCGCCCCCCGGGTGGGGTCAGAAGGAGTCGGCGGGCCAGTGGAAGGCGGTGGGGGACGTGGTGGTGGCGTGGACGGAGGAGGGGGAGGCGAGGAGGGGGCGGGACATGCCGTAGTGGGTGGGGGAGAAGCGGGGGGCGGCGAGGAGGTGGGGGAGGGCGGCGCGGATCGCGGGGTCCGCGGGGAGGTGGACGGTGGCGGTGGTGAGGTGGGCCTCGCGGGCGTGGATGGCCGCGGCCGAGAGGAGCGCCGGGGCCGCGACGGCCTCGTGGCCCGGGGCGAGCGCGATCTCGGCGACCTCGACGGAGTCGGCCGCGGGACGGCGCAGGACGACGAAGCCCGTGCCCGCGTCCGTCAGCAGGGTCTGCGTCGGGGGCGCGTACCAGACGGGGACGCGGTGGGCCCAGTCGGCGGGGGTGCGGACGGTGGTCAGGGGGCGGGTGGCGTCGAAGGAGGAGCGCAGGGCGCGCAGGGTGGGCAGGTCGGCGGGGGCGGCGGGGCGGACACCCGCGGCGGCGGGGTGCGGTGCGGCGGTGGTGAGGGGCCCGGACCAGCCGGGTGCGGCGAAGGACCGCCAGCCGGCGCCTTCGTAGACGCGCGGGGTACCCGTGAACAGCAGGGACCAGGCGCAGCCGTCGGCGGTCATCGCGGCGACGGCGGCGGCGAGGAGGTGGCGGATGTGGCCCTGGCCGCGGGCGTCGGGGTGGGTGGCGACGCTGCCGACGCAGCCGACGCGCTGGGGTGTGCCGGCGGCCGAGCGGATGGGCCGGGGCAGGTAGTGCAGGACGGAGACGAGCCGCCCGTCGCCGGTCTCGGCGACGAACGTGCGGCGGTGGCGCCCCGGGTCGCGGCCCCAGAGCGTGGTGACGGTGGGCGCGTCGGGGAAGACCGCCGCCCACAGGGCGTGCAGGGCGCCCTCGTCGGCCGGAGCCGCGGTGCGGTAGCGCATGGCGGCGGCCTCCCTTCCGGAGGTGGTGCGGGCGGGGGTGGGCGGTCGGTCAGAGGATCAGGTTGCCGCTGGTGGCGCTGACCCGTTTCCCGTCCGCGGGCAGCCCCTCGCGGGTCACCTGGTCCTCTGTGCAGGCGGTGTGCAGCAGCGCGGAGGAACCGCCGAACGCGGCTGCGGCCAGGGCGAGTCGGCCGCCGGTGAACCGGGCGCCGACCGCGCTGTAGCGGTTGGTGCCGTCGGTGACCCGTACGTGCGCGGTGTCCGCGTCGGCCGCCTCGCTGCGCAGGTCCGCCAGCTCCCACACCACGGTGGCCCCGGTGCCGGTGTCACGGGACAGCAGCGCGCCGGCCGCGTTGGTCCCGGCCAGCCGTACGCCGCCGCCGACGCTGATCCGCTGGTCGCGTACGGCGCTGAGCGCGATGCCGGTGTCGGTGAGGCTGCCGCCGTCGACGGTGACCTCGGCCGCGCCGACCGACAGCGGCGCGCCCTTCGCGCTGCCGGTGAGGCGGCAGTCGGTGAAGTGCACCGGTCCGCTGCCGCGCAGGACGTTGCCGTCGAGCCCGGTGAACGTGGTCCGCACGAAGTGCACGGGCGCGGTGACCGGGGTCTGCACGAGCACGGACGCCTTCGGCAGGTCGAAGACGCAGTCGGTGACGGTGGTCGGCCGGCTGGAGCGGGCCGAGCGCTGGGCGACGGCGAAGAACGCGCCCGTGCAGCCGCGCAGTTGGGCGCCGTCGGCGTTGATCACCAGGGTGCCGTCGGGGTCGAAGGTGGGCCGGGGGATCACCTTGACGTTCTCCAGCGTCAGGTCGGTGATCAGGGTGTTCGCGGTGAACCAGGAGCAGACGTGGTTGCGTACGGTGATCCGCTTCGCCGAGTTCCCCCATTGGGCACCGGAGTTGGCGATGTCCATCAGCCCGGAGTTGCCGTCGAAGAGCAGGTCGTGCTCGTACTGCCCGTGGGTGGTGAAGGGGTTGCCGCCCTCGTCGTCGCCGTCGCCGTGGCAGTTGACGACCTGGCAGTAGGCCGACGCCGTCAGGTCGTTGAGGTGGCGGACGTTGCTGCTGGTGCAGTCGGCGACGTGGCCGTACAGGCAGTAGATCTGCTGGGTGAGGTAGCCGGCGCCGCCGTACATCACGGTGGGCGGGTTCTTCAGGCCGCACTGGAGGGTGCGGTAGCGGGTGCACCAGCGGCGCATGATGACCGGCCAGAAGGTGCCGGTGGCCTGGATGCGGGAGACGTCGCAGTCGACGGCGTACTCGTAGGCGACGGGGTGCGAGCCGGTGTACTCGTCGTCGACCGCGCCGGTGTCCTGGCCGGCGCCGAGGAAGACGAGGTGCTCCACCCGGGCGCCGACGACCGGCTCCACCCGGCGCCAGGTGAGCGTGCGGCCGGCCGCCAGCGGCCAGCCGTTGAGGTAGTCGACGCGGATGTGGGTGCCGTCGATGATCTCGGTGACCTCGACCATCTTCTGGAGCTCGCGCTCGTCGCTGCCGCCGCCGGCCACCTCGTCGCTCTGCACCGCCCACCACTGGCCGACCTCGAAGGCGCCGGAGTCGGGCACCGGGAAGGCGTCGGTGAGTTCGATGACGCCGGCGGGCAGCACGTGGGTGACGGTGTCGCCGGTGACGGTGCCCTGGAAGAACAGGACGGCGCCGAACGGGTTGTCGTGCGTGTTGCGTTCGATGCCGCCGGTGTGCACCGTGTGCCCGCCGAAGTCCAGGGTGATCCGGGAGCGGTGGTAGGTGTGGCGGCGCCGGAAGAGCAGGTCGGTGTGGGCCTCGACGCGGTGTACGGACGGGTCGCCGACCATGGCGTCCAGCGCGTCGTCGGCCGGGGTGCCCGCGTCGAACAGGCCGAAGCCGCGGAAGTCCAGCACCCCGTCGTGCACGCGGCGCCAACGGCCGTGCGCGGGGCGGTCGTCCGGCCGCAGGACGAGGCCGCCGTCGGGCGCGAGGGTGCTGGCGGCGTCCCAGCGTACGGTCATGCCGCCGCCGTCGCCGGGCGCGTGGTAGCCGGCGACGACCGCCACCGCGCCGGCCCGCAGCGACGCCGACGGGGCGGCCAGCAGGTCGGCGACGGTGGCCGCCGATGTCGCGGCCGGGCGCCCCGCGGCCGGGGCCCCGCCCTGGTCGTCCTTCGTACTGCCCGCGGGCTCGGCCGCCTGCGCGGGCACCGTGGCCAGCGCCCCGGCCGCGACGGCCGCCGCGCCGAGCCCGCCGGAGCGCAGCAGGTGCCTTCGGGTGGTGTTCATGATGCGGTGCCGTCCTTCCGTCCGGGACCGCTCTGCGGCCCGGGGTCGAGTGACGTGCGGTACGGGGGCATGAACTCGGTGCGCGGCATCTGGTCGGCCAGCACCCCGCCGTCCACCACGATGCGGGTGCCGGTCAGGTAGCCGCCGCCGTCCCCGGCGAGCAGCAGCAGCGCGCCGGTGCACTCCTCGGGCCGCGCGTAGCGGCCGAGCGGGATGCGGTGGCGGTAGGCGGCCTCGAACGCCGCCCGGTCGAACGGGAACTCGCCGTCGATCGGGGTCTCCACCATGCCCGGGGCCAGGCTGTTGACGGTGATGCCGTGCGGCGCCAGCTCGACCGCGAGGGTCTGCGTGAGCAGGTCCACCGCGGCCTTGGAGGCGTTGTAGTGCGCCAGCCCCGCCTCGGCGACCAGCGCGTTCTTGGAGGTGATGTTGACGATCCGGCCGGGCACGCCGTCGGCGACCATGTGCTCGGCGACCCGCTGGGTGAGGAAGAACACCGCGTCGAGGTTGACCCGCATCACGCGGTACCAGCTGTCCGGGGTGATCTCGTTGAACCGCTCCAGGGCCGCGGTGCCCGCGTTGTTGACGAGGATGCGGATCGGGCCGGCCTGGGCGCGTACCTCGTCGGCGAAGTCGTGCAGCGCCCCGATGTCGGACAGGTCCTGCTCGACGACGAGCGCGCCGCGCCCCAGGTCCCGGACGAGCGCGGCGGTCTCGGCGAGCCCTTCGGCGCCGGGCAGGTCGGTGAGGACCAGGTCGGCGCCCGCCTCGGCCAGCGCGGTCGCGAACGCCCGGCCCAGGCCGCGGGCCGCGCCGGTGACCAGCGCGGTGCGGCCGGTCAGGTCGAAGCGGCCCGCCGCCGTGCCGACCGCCGCCGCGTCAGCGCCGTCGGGCCGCGCCCGGTCCGTCCCGCCGGAGGCACCCGCGCCGCTCACGGCCCCTCCAGGCCGAGCAGTTCCAGCGACGGGCGGTGGATCAGCGCCTCCACCGCGTCCTGGTCGAGCGGGTCCAGCCCGGGGATGCCCGGGATGCGGGCGATCCGGCGCAGCCCCTCCACCGAGTCGTCCACCGTGGTGAAGGGGTAGTCGCTGCCGAAGAGCAGCTTGTCCCACACCCCGTAGTCCTGCACCAGGCGCAGGCTGTGCCACAGCTGGAACGGCCGGTAGTGCAGCGCGCTGACGTCGGCGTAGACGTGCCGGTGCTTGCGGATCACCGCGATGCACTCGCCCTCGAAGGGGTGGCTGAGGTGGGCCAGCACCATCCGCAGCTCCGGGTGGCGCATGGCCACCCAGTCCAGGTGCCGCGGCATGGCGTACTCCAGCGGCGCCTGCGAGACGAACGTGGTGCCGGTGTGCACCAGCAGCGGCAGCCCGTGCCGCTCGGCGTAGGCGTACAGCGGCTCGTACGCCTCGTCGGCCGGGTCGAACCCGGCGTACATCGGCATCAGTTTGATCCCGCGCAGCCCCAACTCCTGGTGGCCGTGGCGCAGTTCGTCCTGCCAGCCGGGCTGGGTCGGGTCGATGGAGAGGTAGCCGATCAGCCGGTCCGGGTGCTTCGCGACGTAGCCGGCCACGGCCGCGTCGTCGACCCACAGGCCGCTGCGGCGCGCCTTGCCGCCGACCACCACGGTCCGGGTGCCCTCGGGCGCGCTGGCCGCGTACTCCTCGTACCGCACGGTGAGGTCGACCTCGCCGGCGTGCGCCCGGGCGGACTCGGCGCGGAAGACGTCGTCGAAGTCGTGGCTGTGCCGGAAGAGATGGGAGTGCACGTCGACGATCATGTGCGGTTCCTCTTCTCCCAGCCGTCCGCGAACATGTTCCAGAACCGGTGGGTGGGCGGGTGCTCGGCGAAGACCTCGTCGACCAGCTCGATGCCGAGCCCGGGCGCGGTGGGCAGCTCGACGTGCCCGTCGGTGATCGGCAGCGCGCCGCGCACCGCGTCGAAGACGTACGGCTCCAGCAGCCCGTCGAAGGTCTCCAGGATCTTCAGATTGGTGATGCCGAGCGTGGCGTGCACCGAAGCGGTGGTGCACAGCGGCGAGTTGGAGTTGTGCGGGGCGACGAGCATGCCGTGCGCGTCGGCCTGGGCGGCGATCTTGCGCAGCTCGGTGAAGCCGCCGGCCATCGACAGGTCGGGCTGCACGATGTCGACGGCGTCGGTGGCGAAGAGCTGCTTGTACTCGTAGCGGTTGTGGAAGTGCTCGCCGCCGGAGATCGGGAAGGCCGCGATCTGCCGCAGCTCGGCGTAGCGCTCGATGTGCGTCCAGGGCAGCGGCTCCTCGAACCAGCCGATGTCGTACGGCGCCAGCTCGTGCACCAGCCGGCGGGCGGTGGCCATCGCGAACCGGGCGTGCCCCTCGACGAAGAGGTCCACCTCCGGGCCGACCGCCTCGCGCACCGCGGCGACCAGGGCCAGCGAGCGGCGCAGCTCGGGGCGCTCCAGCTCGTGCAGGCCCGCGCCGAACGGGTCGAACTTCAGCGCGCTGAAGCCCTTGGCGACGGTCTCCTTCGCCTTCGCGGCGAACTCGGCTGGCTCCCGCTCGCCGGTGTACCAGCCGTTGGCGTAGACCCGGACCCGGTCGCGGGTGGCGCCGCCGGTGAGCCGGTAGACCGGCACGCCCAGCGCCTTGCCCATCAGGTCGTACAGCGCCTGGTCGACGCCGGAGACGACGACGCCGCCGATGTCGCCGCCGCGCAGGAAGTCGCCCTGGTACATGCGCAGCCAGAGTTCCTCGACGTCGAACGGGTCGGCGCCCAGCAGGTGGCGGTGGCCCATGGCCTCGGCGAGCCGGCAGGTCTCGTCCACCCGGTAGGGGTGGGTGATCTCGCCGACGCCGGTCAGGCCCTCGTCGGTGTGGATGCGCACATAGCCGAAGTCGCGCCAGGCGGTGCCGAGTTGGAGGGTCTCGACCTTGCTGATCCGGCCGGCCGGGCCGGGCGGGCGGGTGGTGTTGACGGTGAGCATCAGCGGGCTCCGTTCGGTGCGGCGGCGCCGCCCATGGTCGAGGTGTGCGCCAGGTCGCTCGGGCCGCCCTCGGCGAGGGTGCGGGTGACGGCCGCCTCGGTCGCCTCCAGCAGCCGGTCCACGTCGGCGTCGGTGTGCGCGTAGGACAGGTGGCTGCGCTTGAGGTTGAGCGGCAGTTCGAAGACGCCGTGCTCGATCAGGTGGCGGCGGTAGCCGACGAACAGCGCGGTGTCGTTGGCGAGCAGGTCGTCGTAGCTGAGCGGGGCCGGGCCGGGCATGAAGTAGCTGACGAAGACCGAGCCGTAGCCGGTGACGACCGCGGGCACGCCGATCCGCCGGTAGAGCGCGGCCAGTTCGGTGCGCACCCGCTCGCCCAGCCGGAAGACGTGCTCGTGCACCGGCTCCTCGCGCAGCTTGCGCAGGGTGGCCAGCGCGGCGGCGACCGGCAGCGGGTGGCCGTTGTAGGTGCCGGCGAAGAACACCGGGCCGCCGGGCCGGCTGCTGAAGTGCTGCATCAGGTCGGCGCGGCCGCCGAGCGCGCCGATCGGGGCGCCGTTGGCGATCGCCTTGCCGAGGGTGGTCAGGTCCGGGGTGACCCCGCTGATCTCCTGGTAGCCGCCGAGCGCGTGCCGGAAGCCGGTGATCACCTCGTCGAAGACCAGCACGCTGCCGGCGGCGGTGCACTCCTCGCGCAGCGCGCGCAGGAACTCCGCGGTCGGCAGCAGCGCGCCGACGTTGTGCGGGACGGGCTCCACGATCACCGCGGCGATGTCGCGGCCGTGCGCGGCGAAGACCTCGCGCAGCGCGGCGGCGTCGTTGAAGCGCAGCACCAAGGTGGCGTCGAGGACTTCGGGCAGGATGCCGGTGGAGGTGGGGTCGGGCCGGCCGACCCGGTCGGGCGCGGAGATGACGTTGAGGCTCACCGCGTCGTGCCAGCCGTGGTAGCAGCCCTGGAACTTCACCACCAGCCGGCGGCCGGTGACCGCGCGGGCCAGCCGCAGCGCGTGGAAGGTCGCCTCGCTGCCGGTGCTGGTGAGCAGCACCTGCTCGATCGAGGGGACCAGCTCGGCCAGTTGCTCCGCGAGCAGCACCTCGTCCTCGGTGACGGCGACGCCGGTCAGCCCCAGCCGGCCGGAGGCGTCGGCGACCGCGGCGGCCACGTCCGGGTCGTTGTGGCCGAGCAGCGGCGGCCCGAAGGCGGCGTGGTAGTCGGTGAACTCCCGTCCGTCGCTGTCCCAGAACCGGGAACCCGCGGTGCGGGTGATCACCAGGTCGGTGAGGCCGGGAATGCTGCGCTGGCCGCTGTTGACCCCGCCCGGTATCACCTGGCGGGCCCGCTCGGCGAGCGTCATGTGGTGCTCCTCGCGTCGATGCTGTGGGTGACGGTCCCGGCCCTGCCCGGTCGGGACCGCGGGAGGCCATCCGCCCGGCAGGTCGTCGCAGGAATCGTTCGCTGCACTGAAGGAACGATTTTCAAGAACACTGTTCTGAATATCCGAACAGTGGTGGGATCTTAGATCCGGTTTCGCGCCCCGGTCAAGGGGGAACCGGTGGTAAACTGTTTCGCTATGCAGAACAGTGGTGCGCAAGGGTCCGCGGACGAGCAGGGACGGGCACCGGGAGCGGAGCCGAAGTACCTGGTGAAGACCGTGGCCAGAGCCGCGGAACTGCTGGAGGTGCTCGCCGCCGGCGGACCGGGTGCGGGACTGAGCGTCACCGAGGTCGCCCAGCGCAGCGGCGTCTCCAAGAGCGCCGCGTTCGGGCTGCTCCAGACCCTGCGGCACTACGGGCTGGTGGCCGACGAGGGCGAGGGCATGAACCGCCGCTACCGGCTGGGCATGTCGCTGGCCCGGCTCGGCGACCGTGCCCAGGCGCAGGTCTCCCTGCGCGACGTGGCCCGCCCGCTGCTGCGCGAGCTGACCGGCGCCACCGGCATGGCCTCGCGCGTCGCGGTGCCCCAGGACGGCCAGGCGGTCATCGTCGACCAGGTCGACGCCGGCGGCGGACTGCGGCTGGACCTGCGGATGGGCGCCCGCGAACTGCCGCACTGCACCGGCATCGGCAAGGCGCTGCTGGCGGCCATGCCCGAGGCCGAGGCACGCGAGCTGATCGCCCGCACCGGGCTGCCGCGCCGCACCTCGCGCACCATCACCGACGAGGCGACGCTCTTCTCCCACCTGGCCGACATCCGCGCCACCGGCTACGCGCTGGACGACGAGGAGGATGCCGACGGGATCTTCTGCATCGGCAGCGTGGTCCGCGACCACCGGGACCGGTGCGTCGGCGCGATCAGCATCACCGGGCTGAAGCTCGACCTGCCCGGCTGGCGGTTCCGCGAACTCGGCCTCCAGGTACGGGACTTCGCCGATCAGATCAGTCAGAGCCTCGGGCACGGCGGCGCCGGGGCGACGTCGGAGGGACGCACCGCGGCCACCGCGGGGTCTTGACCGATTCACCGGCCGGGGCATAGCGTCTCGCCCCATCGGACGGTGCCGCGTCAGCACCCTGCCCCTGGTCTGCGCTTTTCCCGCACCGGTCCGTCACCGCCATCCGCCCCTCCGGCAAGCGTCACGGGACTCGTCCTCACCTAAGGCCCATCGAAGGCTGAGGCACACCGTGAACGTTTCTCCTGGCCCCGTGCCGGGTTCCACCACCGACCAGAGCCCCGAGTCGAGCTCCGAACCGAGCCACCCGGACACCTCCCGCCGCAGGCTGCTGCGGGCCGGCGGCATCGGCGGGCTGCTGCTCGCGGCCACCACCACCGCGGTCGCCGCCGGCACCGGCACCGCCTCGGCCGCCGACAAGTCCCCCGCCCCGATCGCGGTGGACACCGTCGCCCACCTGCTCGCGCTCAACCCGAAGTCGCTCGCCGACGGCGCGGTCGCGTTCGTCTCCGGCTACCACGCCCCCGGCGACGGCGGCGGCCTGGCCGCCCGCTGGGACGCCGGCGCCACCACCGCCCCCAACGGCGGCACCGTGCTGCGCCCGGCCGGCCTCACCGGCAAGGGCCGCTGGCTCATGGTCCACGACGGCCTGCTGGACTTCCGCCAGTTCGGCATCGCCGACGCCTCCACCCCGGCCGACGACGCGCTGGACGCCATGATGGACGACCCGGCCGTCCACCGGATCGAGGCGCACACCGACCTCAACTTCACCAAGCGGCACACCTTCTCCCGCTCCCGGATCGAACTGGACTTCGGCGGCCACCTCGTCACCACCGACGGGATCGAGCCGAACAGCTACAACAACCCCTTCGGCGCGGTGCTCTACTTCCGCGGCACCGTCACCGACACCACGGTGAAGTCCGAGCTGTCCGCCGCCATGCCCGACCTCGCCGACATCTTCGAGGTGCCGGGGAGCGCGTCCTTCACCGTCGGCCAGTGGTGGACCGTCGAGATCGACGCGGCCGCGGGCACCGGGCTGTACGAGAAGGAGGTGCAGAAGCTCGTCCAGGTCACCGAGATCGTGGACGGCACGCACATCCGGGTCAACTACAAGATCGGCTGGGACCTGGCCGCCGGGCGCACCTTCACCTGGACCCGGGTCGAGCCGGTCGAGCGCGCCCATGTCCGCAACATGGTCTTCCAGGGCGTCCCCGACGTCGCCGACAACGACACCGTCACCGGCTCGCACCCGCTGGCCTACGAGTACGCCGTCTCCTGCGACGTCTCCGGCATCGACGCCACCGGCACCTTCTGGCCGGTGATCATCCGCCGCTGGTGCACCTACTTCCGCACCTCCGAGTGCCAGCTGAAGAACCCCGCCTCGGTCACCTACGGCGGCGCCGGCTACCTCACCCAGCAGATCTACTGCCTGTACGGCCACGTCGAGGACTGCCACGTCGCCAACGCCCGGCACCTCAACGACTGGACCGCCTCCGCCTACGGCTACGTCACCAACTGCCACGGCGACGGCGACGACCAGGGCCCCTTCGTCACCCACGGCCAGTTCGAGCACGACCTGACCTTCACCGGCAACTCCGGCCTGATGACCTTCGCCAACTCCGGTGCCGCCTGGGGCGGCGCGGCCAAGCGGGTCACCGTCCGCCGGCACGCCTGCTCCTGGTTCGTGGCCCGCACCAACATCACCGACCTGACGCTGGAGGACATGCTCGTCATCGGCAACGCCCAGGCCGGCTCCGGCATGATCTGGGTCAACGCCGACGGCGCCCAGCTGCGCGGCTGCGTCGCCTCCGGGCCGCTGGTGGTCTCGCAGGCGTCCGCGCGCTCCAAGCGGCCCACGGTGATCGCCGACTCCGCCTTCACCCAGGGCAAGGCGTCCGAGGTCACCGCGGCCACCGTCAGCTCCGACGTGCACCTGCTGCGGGTCACCCTGAAGAACCTGGACGGCGCGCAGTTCAACGGCACCGGCGACCTGGTGCTGGACCACTGCACCTTCACCGGCGCGGGCGACGGCGCCGCCCCGAGCACCGTCGCGCACGCCGACACCGCGGTGCACGGCGGCACCTTCGCCGACACCGGACTGGTGCTGGACTCCGCCAAGGACCAGCGGCTGTGGATCGACGGCGGCGCCCGCTTCACCGGCACCAACAGCTCCGCCGCCTTCCTCGCCCGCAGCGGCGCCGACCGCACCGTCAGCTGGCAGCTCGACGGCCTGGACTCCCGCGCCTCCGACGGCAAGACCGCGCACCTGCTGATCACCGACGGCGTCAACCACTACCGCGCGGGCGGCTCGTCCTTCACCGGCGGCCGCATCGAACTCGACCCGGCCGCGTTCACCGGCGCCGGCTACCTGCTGCACACCGGCTGCACCGAGGACGGCGTCACCCGCACCAAGGTGCCCGCCGAGGGCGACCGGGTCCGGCACACCAGCGGCAACCTGCTGGTCTGAGACCGCCGGCCGGGCCCGTTCCACCTCCCGGGCCCGGCCGGCCACCACCCCCTCGTACCCGTTCCCGCAGCACCGCCACGTCCACCGTGAGGAAGAGACCATGGCCACCGACCAGCGCAGCACCGGCGGCACCCCGATCCAGGGGCGCCCGGTGCGGATCGCCCTCGTGGGCGCGGGCAACCGCGGGATGACCTACGCCGGGTGGATACGCGAACACCCCGAGCGGGCCCGGATCGTCGCCGTCGCCGACCCCCGGCCCCAGGCGCGCGCCGCCCTGCCGTCCGCGACCGGCTACGGCGACTGGCGGGAACTGCTCGCCGCGACCGAGGCGAACGGCGGCCCGCTGGCCGACGGCGTCATCGTGGCCACCCAGGACCGCGACCACGCCGCACCGGTGCTCGCGCTGGCCCGGGCCGGCTACGCGGTACTCACCGAGAAGCCGCTCGCCCCCACCGAGGAGGAGTGCCGCGCCATCGTCGAGGGCGTCGAGGCGACCGGCGTGCCCTTCGCCGTGTGCCACGTCATGCGCTACACCCCCTACACCGACCTGGTGAAGAGCGTCGTGGACAGCGGCGTGCTGGGCACCGTCACGGGCCTGGACCACCTGGAACCGGTCGGCTGGTGGCACTACGCGCACTCCTACGTCCGCGGCCCGTGGCGCCGCGAGGCGGACTCCTCGCCGATGATCCTCGCCAAGTCCAGCCACGACCTGGACTGGATCGCCTACGTCACCGGCCGCCGGATCGAGACCGTGGCCAGCTTCGGCGCCCTGACCCACTTCCGCCCGGAGAACGCCCCGGCCGGCGCGACCGCCACCTGCCTGGACTGCCCGGCCGAACCGGCCTGCCCGTACTCCGCGCCCAAGCTGTACTACCCGGCGCTGCGCACCACCGGCGGCGCCTGGCCGATCGACCACGTCACCGAGCACGCCACCGGCCCGCAGGACGAGCCGGTCCTCACCGAGGCGCTGCGCACCGGACCGTACGGGCGCTGCGTGTACCGCGCGGACAACGACGTGGTGGACAACCAGGTGGTCGCCATGCGGCTGTCCGGCGGCGCCACCGCGGTGTTCACCATGACCGCCTTCACCGAGCAGACCCACCGCCAGACCCGGATCTTCGGCAGCCACGGCTGGCTGCGCGGCGACGGCGAACGGGTCACCGTGCACGACTTCCGCGACGACACCGTCCAGGTGCTCGACGTGGGCGCCAGCGGCTCCAACGCCGCCGACGGCCACGGCGGCGGCGACACCGTCCTGGTCGAGTCCTTCGTCACCGCGCTCGCCACCGGCGACCGCTCCCACATCCGCTCCGGCCCGCTGGAGTCCCTCGGCAGCCACCTCGCCGCCTTCGCCGCGGAACGCTCCCGGCACCGCGGCACCGTCGAGACCGTGCCGCTCCGCTGACCCCGCCCGGCTGACCCCGCCCAGCCGACCCCGCCCGCCCCGCCCGCGCCCGTACGACCGCCAACGCCCGCTCCACGCCCGGAAAGCGAGAACCACCGTGAGACGCCGTAACACCGCAGCCTTCGCCCTCTCCGTCGCCGCCGCCCTGACCGCCACCGCCGTCGCCGGCTGCGGCTCCGGCACCGGCTCCGGGTCCAGCTCGAAGAAGACGATCAACACCTGGGTCTACCCGGTGATCAATGACGCGAAGGCGAACTCCGCCTACTGGGACGGCCTGGTCAAGGGCTTCGAGAAGGAGAACCCGGGGGTGACCGTCAAGGTCTCCACCTACCCGTGGGCCAACCGCGACACCGCGCTGGCCACCGCGATCGCCGCCGGCAAGGGCCCCGACGTCGCCTACCTGATCCCCGACCAGCTCTCCGCCTACCAGCGCAACCTGATCCCGGCGGCCAAGTGGATGTCCGCCGCGGACAAGGCCGCCTACCGCCCGGCCGCGCTCAAGGCGGTCACCGTCGACGGGCAGGCGTACGCCGCGCCGGTGCTGATGTCCAGCTACCCGCTGCTGTGCGACAAGAAGGTCCTGAACGCCGTCGGCGAGACGACCGCGCCGACCACCTGGGACCAGCTCGCCGCGCTCGCCCCGAAGCTGAAGGCCAAGGGCTTCTACGCCACCAGCTACAGCGGCGACACCACCGCCACCCTCAACATGACCTTCTACCCGCTGCTGTGGCAGGCCGGCGGGGACGTCTTCTCCGCCGACGGCAAGAAGGCCGCCTTCAACAGCGCGGCCGGCGTCAAGGCCCTCACCTGGCTGAAGACCTTCGTGGACAACGGCTGGACGCCCAAGGACCTGGTCACCACCACCCCGCAGATCGAGCAGACCGACCTCGCCAAGAACAAGGTCGCCTGCACCTGGCAGAACACCGCCGCCGAGGTCGAGCCGTTCTGGGGCAAGGAGAACATCGAGGTCGGCCCGGCGCTGACCGCCGCCAAGTCCGTGGCGTACGGCACCGTCGGCACCCTCGCGGTCTTCAAGGGCGCCAACCAGGAGCTGTCCGGCAAGTGGATCTCCTACGTGTCCCAGCCGAAGAACTCCGCCGGGCTCCAGACGCCGGGCGGCTACTTCTCGCCGCGCACCGACGCCACCGCGCTCTACCCCGGCGACGCCATCCAGCAGGCCACCGAGAAGGTGCTCGGCAGCACCGACGTCGGGCCGCTCAACAAGGCCGCGCGTGACGTGATGGGCCTGCTCGCCCCGCAGATCCAGGCCGCGCTGCTCGGCAAGACCACCCCGCAGAAGGCGCTGGACGACGCGGCGCAGGCCGCCGACCAGCTGATCGCCCGCAAGCGCTGACCGCCCCCGCCGCCCACCGCCCGTACGGCTGCGGGCCGCCCGCCCCCGGTGGGCGGCCCGCCCGGCAGCACCCGCCGCTTTCCGAAGGAGGTCCCGTGGCCGCAGTCGCGGAACGTACCACCCGCCCGCAGAAGAACCGACGCGGACCGCACGCGCGCCGGGAGGCCCGGATCGGGCTGCTGTTCGTGCTGCCCTGCTTCCTGCTCTTCCTGGCCTTCCGGTTCGGCCCGGGCGTCGCCGGGCTGGTGCTCGGCTTCACCGACTACACCATCGGCGACACCACCCACTTCACCGGGCTCCAGAACTTCCAGCGGATGGTGCACGACCCGCTGTTCTGGTCCTCGCTGCGGGTGACCGTCGTCTACAGCGTGATCGCCGTGCCCTTCACCATCCTCGCCTCGCTCGGGCTCGCGCTGCTGACCCGGCGGGCCTTTCGCGGCTCGCGGCTGTTCCGGTCGATCTTCTTCCTGCCGGTGGTCACCAGCCTCATCCTGGCCTCCACCGTCTTCATCTGGATCTTCTCCACCAAGGGCCCCTGGTCGGACCTGATGGGCCTGCTCGGGCTGCCCGACCAGTCCTGGCTGACCGACTCCGCGCTGGTGCTGCCCGCGATCGCCCTGGTCGGCATCTGGTCCCGCTGCGGCTACGGCATGCTCATCCTGCTCGCCCGACTCCAGGACGTACCGAGGGAGTTGGAGGAAGCCGCGCTGATGGACGGCGCCGGGCCGTTCCAGCGCTTCCGCTACATCGTCGCCCCGCAGCTGAAGCCGGCGTTCTTCTTCCTCGCGGTGATCGAGACCACCAACAGCTTCCAGATCTTCGACGCCATCTACGTGATGACCGGCGGCGGCCCGGCCAACGCCAGCTACAGCCTCGTGTACCAGCTCTACGACGCCGGCTTCAAGTACAGCGACCTCGGCTACGCCAGCGCGCTCGGCTGCGTGCTGTTCGTGATGACCGTGGTCGTGGCGCTCGTGCAGCGGCTGGTGCTCGGAAAGGAGAAGTGACCATGGCGAACGCGACCGTGCGCGCCGCCCGGCTCCGCCGGGCCGACCGGCCCCGCCGGGCCACCCGCACCCGCGAGCGCGACACCGTGCCCCGCGCGCTGCAACCCACCGCCGCCGGGCGGATCGTCCGCGGGGTGCTGCTCGCGGTCGCCTCCGTGGCGACGGTCTTCCCCTTCTACGCGATGCTGGTGCTGTCGCTGAAGCCCGGCGCCGCGGTGTCGCTGCCCGGCAGCCTGCTGCCCTGGCACCTGTCCGGCTCCTCCTACAGCGCGGTGCTCGACGCCCAGGACGTGCCGCGCTGGCTGCTGAACACCGTCGTCTACTCGGTGGTGTCGGTGGTCGGGGTGCTGGTGCTGTCCTCGCTGGCCGGGTACGCCTTCGCCAAGAAGCGGTTCCGCGGCCGGGAGACCATGTTCTGGTCGTTCCTGTCGATGGTCATGGTGCCCTACCACGTCACGATGATCCCGACCTTCATCATGATGGCGAAGCTCGGCGGCGTGGACACCTACTGGGGCCTGATCGTCCCCACCCTCGCCAACGCCCAGGCGGTCTTCCTGATGCGGCAGTTCATCAGGGACCTGCCCGACGAGATGTTCGAGGCGGCCCGGCTGGACGGGTGCAGCGAACTGCGGATCTTCGTCAGCATCGTGCTGCCGCTGCTCAAGCCGATCCTCGCCACGCTCGGCACGTTCGTCTTCCTGTGGCACTGGAACGACTTCCTGTGGCCGCTGGTCATGGGCCAGAGCAGCGACATGCGCACCCTCACCGTCGGCATCGCGTCGCTGCAACAGCAGCAGGTGCCGCTCAGCCAGGTGCTCGCCGGTTCGGTGATCGCCTTCGTCCCCATCTTCGCCGCCTACCTGGCCGGCCAGCGGTACTTCACCGAGGGCGTCACCGGTTCGGCCGTCAAAGGATGACCACGCACATGCCTCACACCTCCCCGAGCACCTCTCCGAGCGCCTCCCCGAGCGCCTCCCCGTCCCCCGCCGGCTTCCCGGAGGACGAGCAGCAGCTCGAAGACCTGCTCGCCACGCCGTCACCCGCCCTGGTGGCCGACCTCGCCCGCCTCGACGGCGACCTGGTCGTCCTCGGCGCGGGCGGCAAGATGGGCCCCAGCCTGTGCCGGCTGGCCCGCCGCGCGCTGGACGCCGCGGGCCGCGGCGACCTCGCGGTGCACGCCGTGTCCCGCTGGTCGGACCGGAAGGCGGCCGACGCGCTCGCCGCCGAGGGCGTCCGCCCGGTCGCGTTCGACCTGCTCGACGGCGACCCGGCCGAACTGCCCGACGCGGGCAACGCGGTCTTCATGGTCGGCGCCAAGTTCGGCTCCGCGGGCAACCCCGCGCACGCCTGGGCGGTCAACGCCGCCCTGCCGGACCGGATCGCCCGCCGCTACCGGGACGCGCGCATCGCCGCCTTCTCCACCGGCAACGTCTACCCGCTGGTCGACACCGCCTCCGCCGGGTCCGCCGAGACCGACCCCGTTGGCCCGGTCGGCGAGTACGCCATGTCCTGCCTGGGCCGCGAACGCGTCTTCGGCCACCACGCCGCCGAACACGGCACCCGCGTCGCGCTGCTCCGGCTCAACTACGCGATCGACCTGCGGTACGGGGTGCTCGCCGACATCGCCGCCACCGTGCACGCGGGCGAGCCGGTCGACGTCACCACCGGCCACGCCAACGTGGTCTGGCAGGGGTACGCCAACGAGGTCGCGCTGCGCGCGCTGCTGCACGCCGACGCCGAAGCCTTCACCCTCAACCTCACCGGCCCGGAGACCGCGTCCGTACGGCGGCTGGCGCACCTGTTCGCCGAGGAGTTCGGCCGGGCGGGCACTACTGGCGGCGGCCCGGGCAGCGAAACCGCCCTGGAACAGGCATCCTTGACGACGGGTCAGGAATCCGGCACGGCCCTGCTGTCCGACGCGAGCCGCTGCCACGCCCTGTTCGGCTATCCGCCGGTGCCGCTGCGCACCCTCGTCGGCTGGCAGGCCGAGTGGATTCGGCGCGGGCTGCCGCTGTCGGGCCGGCCCACCAAGTTCCATGTCCGCGACGGAAGGTTCTGACCCACCGTGTCCACCCGCACCCCCGGCACCGCCGCCCCCACCGGCACCGACGGCGCCCCCGCAAGCGTTTCCGGCCGCACCCCGGACGACGCTCCCGGCAGCGCACCGGGCGGGGCGAGCCCGCTCGACCTGCTCGCCGCCGGCACCGTCATACCCGCCCACCCGCTGGCCCTCACCGCCGAACGCCGGCTGGACGAACGGCGCCAGCGCGCCCTGACCCGCTACTACCTGGCCTCGGGCGCCGGCGGCATCGCCGTCGGCGTGCACACCACCCAGTTCGAGATCAGGGACGCCGCCGTCGGCCTGCTCCGCCCGGTGCTCGAACTCGCCGCGGAGACCGCCGACAAGGAGTCCGGCCGCCCCGTGGTGAAGATCGCGGGCGCCTGCGGCTACACCGCGCAGGCCGTCGCCGAGGCCGAACTCGCCGCCGAACTCGGCTACGACGCGGTGCTGTTGAGCCCCGCGGTGCCCGGCGCCGACGAGGCCGGGCTGCTGGAGCGGGCCCGCGCCGTCGGCCAGGTGCTGCCCGTGGTCGGCTTCTACCTCCAGGAGGCCGTCGGGGGCCGCTACCTGTCGGCCGGCTTCTGGCGGGCGTTCGCGGAGATCCCCTCCGTGGTGGCGATCAAGGCCGCGCCCTTCGACCGCTACCGCACCGCCGAGGTGATCGCCGCCGTCGCCGCGAGCGACCGCGCCGGGCAGGTCGCCCTGTACACCGGCAACGACGACGCGATCCTCCACGACCTGCTCACCCCCTACCGCACCTCCGGCGGTGAACTGCGCTGGTTCGCCGGCGGGCTGCTCGGGCAGTGGGCGGTGTGGACCCGCGGCGCCGTGCGGATGCTGGCCGAGGTCCGCGCGGCCCGCGCCGGCGACCAGGACCTCATGACCGACCTGCTGCGCCGGGCCCCGCAGCTCAGCGAGGCCAACGCGGCGGTCTTCGACGTCCGCAACGCCTTCCGCGGCTGCATCCCCGGCGTCCACGAAGTCCTGCGCCGCCAGGGCCTGCTGGCCGGCACCTGGTGCCTCGACCCCGCCGAACGGCTCTCCCCGCGCCAGGCCGAGGAGATCGCCCGCGTCGCCGCCGCCTACCCCTGGCTGACCGACGACGCCTTCGTGGCGGAGCACCGCGATGCCTGGCTCTCCTGACCCCGGCGGCCCCCGACCTCCCCTCGCCGGCGGGGAGCCGGCGCGGGGCGGGCGGGCGGTGGTCGTCGTCGCGGTGGGGCAGGCGCTGCGGCGGCAGCTGTTCACCGGCGCGTCCTGGGAGCGGCTGACCGCACTGGCCGAGGTCGTGCTCCTCGAACACCCCGGCGACCGGGCGGAGCTGGCGGCCGCCCTGCGCGCGGCCGACGTGCTCGTCACCGGCTGGGGCACCGCCCGGCTCGACGCCGAACTGCTCGCGGGCGCACCCCGGTTGGGGCTGGTGGCGCACACCGGGGGAGCGGTGAGCCCGTATGTCACCCGGGAGGTGTTCGCCCGCGGGGTGCGCGTCACCCAGGCCGGCGCCGCCATGGCCCGGCCGGTAGCCGAGGTCGCCCTCGCCTTCACCCTCGCCCTGCTGCACCGCGTCCACCGCTTCGACCACGCGCTGCGCTCCGGCGCGCCCTGGGAGCAGGCCGAGGCGGCGCCCGAGCGCCACCAGATCCTCGGCTGTCCGGTGGGCGTGATCGGCGCCTCCCGCACCGGCCGCGCGTACATCGCCCTGGTCCGGGCGCTCGGCGCCGAGGTGACAGTGGCCGACCCGTATCTCGACCCGGCGGACGCGCACGCGCTCGGGGTGCGGGTGGCCGGGCTGGACCAGGTGCTGGCCGGCAGCCGGATCACCGCGGTGCACGCGCCCGCGCTCGCCGAGACCCGGCACCTGCTCGGCCGCAGGGAGCTGGCCCTGCTCCCCGACGGCGCCGGGCTGGTCAACACCGCCAGGTCCTGGCTGGTGGACGAGGCCGCGCTGCTGGCCGAACTGCGCACCGGCCGGATCGACGCGGCCCTCGACGTCTACGACGACGAACCGCTGCCCACCGGCCACCCGCTGCGCGCCCTGCCCAACGTGCTGCTGACGCCCCATCAGGCCGCGGCGACCGTCGAGGGGCGGCACGCGCTGGGCGACAGCACCGTGGCCGAGGTCGAACGGCACCTGCGGGGCGAGGAGTTGCGGCACGCGGTGGACCGCGACGCGCTGGCACGCGTCGAGTAGCCGTACACCCGGCACCGGCCGGCACCCGCACCCGTACCCCTGCCCGCACCCCGATGCGCACCCGCATCGCCCGCACGAGGAGAGAACACCAATGCGCCTGATGCGCCTGGGACCGGCCGGCGGCGAGCGCCCCGTGCTCGGCACCGCCGACGGCCGGACGTACGACCTGTCCGGCCTGACCCCCGACATCGACCCCGCCTTCTTCGCCGCCGACGGCCCCGCGCGGGCCCGGGACGCGCTGGCCGCGGGCGCGCTGCCCGAACTCCCGGCCGCCGACCTCGCCGGGCTGCGCGTCGGCGCGCCCGTCGCCCGGCCCGGCGCGGTGCTGTGCATCGGCCAGAACTACGCCGCCCACGCCCGCGAGTCGGGCGCCGAACCGCCCACCGAGCCGATCCTCTTCCACAAGAGCCCCAACACCGTGGTCGGTCCGCAGGACACCGTGCTCATCCCGCGCGGCTCGCGGCAGACCGACTGGGAGGTGGAGCTGACCGTGGTGATCGGCCGCCGCGCCCGCTACCTCGCCGCGGACGACGACCCGCTGGCGTACGTCGCCGGCTACGCGCTGGGCGACGACGTCTCCGAGCGGGCCTTCCAGCTCGGCACCCCCGGCGGCCAGTGGGCCAAGGGCAAGAGCTGCGAGACCTTCCACCCGCTCGGCCCCTGGCTGCTGACCGCCGACGAGGTGCCCGACCCGCAGGCGCTGCGGCTGCGCTCCTGGGTCAACGGCGAGCCCCGGCAGGACTCCTCGACCGCCGACATGATCTTCGGCGTCGCCGAGATCGTCCGGCACCTGTCCCAGTACCTGGTCCTGGAGCCGGGCGACCTGATCGACACCGGCACCCCCGAGGGCGTCGCGCTCTCCGGCCGCTTCCCCTACCTGTCCGCCGGCGACGTGGTCGAGATGGAGATCGAGGGCCTCGGCCGGCACCGCTCGGTGTGCGCCGATGCCTGAGCGCGCCCGACGCGGCCCGGACCGGCGCGGCGGCCGCCCGGTGACCGCGCGGTGCTGACCTTCGACGCCCGGCCGGTGCGCACCGGCGGCTTCCGGCTCGCCGAGGGCCCGGTCTGGGACGGCCCGCGCGAGCGGCTGCTGTGGGTGGACATCGACGCCGGGCTGGTCCACGAGGGGCGGCTGCGGCCCGGCCGGGTGGAGGTGGTGCGCAGGCACCGCCTCCCGGGCCCGGCCGCCGCGGTCGCCTGCGCCGCCGACGGCCGCCTGCTGGTCGCGGGCCGGTACGGCCTGACGGTGCTGCTGCCCGACGGCACCCGCCGGGCCGGCGCCCGGGTGCTGCCGCAGGGCGCCCCGGCCCGGCTGAACGACGGCGGCTGCGACCCGACCGGGCGCTTCCTGGTCGGCTCGGCCGCGCTCGACGGCCGCCGCGGCGCGGACATCCTGGTCCGGCTCGCGGGCGACGGCCGCCCCCGCCCCCTGGACACCGACCTCACCTGCTCCAACGGCCTGGCCTGGTCGCCCGACGGCACGCTGATGTACAGCGTGGACACCGGCGCCGGACTGGTCCGGGTCCGCGGCTACGACCCGGCGACCGGCCGGGCCGGGCCGCGCCGGGACTTCCTCGCGGTGCGCGGCGGGCTGCCGGACGGGCTGTGCACCGACCGCGACGGCAACCTGTGGCTCGCGGTGTGGGGCGCGGGCGAGGTGCGCTGCCACGCGCCGGACGCCCGGCACCTGGCGACCGTACGGGTTCCCGTGGCGCACCCGTCGAGCGCGGCCTTCGCCGGGCCCGGCCTCGACACGCTGCTGATCAGCGCGGGCGGGCCCGACGGCGGCCTGTTCGCGGTGCGCCCGGGTGCGCGGGGCGCGCCCCTGCCCGCCTGGGACGGCGTGAGCCGCTGAGCGGGCCCCGGGTCAGAAGGTCGTGGCCGGGTTCAGCTCGGACTTGGTGATGCCGGTGCCGGGCACCCCCCACTTGGCGAAGATCTTCGCGTAGGTGCCGTCGGCGATCAGCTTGTTCACCGCGTCGCGCAGCGCCGGGGCGATCGGCGAGTTGCGGGCGG
The DNA here is from genome assembly GCF_057708125.1 of Actinacidiphila sp. bgisy145. Classification (NCBI taxonomy): domain Bacteria; kingdom Bacillati; phylum Actinomycetota; class Actinomycetes; order Kitasatosporales; family Streptomycetaceae; genus Actinacidiphila; species Actinacidiphila sp. bgisy145. The sequence goes on from NZ_JBYIRL010000015.1 coordinate 140,450, forward strand.
TGACGAAGCCCACGGCGGTGGTGCTGATCTGGCCGAGGAACCTGGTGCCCGCGATCCGGGTCGCGTCGTACTTCAGGCCGAGGGTCGGGCCGAACATCACATCGACCTTGCCGTTGGCCAGGCCGAGGAAGATCGGCGCGCTGTCGGCGAAGTACTGCACCTTGTACGGCTTCTTGCCGGCCTTCGCGCAGTCGCCGGCGCCGTCGGTGAGGATCTGCTGGAAGGTCGAGCCGGGCGAGGTGGCGACGGTCAGGCCGCACAGGTCGGTGAGCTTCTTCACCGACGTGAGGGAGACGGTGCGCGAACCGAGGAACGCCTGCCCGTCGTTGAGGTAGGTGGCGAAGTCGACCACCTTCTCGCGTTCCTTGGTGGCGCCGAAGTTGTCCTGGCCGACGTCGTAACGGCCGTTCTGCACACCGGGGATGATCGTGGGGAAGGTGCCGTTCTGCACCTTCCAGGTGACGCCGAGCACCTTGGCGACGGCGTTGCGCAGGTCCACGTCGAGGCCGACGTCCTTGCCGTTGTCCTGGCCGGCGTGCGGCAGGCCCTGCACGCCCGGCTGGAGGGTGGTGCCGAGCGTCAGGGTGCCGCTGGCGCGGACCTTGGCGGGCAGTTCGGCGGTGAGCTTCGGGTCGGCGGTGACGGCGGAGACCACGTCCTGGGTGGGGATCGCGGTCGAACTCCCGCCGCTGGCAGCGGGTTTGGCGCCCGCGTCGGAGGAGGTGCCGGCGGAGTCGCCGGAGGAGCCGCCGCAGGCGGCGAGCAGCGCGAGGGCGGCCGCGGTGGCCGCGGCGGTGGCCGCGAGTCTCACGGAGCGGCGGTGGGAACGGCGGTGGGAACGGCGTTCGGTGGTCACGGGAGTGCCTTTCGGGGAGACCGGCGAAGGGCGCCGGCGGGTGCGCGGCAGCAGGGGGCCGCGGGGGAGCACGCGGGGTGCGAGCGGGGGAGTCAGAGGACCGCGGCGAGGAAGGAGCGGGCGCGTTCGTGCCGTGGCGCGCTCAACACGTCGGCGGGGGCGCCGGATTCGATGATCCGTCCGCCGTCGAGGAAGACCACGGTGTCGGCGGCCTTGCGGGCGAAGCCGATCTCGTGGGTGACGACGATCATCGTCATACCGCTGACCGCCAGGTCCTGGATCACCGCCAGCACCTCGCCCACGAGTTCGGGGTCGAGCGCGCTGGTCGGCTCGTCGAAGAGCAGCAGCCGCGGGTCCATCGCCAGTGCGCGGGCGATCGCCACCCGCTGCTGCTGGCCGCCGGACAACTGCCGGGGATAGGAGTCCTCCCGGCCCGCCAGGCCCACCCGTTCGAGCAGCTCGCGCGCCCGGGCGGCGGCCTGCTTGCGGGGGACGCCGCGCACCGCCACCGGTGCCTCGACGATGTTGCCGAGCACCGTCAGGTGCGGGAAGAGGTTGAACTGCTGGAAGACCATGCCGACGTCCGCCCGCTGCCGGGTGACCGCGCGCGCCCGCAGCTCGTGCAGCCGCCCGCCGTCGTGCCGGTAGCCGACCAGCTCGCCGCCGATCTCCACGAACCCGGCGTCCGGCCGCTCCAGGTGGTTCACGCAGCGCAGCAGCGTCGACTTCCCGGACCCGGACGGCCCGAGCAGCACCGTGACCTCGCCCTCGCGCACGTCGAGGTCCACACCGTCCAGCACGGTGTGCGCGCCGTAGCTCTTGCGCAGGCCGCGCACCCGCACCAGCGGCCGCCCGCCGGCGCTCATGACAGCCCCGCCGCGGTGGAGGCGCCGGCCGGCCCGAACAGCGGTACGTTCGCGCGGGCCACCTGCCAGAAGCCGCGCGCGGTACGGTCGCCGGGCCGCCCGCTGCCGCGCGCGTAGTGCCGCTCGACGTAGTACTGGCCGACCGACAGCAGCGTGGTCAGGATGACGTACCAGAGGGTGGCGACCAGCAGCAGCGGCATGATCAGGAAGTTCTGGTTGTAGATCAACTGGCTGGAGTACAGCAGGTCCTGGACCGCGATGACGCTGACGATCGAGGTCGCCTTCAGCATGCCGATCAGCAGGTTGCCGGAGGCGGGGATGATCGCGGGCATGGCCTGCGGCAGCACGATCCGGCGGAAGATCCGCCCCTCGCCCAGCCCCAGCGCCCGCGCCGCCTCGCGCTGCCCGCGGTCGACCGACAGGATGCCGCCGCGGACGATCTCCGAGGAGAACGCGGCCACGTCCAGCGTCAGCCCGACGTAGGCGGCCAGCACCCCGCTGAACAGGTGCGCGGTCGAGACGCCCGCGAACTGCGGCCCGAACGGCACCCCCACCGACAACCGCGGGTACAGCGAGGCCAGTTCGTACCAGAAGAGCAGTTGGACGAGCGGCGGGACCGAGCGCACCAGCCAGACGTAGCCGAAGCTCAGCGCGCGCAGCACGGGGTTGCGCGACAGCCGCATCGCGGCGACGCCGACCCCCAGCAGGTAGCCGCTGGCCATCACCGCGCCGGTCAGCCACAGGGTCAGCTCGAGGCCGTGCAGGATCGAGGAGCTGAGGAAGTAGTGGCCGACCACGTGCCATTGGAAGCGCGGGTTGGTGGCCAGGGTGTGGACGAGCATCGCGAAGAGCACCAGCAGCACCGCCGCCGAGAGCCACTGCCCCGGCCGCCGCAGCGGCACGATCCGGGCGGCGAGCAGCGAGGCGTCGGCCGGGCGGACGTCCAGCGCGCGGAACTCCGGGGACGGCGGCCGGTCGGATTTCGGCTCAGCGGGCTGATCGGCTGCGGACGTGGTGGGCCGGTCGGACGCGGGCCGGCCCGCGTCCGCGGGTTTGCCGGGCGCGGTCGGGTCGGGCGGGGGCGGCGGGTGGCCGGGGGCGGCGGTGACCGGCCCGGAGGTGTCGTGCTGGGGCATCGTCGGGGTTCCCGTCTCGTCGGGGAGCGCGGCGGCATCCGGGCATGGCGGCCCCGCGCGGGGCCGGCCGGCCGGGCGGGGCCACCGGGAAGGAGGGCAGGGGCGGGCGGGAGTTCAGCCGGCCGCGCACGCCGGGGGAGTGGGCCGCGGCACCGATGGCGCGGCGGTGGGAAAGCGGGAGGTGCGGGAGGTGCGGAAGGAACGGCGGCGGGCCGTCAGCGGGCCGCGGGCGTCCCCGGACACAGGGCGCTGCACACGCGGAGCAGGTCGACATGGCGCCGGACCACCCGGGTCCGGGCGAAGCCGCGGGGACACTGCGCCAGGCCGCGTCGGTCTGCGTCCATGCCCGTCCCCTCGCTGTCTTCGGCGCTGTGGGCGCCGGGCCTGACGGCCGGTGGTACGACCGCGGACACCGGTCGTGGCGGGCCGCGTGACACCGGGCCCGTGCCCTCAGCACGTTAACCGCAGGGCGGCGGCCGGGCAATCCCCCTCGGCGCCCGCCGGATGTGGCGCGGATCGCGTCCGGCGAGGGGGGATTGTGTTCGAACACGGCACCGAGTTACCGTGCTTGCAGGTCATGAGCGTCAGCAACCAAGGCCCTGGCCGGCTGACCGGCAACCCTCCGTCGCGGTGGGGTGCTCCAGGTGACGACCCGGCGGAGCCGACGGCGGCTCGGCAAGCGCGAGCTCGGCAGGCGTGAGCCGATCGAGGCGGGAGGTGCGAAGTGCGCGGCGACAGCGAGCAGTCGACGCCCCCCGGCGTACCCGGCCTCGTCACGTACTCGCGCCGCCACATCGACCTCCAGCGCGTCGCCGGCGCCCTGTGTCCGGGCACACCGACGGCCCGGCTGCCGCGTACCGCCGGCTGAGCCCGCTCCACCCCCGCTTCACCCTGGCGCCCTGCGCGCATCCTCCGTCCTTCCGCCGGCCCACCCGGGGACGACGCCGTTCCCGGTGCGGGCCCGTCCGGTTCCCTCCGGCCTGCCCGCCGCCGGCCCCGCGGCCGCCGGTCCGCCGCGTGCGGAGGGGACCCGCGGCCCGGCGCCCTCGTAGGCACCCGATCCCGTACGCACTCCGATCCGTACGCACCCCGATCCGTCCACACCCCGACCTCCATGCCCCGGCCGTTCGCCCGCGGCCCGTCCGAGCAGGAAGCGGTACGTCCATGTCCCGATCCACCACCCCCCTCCACCTCGCGGTCGCCCTCGACGGCGCCGGCTGGCACCCCGCCGCCTGGCGGGAGGCCGACGCGCGGCCGGCCGAGCTGTTCACCGCGCGCTACTGGGCCGACCTGGCCGCCGAGGCCGAACGCGGCCTGCTGGACCTGCTCACCATCGAGGACTCCCTCGGCCTCCAGTCGTCCCTGCCCACCGGCCCCGACGAGCGGACCGACCAGGTGCGAGGCCGGCTGGACGCGGTGCTGACCGCCGCCCGGATCGCACCGCTGACCCGGCACATCGGCCTGCTGCCGGTCGCGGTGGTCACCCATACCGAGCCGTTCCACCTGTCGAAGGCGATCGCCACCCTCGACTACGTCAGCACCGGCCGCGCCGGGGTCCAGGTGCGGGTGTCCGCCCGGCCCGACGAGGCCGCGCACTTCGGCCGCCGCACCCTGCCCGGGCTGTCGCTCGACGCGCTGGAAACCCCGGACGGCAGGGCGCTGCTGGCCGAGCTGTTCGGCGAGGCCGCCGACTACGTCGAGGTGGTGCGGCGGCTGTGGGACAGCTGGGAGGACGACGCGGAGATCCGCGACGTGGCCACCGGCCGCTTCATCGACCGCGACAAGCTGCACTACATCGACTTCGAGGGACCGCACTTCAGCGTCAAGGGGCCCTCCATCACCCCGCGCCCGCCGCAGGGCCAGCCGCTGGTGGCCGCGCTCGCGCACCGCACCGAGCCCTTCCGCCTGGTCGCCTCCTCCGCCGACCTCGGCTTCACCACCCCGCACGGCATCGGGCAGGCGGCCGCGGTCGTCGGCGAGATCCGCCAGGCGCAGGAGGAGGCCGGGCGGGGCGGCCAGACCGTGCACGTCTTCGCGGACCTGGTGGTCTTCCTCGACGAGGAGCCCGGCCGGGCCGCCGAGCGCCGCGCCCGGCTGGACGCCGAACTGGACGCGCCCTACGCCAGTGACGCCCTGGTCTTCACCGGCACCGCCGCCGAACTCGCCGACCTGCTGCTGGAGTTCGCCGCCACCGGGCTGACCGGCTTCCGGCTGCGCCCCGCGACGCTGCCCTACGACCTGGCCCGCGTCAGCCGCGACCTGGTGCCCGAACTCCAGCGCCGCGGCGCCTTCCGCGAGTCGTACCAGGCCGACACGCTGCGCGGGCTGCTCGGCCTGCCCCGCCCGGCCAACCGCTACGCCCCCGCCTGAGCGACCCGCGCGAAGCCCCAGGAGGCAGACCCCGCATGAGCAGCACCGACCGGACCGGCACACCCGGCAGCAATGGCAAGCCGCGCAAGCAGATCCACCTCGCCGCGCACTTCCCCGGCGTCAACAACACCACCGTGTGGAGCGACCCGGCCGCCGGCAGCCAGATCGACTTCAGCTCCTTCGTCCACCTGGCGCGCACCGCGGAACGGGCGAAGTTCGACTTCCTGTTCCTGGCCGAGGGGCTGCGGCTGCGCGAACAGGGCGGCCTCATCCACGACCTGGACGTCGTCGGCCGCCCCGACACCTTCACGGTGCTCGCCGCGCTCGCCGCCGTCACCGACCGGCTGGGCCTGGCCGGCACCATCAACTCCACCTTCAACGAACCCTACGAGGTGGCCCGGCAGTTCGCGTCGCTCGACCACCTCTCGGGCGGTCGCGCCGCCTGGAACGTGGTCACTTCCTGGGACGCCTTCACCGGCGAGAACTTCCGCCGCGGCGGCTACCTCGCCCAGCCCGACCGCTACGAGCGGGCCCGCCAGTTCCTCACCGCCGTACGGGAGTTGCTGGACTCCTGGCCGGGCGGCGAGGTCATCGCGGACCGGGCGGGCGGCGCCTTCCTGCGGGCGCCGGGACCCGGCCGGTTCGACCACCGCACCACCCAGTTCGACATCCGCGGCCACTTCAACGTGCCGCGCGGCCCGCAGGGCCACCCGGTGGTCTTCCAGGCCGGCGACTCCGAGCAGGGCCGGGAGTTCGCCGCCTCCGCCGCCGACGCGATCTTCACCCGGCACGGCACCCTGGAGGCGGGCAAGGCGTTCTACGCCGACGTCAAGGGCCGCCTCCCGAAGTACGGCCGCACCGCCGAGGAACTGCTGATCCTGCCCGGCGTGAGCTTCGTCCTCGGCGACAGCGCGGCCGACGCCGAGGAGAAGTCGCGGGTGATCCGCCGCCAGCAGGTCAGCGGGGCCACCGCGACCGCCTTCCTGGAGCGGCTGTGGAACCGCGACCTGAGCGCCTACGACCCGGAGGGCCCGCTGCCGGACGTGGAGCCGCTGACCGACGCCGAGCCGATCGGCCGCGGCCGCGCCGACGCCCACCGCGACGACCGCGCGCAGACCGCCGCCCGCTGGCGGGCCGTCGCCGAGGAACGCAAGCTCTCCATCCGGGACCTGGTGATCGAACTGACCGGGCGGCAGTCCTTCGTCGGCACCGCCGAGCACGTCGCCGCTCAGCTCGACGCGTTCGTCCAGGCCGACGCCAGCGACGGCTTCATCCTCGCGCCCCACCTCACCCCGGGCGGCCTCGACGAGTTCGCGGACACCGTGGTGCCGCTGCTCCAGGAGCGCGGCGTCTTCCGCACCGAGTACGAGGGCGAGACCCTGCGCGACCACCTGGGCCTGGCCCACCCCGACCGCCCGGGCCCGGCCCGCGCCGGAGCACCGGCCGCGGCCGGTGAGGTGAGGGCGGCGTCGTGAAGTTCCTCGCCATCACCCTGATCGTCCACGCGCCCCACCCCGTCACCGGTGAGCGCAAGTCCACCCGCGCCCGGTTCCAGGAAGTCGTCGACAACGCCCTGCTCGCCGAGGAGCTGGGTTTCGACGGCTTCGGCGTCGGGGAGCGCCACGAACGGCCGTTCATCTCCTCGGCGCCGCCGGTGGTGCTCAGCCACCTCGCCGCCCTCACCTCCCGCATCCGGCTGTTCACCGCGGTCACCACGCTCAGCCTGCTCGACCCGGTACGGGCCTACGAGGACTACGCCACCCTCGACCACCTCTCCGACGGCCGGCTGGAGCTGATCGTCGGCAAGGGCAACGGCTCCGCCCAGCGCGAGCTGTTCCACGTCACCACCGACGACCAGTGGGACCGCAACGCCGAGAGCTACGAGCTGTTCCGCACCCTGTGGCGGCAGGACCGCACCACCGCCCGCCCGCGGTTCCGGCCCGCCCTGGAGGAGGCCGAGGTGTGGCCGCGGCCGTTCCAGCAGCCGATCCGGGTCTGGCACGGCAGCGCCACCAGCCGCGAGTCGGTCGACCTCGCCGCCCGCTACGGCGACCCGCTGTTCTCCGCCAACGTCACCAACCCCATCGAGCCCTACGCCGAGTTGGTGCGCTACTACCGGGAGCGGTGGGCGCACTACGGCCACGACCCGGCGCTCGCCACCGTGGGCGCGGGCAGCGCCGGCTACTACGCCGCGCGCACCTCGCAGGAGGCCCTGGCCGCCTACCGCCCCGTCTTCGAGGGCCGGCTCGCGTTCTCCAAGCGGCTCGGCCTGGAACCGGTCTTCCCGACCCTGGAGGACTTCGTCGCGCGCAGCTCGGCACTGATCGGCAGCCCGCAGCAGATCATCGACAAGGTCCACCGCTACCACGAGCAGTTCGGCCACAGCGTGCTCCACCTGCACGCCGACGCGGACGGCCTCACCGACACCCAGCACCGCGACGCGCTCGCGCTGTTCCAGTCGGACATCGCGCCGACCCTGCGCCGGGACATCCCCGACCCGCCGTGGCCCTGGGGCCCGGTCGGCGCCCCGGCCGCGCCCGACCCCTCCGCGCCGACGTCCGACCCCGCCGCGGCCCCGTCCGCGGCCGCCTGACAAGGAGCATCCGTGGCCCCCACCCCGCTCGCCGTCCTGGACCTGGTGCCGATCTCCACCGGCTCCAGCGCCGGCCAGGCCCTGCGCAACAGCATCGACCTCGCCCGGCAGGCCGAACAACTCGGCTACACCCGCCACTGGTTCGCCGAGCACCACCTCAACCCCGGGGTCGCCGGCACCTCCCCGGCGGTGGTGCTCGCCCTGACCGCGGCCGCCACCTCCACCATCCGGCTCGGGTCGGGCGCGGTGCAGCTCGGACACCGCACCGCGCTGTCCACCGTCGAGGAGTTCGGGCTGCTCGACGCGCTGCACCCCGGCCGCTTCGACCTGGGCCTGGGCCGCTCCGGCGGGCCGGTCCCGCCCGCGGCCGGCCGGCAGCCCGCGCTCACCGCCACCACGCCCGTCGTCGACGGCCGCACCCCGAACGGCCTGCGCATCCCCGCCCGGTTCGCCCCCGAGAAGCTGCTCACCTCGCCCCGCTTCGCCCTGCACCAGCGCCTGATGACCCTGCCCGGAGCCCAGCCGCAGCCCTACGACGAGCAGATCGCGGACATCCTCGCGCTGCTCGGCGGCGACTACGCCACCGAGGACGGCACTGCCGCCCACGTCGTCCCTGGCGAGGGCGCCGACCTCCAGGTGTGGATACTCGGCAGCAGCGCCGGGATCAGCGCCCAGACCGCCGGCGCCCACGGGCTGCGGTTCGCGGCGAACTACCACGTCAGCCCGGCCACCGTACTGGAGGCCGCCGAGGGCTACCGGGCGGCGTTCGTGCCGTCGGCGGAGCTGGACCGGCCGTATGTGAGCGTGTCCGCCGACGTCGTGGTGGCCGCGGACGAGGGCACCGCGCGGGAGCTGGCCACCGGCTACGGCCCGTGGGTGCGCAGCATCCGCACCGGCGCGGGCGCCATCCGCTTCCCCACCCCCGAGCAGGCCCGCGCCCTCGCCTGGAGCGACGAGGACCGGGACCTGGTCGCCGACCGGGTCGAGACGCAGTTCGTCGGGACGGCGCGGCAGGTCGCCGACCAGCTGGAGACGCTGCGCGACGCCACCGGCGCCGACGAACTGCTGATCACCACCATCACCCACGATCACGCGGACCGGGTCCGCTCGTACCAGCTGCTGGCCGAGGAGTGGACGCGACGATGACGACGACCAGGGCGCAGCGCAGGGACGAGCGGCACGACGGGCGCGGCGCCCGCCAGCCGGCGCGCCCGCCCGCCGCCGTCCACCGCGACGACCCCGTCCACCTCGACGACCCCGCGCACCGCGACGACCCCGCCGCCCGGCCGCCGCACCCCGACCGGCCGCAGCGCCGGCTGCCCACCGGGGAGGAGGCGCTCTCCGCCACCGAACTGCGCCGGGTGTTCGGCGCGTTCCCCACCGGCGTGACCGCGATAGCCGCGCTGGTCGACGGGGTGCCCACCGGCATGGCGGCCAACTCCTTCACCTCCGTCTCCCTCGACCCGCCGCTGCTGTCGGTGTGCGTGGCGCACACCTCCACCACGTGGCCGGCGCTGGCCGGCCGCGCCCGGCTCGGCGTCACCGTGCTCGGCGCCGACCAGGAACGCGACTGCGCGCAGCTCGCCGCCCGCGGCGCCGACCGGTTCGCCGGGCTGGACTGGCATGCCACCGCCGACGGCGCGGTGCTGCTGGACCGCGGCAGCGCCTGGTTCGACTGCTCCGTCGAGCAGCTGGTCCGGGCCGGCGACCACGACATCGTGCTGCTGCGGGTGCACGCGCTGGACGCCGACCACGCGGTCACGCCGCTCGTCTTCCACGCCAGCCGGTTCCGCCGCCTCGAACAGGCCGCCGACCGCGAGAACACCGACCACCGCTGAACCGACCCCGGCCCGGCCCGCCCGGGCCCGTCCGACCCCCGAACGGAGCGCCATGACCGTACAAGCCGAAGCGACCGCGCAGGAGACCTTCACCCGCCAGTGGGAGGAGTGGCACACCGCGCACGAACGGGTCCTCGCCGACCCGCACGGCTTCCTCGCCGTCACCAGCCTGCGCTGGCTCGACGCCACGCCCACCCGCTTCCCCGACGCGCCCGGCGCCTGGTCGGCCACCGAGGACGGCGTGGTGGTCGACCTCGCCGACGGCGAGGAGCTGACCCTCGACGGCCAGGTCCTGCGCGGCCGCCACGCGTTCGGCGTGATCGCCGAACGCGACGGGCTCTTCCCCACCGCCGGGGACGCCGTCATCGAGATCGCCAAGCGCGGCGGCCACGACATCCTCCGCCCCCGCCACCCCGACAACGCCCTGCTGCGCGACTTCACCGGCACCCCCGCCTACGCCCCCGACCCGCGCTGGGCCCGCACCGGCCGCTACCTGCCGTTCGACGCCCCGCGCCCGACGACCGTCGGCGCCGCCGTCGAGGGCCTCCAGCACGTCTACGACGCCCCCGGCGAGGTCGAGTTCGAGCTCGACGGCACCACCCACCGGCTCACCGCGTTCAACGGCCGCACCCCCGGCAGCCTGCTGGTGCTGTTCACCGACGCCACCTCCGGGGTCACCACCTACGCCGCCAACCGCTCCCTGTCGCTGGCCGCGCCTGACGCCGACGGCACCGTCCTGATCGACTTCAACCGGGCCGCCAACCTCCCCTGCGCCTACACCGACCTGGCCACCTGCCCGCTGCCGCCGGCCGAGAACCACCTGCCGGTGCCGATCGAGGCCGGCGAGAAGATCCCGGCCGGGCGGTGACGGGCGGCCGGACCGTGCCTGACCCGTAGCGTCGTCCCGCCCAAAGGTCGGGGGCCGACGGGGTCTGGTGCTCCCCCGTGGCCTACGGCATGGGCGGTGCCCCCCGATCGCACGGCGGAGGATGGGGGTAGCCCAGGCGAAGCGCTGGGGAACAGAGCGCGGCGGGCCGCGCCGACGACCGGCAACGCTGGGGGCGCCTCCCGCCGGAGGCAGGGGGGAGCGTGCGTGCCGGGCCCCGCCGGGCAGGCGCGATGTGTCCGGCACGGCCTGGGACGCCACGGCCCGCTGACGGGCGTGGCGCGGCGCAGCGTACGCTTCGTGCAGCGCGCCCCCGGCGGGCGCGCGGTTGCCGCGGACCAGCGGTTTCTCCACCGACCACCTGGAAAGCCCGCAGATGAGCACGGAGCAGCGCCACCTCCTCGTCATCGGCATCGGAGCCGGCGACCCCGACCACCTGACGCTCGGCGCGGTGCGCGCCATCCGCCGCGCCGACGTCTTCTTCCTGATCGGGAAGGGGCCGGTCAAGGCGTCCCTGACGGACTTCCGGCGGGCCGTGATCGAGGAGCACTCCGACCGGCCGCACCGGATCGTGGAGACGGAAGACCCGCCGCGCGACCGGGCGGCCGCCGGGCGCGGCGCGTACACCGCCGCCGTGCACGACTGGCGGAGCAAGCGCGCGGACGCCTGCGAGCAGCTGATCCGCGACGAGTTGGCGCCCGGCCAGGCGGGCGCCTTCCTCGTCTGGGGCGACCCGGCGCTCTACGACGGCACGCTCGGCATGCTCGACGAGATCGCCGCCCGCGGCACCGTCGCCTTCGACGTCGAGGTGGTGCCCGGCATCAGCAGCGTCTCCGCGCTGGCCGCCCGGCACCGGATCGGCCTGAACCAGGTCGGCCGGCCCGTCCACATCACCCCCGCGCGCCGCCTCCCGGAGATCTTCCCCGGACAGGAGGGCGGCGTGGACAGCGACGTGGTCGTGATGCTCGACGCCCACGAGTCCTTCACCCAGGTCGAGGGCGACGGCGTCTGGATCTACTGGGGCGCCTACCTCGGCACCCCGGACGAGATCCTGGTCGCCGGCCCGCTCGCCGACGTCGCCGACCGCATCCGGGAGGTCCGGGCGCAGGCCCGCGCCCGGCACGGCTGGATCATGGACACCTACCTGCTGCGCCGCACCCGGCCGTGACCCGGCGCCCGGCCGCGGACCGGCGGGCCCTCGCCCCCCGACCCGCGGCCGGGCCGGGTCAGTTCGCGGCCAGCTCCGCCCGGACCGTGCGGGCGGCTGCCACCAGGTGGGCCAGGGACGCCCGGGTCTCGGGCCAGCCGCGGGTCTTCAGGCCGCAGTCCGGGTTGACCCACAGCCGCTCGGCCGGGATGGCCTCAAGTCCCTTGCGCAGCAGGGCCGCCGCCTCCTGCGCGTCCGGTACGCGCGGCGAGTGGATGTCGTAGACGCCCGGACCGGCCTCCCGCGGGTAGCCGCGGCCGGCGAGTTCGGTGGCGACCTGCATGTGGGAGCGGGCGGCCTCCAGGCTGATGACGTCGGCGTCGAGGTCCTCGATGGCCTGCACGATGTCCCCGAACTCGGCGTAGCACATGTGGGTGTGGATCTGGGTGGCCGGACCGGCCGCCGCGGTGGTGAGCCGGAAGGCCGTGGTCGCCCAGGCCAGGTAGGCGGGGCGGTCGGCCGCGCGCAGCGGCAGCGTCTCGCGCAGCGCCGGCTCGTCGACCTGGATCACCGCCGTCCCGGCCGCCTCCAGGTCGGCCACCTCGTCGCGCAGTGCGAGGGCGACCTGCCGGGCGGTGTCGCCGGGCGGCTGGTCGTCGCGGACGAAGGACCAGGCGAGCATGGTGACCGGGCCGGTGAGCATGCCCTTGACCGGGCGTGAGGTCAGCGACTGCGCGTAGGAGGTCCAGCGCACGGTCATCGGCCCGGGCCGGGAGATGTCCCCGGCCAGGATCGGCGGGCGCACGTACCGGGTGCCGTAGGACTGGACCCAGCCGTGCCGCGTGGCGAGGTAGCCGGTGAGCTGCTCGGCGAAGTACTGGACCATGTCGTTGCGCTCGGGCTCGCCGTGCACCAGCACGTCCAGGCCCGTCCGCTCCTGGAAGGAGATCACCTCGCCGATCTCGGCCCTGATCCGCTCCTCGTAGCCGGCCGGGTCGATCCGCCCGGCGCGCAGGTCGGCGCGGGCGGTGCGCAGCTCGGCGGTCTGCGGGAAGGAGCCGATGGTGGTGGTGGGCAGCAGCGGCAGCCCGAGGCGGGCCCGCTGGGCGGCGGCCCGCTCCGGGTACGGCTGGGCGCGGTGGGCGTCGGCGTCGGTGACCGCCGCGACCCGGGCGCGTACGGCGGGGTCGCGGGTGATCGGGGAGGCCGCGCGGGAGGCGAGGGCGGCGCGGCAGGCGGCGAGTTCGCCCGCGATGCTGCCGGTGCCCTCGGCCAGGCCCCTGGCGAGCGTGGCGACCTCGGCGGCCTTCTGCCGCGCGAAGGCCAGCCAGCGCCGCACCTGCGGGTCGATGTCCCGTTCGGGCGCGGTGTCCAGCGGCACGTGCAGCAGCGAGCAGGAGGCGGCGACGTCGACGCGGTCGGCGAGGCCGAGGAGGGTGCCGAGCGTGGACAGCGACCGTTGGAGGTCGTTGATCCAGATGTTGCGGCCGTCGACGACACCGGCGACCAGGCGCTTGCCGGGCAGCCCGCCGACGGCGGCGAGGTGGTCGAGGTTGGCGGCGGCCGGGCCGGTGAAGTCCAGTGCCAGGCCCTCGACGGGGGCCGCGGCCAGCACCGGCAGTGCCTCGCCGAGCCGGTCGAAGTAGGACGCGACGAGCAGCTTCGGCCGGTCGGCGGCGCCGCCCAGCGCGCGGTAGGCGCGGTCGGCCGCGGCCAGTTCGGCCGGCGTGCGGTCCTGTACGAGGGCGGGCTCGTCGAGCTGCGCCCACGCCGCGCCGGCGGCCCGCAGGTCGGCGAGCACCTCCGCGTACACCGGCAGCAGCCGGTCCAGCAGGGACAGCGGCTCGAACCCGGCCGGCGCGCCGGGCGCGGCCTTGGCGAGCAGCAGGTAGGTCACGGGGCCGACGAGCACCGGCCGCGCGTCGTACCCGAGCGCGAGGGCCTCGCGCAGCTCGCCGACCTGCTGGGAGGAGTCCGCGCGGAAGACGGTGTCCGGACCCAACTCGGGCACCAGGTAGTGGTAGTTGGTGTCGAACCACTTCGTCATCTCCAGCGGCGCCGTGTCCTGGGTGCCGCGGGCCATCGCGAAGTAGCCGTCGAGCCGGTCGGCGGCGACGGCCGCGCGGTGCCGCTCGGGCACGGCGCCGACCATGACGCTGGTGTCGAGCACGTGGTCGTAGTACGAGAAGTCGCCGGTGGGCAGTTCGTGGAGGCCGGCCCCGGCGAGCTGCCGCCAGTTGGCGCGGCGCAGGCCGGCGGCGGTCTGCCGGAGGGCGTCGGCGCCGACTTGGCCCTTCCAGTAGCCCTCGACGGCCTTCTTCAGTTCCCGGTGCTGTCCCTGGCGGGGGTAGCCGTACACGGTGGCCCGTGCTGCCGCGGCTGCGGACTTCGCTGACACGGAACTCTCCTTCGCGAGATGTCTCCCTGGCATCCCGGCGACGGGACGAGGGTGCGAAGGCGGCACACCGGACCGGTACGGACCCGGCGCACCGACGACGGCGCGCGCTCGTCCACCTGCCTGCCCATGTACGCCGACCCGCCCACGAGGTCACCGGGACTTCCGCACGCGAGTGGTCGCGTACGGGCAACGGGCAGGTCTTCGGACTCGCGGGCACGCCTGCCGGGGGCAGACACCTACTGGCCGTCGCTTCCCAGGTCCGAGGCGGACCCAGTGCGTCTGACGGCGGTCGTTCCCACTCACCGCTGCGGGGCAGTCCCGGATTCCCACCGGGTTCCCTCTTGCGACGCGCCTGCCTGGCGGGCAGGGGCGAACCAGCTGCACCCGCCAGCATAGATCGCGCGGGCGCCGCCGGGCCGCCCCTTTTCCCGTCCCGGCGGCCCCGGCCGGGGTGTTCCACCCGGCCGGGGGAGCATCAGGCGGGGAGCGTCAGGCCGGTACCGGTTCCGCCTGCGCGGCTTCCTCCTCCTGCGGCGAGGTGGGCACCGTCAGCGCGATCAGGGCGCCGAGCAGGGCCGCGCCCGCGCAGATCCCGAAGAGCAGCCGGTAGGCGTGCAGGGAGGGTATGGCCTGGCCGCCCAGCACGATCACCTGCGAGGCGAACAGGGTGCCGCCGACCGCGCTGGCCAGCGAGCTGCCGACGGAGCGGAAGAGCGAGTTGAGGCCGTTGGCGGCCGCGAGGGCCGAGCGCGGCGCGGCGAGGTTGATCAGCGCGGGCATGGCCGCGTACGCGATGCCGGTGCCGGCCCCGGCGATGCTGGTGCCGAGGATGATCTCCCACAGGTGGCCGGTGAGCGCGATCCGCACCACGAAGCCGGCCGCCACGATGGTCGCGCCGATGGCCAGGGTGATCTTCGGCCCGACCGCGTTGGTGATCGCCGCCGAGGCCGGCGACAGGATGAGCATCGCCACGCCGCTGGGCAGCAGGCACAGGCCGCCCACCACCACGGACGAGCCGAAGCCGTAGCCGGTCACGCGCGGCGCCTCCACGTAGGAGGCGGTGCCGATGAGCGTGGCGAACAGCGCGAAGCCGACGCAGACGGACGCGACGTTCGTCAGCAGCAGCGCGGGCGCGGCGTTGACCCGGACGTCGACCAGCGGCGAGGCCGCGCGGCGCTCCCAGACCACGAACCCGGCCAGCAGCACCGCCGCGGCGACCAGCAGGCCGATCGTGGTCGGCGACGACCAGCCCCAACTGGACGCCTGGCTCAGCGGCAGCAGCAGGCAGACCAGGCCGCCGGCGAGCACCACGGTGCCCGGCAGGTCGAGCCGGCCGGTGGAGCGCCCGGGCGGCTCGCTGAGCAGCAGCCAGGTGCCGAGCACCGACAGCGCGCCGCCGGCCGCGCAGATCCAGAAGAGCAGGTGGTAGTCGGCGTGCTCGCCGATCCACGCGGCCATCGGCACCCCGAGCGCGCCGCCGATCCCGAGCATCGCGCTGACCAGGGCGATCCCCGCCGATGCCCGCTCGCGCGGCAGGATCGAGCTCAACAGGCTGATGCCCAGCGGGATCACGGCCATCGAGACGCCGACGATCGCGCGGCCGACGATCATCGGCACCAGGCCGTCGCTCAGCGCGGAGACCAGCGAGCCGACGCAGAGCGCGGCCGCCGCCGCGATCAGCGTGACCTTCTTGCCGTACAGGTCGCCGAGCCGGCCGGCCACCGGCACCGCGACGGACGCGACCAGCAGCGTGGACGTCAGCAGCCACTGCACGTCGCCGGTGGAGCTGTGCAGGTCGGTGGTGATCTTCGGCAGCACCGGGATCAGCAGCGACTGGGTGAGCGAGGCGAGCAGCCCGGCGAGCGAGACCACCGCGAGCGCGGCGATCTCGGCCGGTTGCCAGCCGGGCCCCGAGCCGGCCCGGCCGTCGCCGTCGGCGGCCGCCTCCGACGCCTCGGGGGCGTGCTCCGAGTTCTTCACCACGGTTGCTCCTCGCTCTGGACATGCCCTGGCCTGCGCGGCCGTCCGGCGGCCCGCGCGGATTTCGTGGCACACGGTGCCATGTGGCATACGGTGCCACGAACGTGCATAGGATTCAATCGGATCGTTGACGTACGGCCGTACACCGAGGAGGCGCACATCGACGGGATGCGCGAACGCAAGCGCGCGGACAACCGCGCGGCGACGATCGAGGTCGCCTTCCGGCTCTTCGGCGAGCACGGATACGACGACGTGACCGTGGCCGCCATCTGCGAGGCCGCCGACATCGGGCGGCGCACCTTCTTCCGCTACTTCGCCTCCAAGGAGGAGCTGCTGAACGTGCCGCTCCAGGAGATGACGGCGCGGCTCGACCAGTCGCTCGCCGCCACACCCGCCGGGTCCGGCGAACGCGAGGCGGTCCGCTCGGCGATGCTGGACCTCGCGGACTACGCGCTGGCCCACCGGCGGCAACTCGGCCTGTACCGGCGGATCATCACCAGCTCCGCCGACCGGCGGTTCGACGCGTTCTGGCATCTGCCGCAGCAGGAGCAGCGGTTCGCCCGGCAGGTGCGCAACCGGCACGGCGGCGCCGCGGAGCCCGGCCTGCACACCCGCCTGCTGGTGGCGCGCGCGGTCGCCGCCTTCCGGGTCTGGCTCGACGAGGCGGTGCGCGGCAACCACGATCTGTCCGCGGACGAGGCCCGCGCGCTGTTCCACCACGTGCTCGACGCCGATCCCTGGCTGGCCGGGCCCGTACCTGGCGGCGGCCCCGGCGGCGGCACCGGACCTGGCACCGACCCCGGACCGGTCGGCCGGGTGGCCGGGGACGGGTCCGCAGACGGGTGAGCGCGGCTCGCACGTTCGGCTGAACGCGGCGATTTCCCCACCTTGTCCCCGGAGCGTGCGGCGTAGCTTCTGCGGTGCCCCATGCGTCTCACCGCACCCCAGGAACAGGAGAAGTCCCTTGGCGACATCCGCTGCTCTTCCTACCCTCCGAGGCCGCATCGTCACCGCCGCGGGCGCGCTGGCCGCCGCCGCGGCGCTCGGCACCACCCTGCTGGGCGCCACCGCCGCCCAGGCGGCCCCGGCCGCCCCGGCCCAGCCCTACGGCACGGTCGTCGCCGGCAACGGCGTCGTCCAGCGCCAGTTCCCCAGCACGGACTCCTCCGTGAAGGGCTCGCTCGCCTACCGCCAGCAGGTCGGCCTGCGCTGCAAGGTCCGCGCCCAGAACATCGAGGGCAACGACATCTGGTACCTGCTGCGGGACAACTCCAACTGGGTCTCGGCGAAGTACGTCGACAACACCGGCTACGTCTCCTACTGCAAGGACGTGCTGCGCAGCGGCAGCGACGTGATGAACGCGGTGCCCAAGGGCGCCAAGGGCTGACGGCCCCGAAGCACGCGGGCATCCCGGAGCCGCGGCAGGTCCCGCAAGCGGCTCCGGGGCGCCGCCCTCCCGCCGCCTCCGGTCAGTGCCGCATCCCGCCCGGGGGCGGAGCGGTCCGCGCCGCCGCCGGACGGCCGGCGAGCGCCGACAGCAGTGGCAGAGTCAGGGCCAGCCACGCCGCACCGAGCAGCCAGCCGCCCAGCTCGTCGGTGGGCCACTGCACCCCCAGGTAGATCCGGGTGGCGCTGATCGCCGCCACCCAGCAGCCGCAGCTCAGCACGTCCAGCCGTACGGCGCCGCGCGGCGCGTCACTGCGCAGCGCCGCCCAGGCCAGCAGCCCCGCGGTCAGCGCGGCCGTGGTGGCGTGGCCGGACGGGAACGCCCAGTCGGTGCCGAGCACCGCCCAGTCCGCCACCGGCGGGCGCGGCCGGTCCAGGGCGAAGACGACCGCCAGCCGCAGCGCCTGCCCGGTCAGCAGGATCGCCACCCCGCACAGCGCCGCCGACACCTCCCGCCGCGACGCCGTCCGCTGCGCGCACCCGGTCCACCCGGCCAGCGCCGCCGCGACGTAGGGCAGCGGGCCGGCCCCTGTCGTGTCCAGCAGGCGCGAGGCGGCGACCACGTCCGCGGAGCGGTGGGCGACGGCCCACTGGTGCACGGCGCGGTCCGGCCCGAGCGGTGCGCCGCCGCGCGCGCCGAGCGCCCACACCAGGAGCGTGAAGAGCGCCGCGCACAGCGTGAACGCCCCGGCCGCCGCGAGGGCCCCGCCGCCGTGCGGCGCGAGCGTCCGCAGCCGTCGGTGGGCGAAGGCGCGCGTGGTGAACGCTGAGGACATCCTGCCTCGGCCCCGCATCCTTGGTCCGTTGCCGCCCCGGGCCGCACGTGCGTGAAACCCGAATGACTACAGCACTGTAGACGTAGACCCCGCCCGGGTCGACGCCGCCCCCACCGGCGTGCCCCCCCAACCCGCCGCCCAGCCGTACCCCCGCGCGTGCCTCGTCCCGCCCCTGTTCCGCCCGCCCGGGTCAGGGCACCGCGGGAATTCGGGCCCGCGGCAGAGCGCAGTGGCGGGGGATTCACGGGGCCGGGGAACGCAGGGTGCCCGGGTGTGTTCGAGGCGTGGCCGACCGTGCGAGCGCGGCGGCGTCGAGTGTTATTCAATGGGTGTGCGGTAGGGGATCTCGGGGCTTCTTCGCACGCAGAAACCGGGCATGCCTCCGGCCACGCACCGGGGCCGGCCAGCGAGCTGAGAGAGCGTATGGACTCGACACCATCCCCCTCGTCTTCGTTGCCGTCCGACCAGGTCAGTCGCGCGCTGGGAAACTACGGCCCGCACGGCGGCACCGGGCCGGCGGCCGGCGCTGCCCGGGCGCAGGAGGCCGCCGTGCCGGGCGGCGGCACCGGACACCACCCCGAGAGCCAGGAGCAGATCCTCGGCTCCGTCGACCTCGACCGCGAGCTGAACATCACCCGCCGCAACCTGGAGGCGCCCGCGTTCGCGGGGCTGAGCGTCGCCGCGGGCCGGCCCTTCGCCGACCTGCTGCCGCCCGGGGACATCCCGACCGTCACCCGCCGGCTGCGGCAGGTCGCCGAGACGAAGGAGCCGCACGTCGCCCGGGTCCAGCGGCTGCTGCGGGACGACGGCACCGAGCTGGTCGTCTCGATGAGCATCCTGCCCGCCGCGCCGCCCCAGGAGGGCCTGACCGTCTCCCTGATCGCGATGGCCAAGCGGCTGCACCTGTACGCCGCCGAGACCGCCATCGGCACCTCCCTGGACATCGGCGACACCGCGCAGTCCCTGGCCCAGTCCCTGCTGGCCTGGGCCGACGTCGCCGCGATCGACCTGGACTACGCGGTGTGGACCGGCGAGGCCGTCACCGAGCAGCCGGCCGGGCGGGTCCGGCTGCGCCGCGCGGCCCTGGTGCCGGACCGGGCCTGGCCGGAGGGCTACCTCACGCCCGGCGACAACCTCCCCGGCGAGGCGAACCGCCTGCTGGCCGAGGCCGTCAAGCGCGACGGCGTCACCCGCCCCATCGTCATCCCCGACCGGGCGTCGATCGAGCGGGCCCTGGGCGGCGACCCGCTGCTGATCCGGGCCCTGGTGCCGGGCGACCGGCCGGTCAGCCTGGCGTGCATACCGCTGGTCGTCGAGGGGCGGGACGGCGCCGCGCCGATCGTGCTGGGCGTGGCGGAGATCTGGCGCCGCCCGGACCGCCCCTTCCGCGACAGCGAGCTGCTCGACCTCCAGGAACTGACCGCGCGCACCGCCCACCACGTGGACCTGGCCCGCCAGCACCAACGCGAGCACGCCCAGGTGCTCGCGCTCCAACGGCGGCTGCTGCCGCGGGCCGGCAGTGACACCATCGACGTCGCCAGCGTCTACCAGCCGACCACCCCCGACAGCGCCGGCGTCGGCGGGGACTGGGTGAACAGCTTCCCGCTGCCGGGCGGGCGCACCGCGCTGGTCGTCGGCGACGTGGTCGGCCACGGCCTGGGGGCCGCCGCGGCCATGGGCCAGCTCAGCATGGAGGCCCGCGCGCTGCTGTCGGCGGGTCTGGCCCCCGACGAGGTGCTGGAGCACCTGGACGAGACCGTGACGCTGCTGGACGACGCGGAGGCGGGGCTGGCCGCCGGATACAGCGCCCTCGGCTCGACCTGCTGCATCGCGGTGTACGACCCGGTCGGCCACCAGGTGGTGATGTCCAGCGCGGGCCACCTGCCGCCGGTGCTGGTGCTGCCCGACGGCACCGCCGAGGTGCTGTCGGCGCCCCCGCACCCGGGGCTCGGCACCGAGTTCGCGCTGCGCGAGCCGTTCGACACGCACACCTTCGCCGCGCCGCCCGGGTCGCTGCTCGCCCTGTACACCGACGGCCTGGTGGAGGACCCGGCGGTGCCGATAGACGAGGGCATCGCCCGGCTCGCGGAACTCGTCGGCCGGGTGCACCCCTGGGACGACCTCCAGCAGGCCGCGCGGCGGCTGGTGACCACCCTCACCGCGCGCAGCCACCTGCGCGACGACATGACGCTGCTGCTGGCCCGGATGACCGGCCGCCGCAAGCGCGACGTGGCCACCTGGCGGCTGCCCGCCCGCGCCGACGCCGCAGGGCAGGCCCGCGCCCTGGCGGCGACCCGGCTGCGGCAGTGGCAGGCCAGGGACGAGACGCGGGACAACGCGCTGCTGCTGATCAGCGAGCTGGTGACGAACGCCGGCCGCTTCGCCACCGGGCCCATCACCGTACGGCTGATCAAGGACGTCAGTGGGCTGCTGTGCGAGGTGGGCGACACCGGCAACGGGCGGCCCCGGAAGGGCCGGACCGGGCTGCTGGACGACAGCGGCCGCGGCCTGTACGTCGTCCACAAGGTCACCACGCACTGGGGGGTGCGCTGGACGGAGACCGGCAAGGTGGTGTGGGCCGAACTCGCCTGGTAGCCGCGGCGGTTGCCGGGGCGGCCCGGCCGGGCAAGGCCGGGCCGGTCAGGCGGTCAGAGCCACTCGGCTTCCACGGCGGTGGCCGTCAGCCCGGGCGCCGCCGCGTACAGCACGGTGCGGCTGCCGGGCCGCTGCCCGGCGTCATGGGCGCGCCGCAGGATGTCGAAGACGGCGGCGCCGCCGCGGTTGCCGGTGCGGTAGCTGTCCCGGCTGTGGCTGAGAACGTCGGTCGGCCAGCCCTCGGGCATGGTCTGCTCCATGTACTCCAGCACGCGGGTGCCGCCGGGGTGCGCGAGCAGCAGGTCGGGGTGCCAGGGGGAGTCGTCGCCGGCGTGGCGGCGGCGCAGCCACTCCCACATCGCGCCGACGGTCTTCTGCACCGCGCGCGGGCCGTGCCGGTCCATCACGAAGTGCGTGCCGTCGGTGCGGGTCTCCAGCCGGTGCAGGGCCTGGGTGCCGGGCAGGGTGTGGTGCCAGGACGCGTCCAGCCGCAGCACCGACTCCGGGCGGCGGCGCCCGGTGACCACCGCGGCCACCGCGGTGTCGGCGAACAGCAGCCGCACGATGAGGGATTCGAGGGTGTCGTCGGCGGGCTGGTAGGTGGTGCTCAGCGCCTCGGATATGACGACCAGCACCACCCGGTCGGGGTCGGCGGCCACCAGGTCGGCGGCCAGCGCGAGGGAGCGGGTGCCGGCGATGCACGCCCACTGCGCGGCCGGCAGCAGCAGCGCGTCGGGGCGCAGCGGCAGCTGGTTGGCGAGTGAGACGTCCAGGCCGGGCAGCGCGGGGGTGGTGGAGTTGCTGGTGATCAGGCAGTCGACGTCGGAGGCGTCCAGCCCGGCGATCTGGAGGGCGCCGCGGGCCGCGCGCTCGCCGTACGCCTGCACGGCCTCCCACGCGGGGGCGGTGCGCTCCTGCACGGTCTGCGGCGCCGGCACCGCCTCCAGGGCGGCGATCGCCCGCTTCACCTCTTCCTCGCCGAACCCGTCGCGGGCCAGCGCCTCGCGGGCCAGGTCGGGGTCCGGGGTGCGCAGGCCGCTGCCGGCGCCGGGCGCGACGGCCGCCTCCAGCGGCAGCATCCAGCCGCGGGTGTCGATCCCGGTGGAGCCCGCGATGCCCTCGATCCGCGACAGCCACGGCGCCTGCGGGTGCCGCGCCCGGACCTCCGCCAGGATCTGGCCGGTCGTCACGGCGTGCTCGCCATGGATCACCGCCGGGGGAGAGAGGTAAGCGGCCACGGGACACACCTTTCGACGCAGTACCAGGGATCGCTGCGAAGTATATGAAACACGTCACTTCGCACGCTGATGATCAATTGCGGACAGCAGCTGACCACTTCGGAATTTATAACCTAAGTTAGGGCGAATTGGACATGATTCGAGCGAATCTGTGGCCGATGCCACTCGACGCACCGCGGCTGGAAGAAGTGCGCGGCCCACCGGGGGGTTTGGGGATGCCGACGCGCAACGGCGCCGTGCGCGGGGCTCGTTGACCCTGCCGGGGGCCCGGGCGGTGGCCAGCGGGCGGGCGGACAGCAAAAAGTCCGGGCCGAAGGATTTCGACCCGGACGATGCCGTGATGACTGTGAGTGTCCGAGGGGGGACTTGAACCCCCACGCCCGATAAAGGGCACTAGCACCTCAAGCTAGCGCGTCTGCCATTCCGCCACCCGGACCGGGTGTGTCACCGCGGCGACGTGGCCGGGGCGACGAGGTAAACCATAGCAAAGATCCAGACCGTGAAAGCACCTCCGTCGGCGGGTGCCGCCGGGCGCCGGGAGCGGGGGAGCGGCCCGGGCGGGGCCCGGCGGGGCCGGTCCGGGGGGTGGGCCGGGGGTGGGAAGACGGCAGGCGGCGAGGGAGGATGGGAACAGGCACCGGTCGCGGTCGCGGCGGCGGGGAACGAGCGAGGAGACAGCGTGAGTGAGTCGGGGCCCGCAAGGGCGGAGAACGGGAGGGTCGCGGGCGAGGACGAGGTCGTCGACCTGTGCGCCGAGCTGATCCGGATCGACACGAGCAACTACGGCGACCACTCCGGCCCGGGGGAGCGCGCCGCCGCCGAGTACGTGGCGGAGAAGCTCGCCGAAGTGGGCCTGGAACCGGAGATCTTCGAGTCCCACCCGGGCCGGGCGTCCACGGTGGTGCGGATCGAGGGCGAGGACCGCAGCCGGCCCGGACTGCTCATCCACGGCCACACCGACGTGGTCCCGGCGAACGCCGACGACTGGACCCGGCACCCCTTCGCCGGCGAGGTGGCCGACGGCTGCGTGTGGGGCCGCGGCGCGGTCGACATGAAGGACATGGACGCGATGACGCTCGCCGTCATCCGCGACCGGGTGCGCAGCGGCCGCAAGCCGCCGCGGGACGTCGTGCTGGCCTTCCTCGCCGACGAGGAGGCCGGCGGCACCTACGGCGCCCGGTACCTGGTCGACAACCACCCGGGCCTGTTCGAGGGCGTCGACGAGGCGATCGGCGAGGTCGGCGGCTTCTCGTTCACCGTCAACGAGAACCTGCGGCTGTACCTGGTGGAGACCGCCGAGAAGGGCATGCACTGGATGCGGCTGACCGTGGACGGCACCGCCGGCCACGGCTCGATGACCAACAACGACAACGCGATCACCGAGCTGTGCGAGGCGGTCGGCCGGCTCGGGCGGCACCAGTTCCCGGTGCGGCTGACGAAGTCGGTGCGCGGCTTCCTCGACGAGCTGTCCGACGCCTTCGGGATCGAGCTGGACCCGGAGGACATGGAGGAGACGCTCGTCCGGCTCGGCGGCGTCGCCCGCATGATCGGCACCACCCTGCGCAACACCGCCGCCCCGACCATGCTCGGCGCCGGCTACAAGGTCAACGTCATCCCCGGCCAGGCCACCGCCCATGTCGACGGGCGCTTCCTGCCCGGATACGAGGAGGAGTTCCTCGCCGACCTCGACCGGGTGCTCGGCCCCCGGGTGAAGCGCGAGTCGCTGCACTCCGACAAGGCGCTGGAGACCGACTTCGACGGCGCGCTGGTCGACGCGATGCGCACCGCGCTCAAGGCCGAGGACCCGATCTCCCGCACCGTGCCCTACATGCTCTCCGGCGGCACCGACGCCAAGTCCTTCTCCGACCTGGGCATCCGCTGCTTCGGCTTCGCCCCGCTGCAACTGCCGCCCGAGCTGGACTTCGCCGGGATGTTCCACGGCGTGGACGAGCGGGTGCCCACCGAGGGCCTGAAGTTCGGGGTCCGGGTGCTGGACCGGTTCCTCGACAACTGCTGACCGCGGCCGGCGTCCACCGAGCACGCCGTTCGCTTTCCTGTACCCGTACCGGCGGCCCGGGTCGCCGGTACGGGTGAATGATCGACTCTCTTCGTTGCCCTGCTTCCTCCGTGTCGTTACGCCGGGTGTGGTCCGCTGCTGAGGGGACCACACCGGCCCCATTCAGGAGGAAGTAATGATCAAGAAGGTCGTGGCCACTGCGGCCGCCACCGGCGGTCTGGTGCTCGCGGGCGCGGGCCTGGCTTTCGCGGACGCCGGCGCCCAGGGTGCCGCCGTGCAGTCCCCGGGCGTGCTGTCGGGCAACGTCGTGCAGATCCCGGTGCACGTGCCGGTGAATGCCTGCGGCAACACGATCAACGTGGTCGGGCTGCTCAACCCCGCCTTCGGGAACACCTGCGTCAACAGCTAGGCACCGCCTGGCCACCAGCACTGGTACCTTCCGCGGCCGCCTCAGGCCGCGGCTCGGGAACCCTTCCGCGCCCGAGGGCGCGGTGAGGCCGGCCCCGGACGCCCTCGCGGCGCTCCGGGGCCGCTCGCCATTTTCGGGGAGGTGCGGGGCATGGATGTTCCCCCTGCCCGCTCCGGTCAAGAGTCGAATCGAAGGTAGGGAAACGAACCCATGCGTCAGGTCATGACGAAGGGCCTGCTCACCGCGGTCGCCACGGGCGGTGTGCTCGCCGCGACCGGTGGGCTCGCCGTCGCGGACGCCGGTGCGGGCGCCGCGGCAACCGGCTCGCCCGGCGTGGTGTCGGGCAACACCGTCCAGGTGCCGGTCCACGTGCCGGTGAACCTCTGCGGCAACACCGTCGACGTGCTCGCGCTGCTGAACCCGGCGTTCGGCAACAGCTGCGGCAACAGCAGCAGCGGAACGACGACGCCCGGCACACCCAGCAGCCCGGGCACGCCCGGCAACCCCGGCGCCCCGGGCACCCCCGGCACGCCGACGACCCCCGGTACGCCGACCACCCCCGGCACCCCGGGCACGCCGACGACTCCCGGTACGCCGACCACCCCCGGCAACCCCGGCACCACCAACGGCTCGGGCGGCTCCGGCCACACCGGCACCACCACCGACGACGCCGTACCGGCCGCGCAGACGATCACCCCGACCGGCGCCACCACCCCCACCCTCGCCCACACCGGCGCGGACGACATGGGGATGATCGCGGGTGCCGCGGGCGCGCTGCTGCTCGGCGGCGCCCTGCTCTACCGCCGCGGGCGCGCCGCACGGCGCTGACCGCCGACGGCAGGCGGACCCGCGGGCCCCGGCGATCCACCGATCCGGCCCGCGGGTATCGATGAGCCGCTCCACTCCACGTGGTCTTGGTCACATGCCCTGGTCATACCCGGCCCCGCCGGGCGCCCCGGCCGCGCGGGCGGACCACCCCGCGCAACGACCGGCGGCACTTCACCCGGCCCCGGCCGCGCCCTCCCGGCAGAGCGCGGATATCCCCTGGTGGATCACCAGGTGGCCCGCATCTGGCGGATGATCCGGCGCCGCAGCCGCACCCGGCGGCTCCCGTCCGGGTAGAGCCGCACCCGGTCCAGTTCCCAGTGCCTGTACTCGGCCTCGTCGGTCAGCAGACGTGCCGCTTCCTTGCGCGAGGTACCCCGCGGCACGTACATCTCTCTGAATTCGTATTCCGGCATCGCAATCTATTGTGCGGGCAACGCCCCTCTGCGGATAGCGTCTGCTCCATGTCTGATGACGTACAGCCCACCGTCGCCGAGGTCCGTGCCGCGGCGGAAGCGCTCAAAGCCGCGCTCGACCGCCACCTCGACGCCATCGAGAACCGTGCCGGGGACGACGACCCGTCCGTCTACGCGGCGTTCGAAGCTCTGGCCTCGGCCGCCGAGTCGTACGACGAGCTGCTGTACGACGCGTACGACGAGGT
This sequence comes from Actinacidiphila sp. bgisy145, assembly GCF_057708125.1. Lineage (NCBI taxonomy): Bacteria > Bacillati > Actinomycetota > Actinomycetes > Kitasatosporales > Streptomycetaceae > Actinacidiphila > Actinacidiphila sp. bgisy145. The sequence goes on from NZ_JBYIRL010000015.1 coordinate 166,487, forward strand.
GACCCCGTTCGAGGTGCCCGCGGGTGACGGCGCACCGGAGTACACCGGCCCCGAGGACCCCGAGTCGATCAGCGTGCTGATCCGCCGCGACTACACCGTGGTCGAGCCGGAGCGGCTGCTCGCCCAGGCCCGCCGCACCGCCGACGGCGACGCGGAGGCCGGCGAGTCGGTCACCGCGGCCGTCGCGGCGGTCTTCGGCGAGTACGAACCCGACGAGATCGCCCAGCGGCACAAGGAGTTCGGCCTGGAGGAGGGCGACTCCACGCTGTGGGTGTGCGCGGCCGAGCCGACCGAGCCGGGGGAGTGGCTGGACGCGCCCTTCGACCAGGCCGACCCGCAACTCGCGCTGTGCCGCTTCGACATGAGCCTGGCCTTCGAGGACGAGACGGACGCGGTCGAGTCCGAGTGAACCGGGGGGCGGGGGGGCCGCGCCGCCCCCGCCCGCCGCCCCCGGCCCGCCCGCCGCCGCCCCCGCTGCCGCTCCTGCCCCCGCGTGCCTACTGCGCGGCCAGCTCCCGCAGCACCGCCGCCAGCCGTGTCGTGCGCTCCTTCGCCACCGGCCCGGCCACCGCGGCCGCCAGCGCCTGATCCGCGCCCTGCACGACCGACAGGTGCCGCTCGCCGCGGCTGAAGGCGGTGTAGACCCAGCCGCAGGTGAGCAGCGGCCCCGCGTCACCCGGCACCACCACGACCGCCGCCGGCCAGCGGATGCCCGCCGCCTGGTGGCCGGTGACGGCCCAGCCGTGCCGGACCGTGGCCCCGACCTCCGCGCGCGGCACCAGCACCGGCCCGTCCGCGCCCGCCAGCCGCAGCCCCTCCTGGTCGGCGCCCACGACGGTGGCCGGATACGTACGGCCCGGCGCCGGCACATGGACCACCCGGTCGCCCGGGTCGAAGCCGCCGAACCGGCCGGGGCCGGGGTTCAGCCGCTCCTTGAGCGCCGCGTTCAGCGCGCGGGTGCCGACCGGGCCGCCGTGCGCGAGGGTGATCACCTGCGTGTCACCCGGCGGCACCCCGAACGCGCGCGGCACCGAGTCCGCGACGAGCTGCACCGCGCGGTGCACCGCCTCGCCCGGCGCCCGCACCGGGACCACCACGACCTCCTTGCCCGGCGCCTCCACCGCGGCCAGCTCCCCGACCGCCACGTACGAGGTGAGCTCGCCGATCGGCCCCGGGTCCGGCGTGCGCGAGGTGACCCGCGGGAACGCCTTGGAGGCCAGCAGGTCGGCGAACGCGCGGCCCGGACCGGCCGACCACAGCGTGTGCGGGTCCCCGCTGAGCACCAGCCGGGCACCGTCCGGGACCGCCTCGACCAGCGTGGCGGCCTCCTCGACGGACAGCTGCGGGGCGTCCAGCACCGCGAGCAGGTCCAGCGGCAGGCTGCCGTCGGCGGACCGGCCCCCCGCGAGCAGCTCTACGACCGTCCGCGCGCCCTCCGCGCCGATCCCGGGGACCTCGGCCAGCCGCCGCCGCCCGCTGTCGGTGTACGCGGCGGCGTACGCCCGCAGGCCCGCCGCCCGGGCGGCCGCCACCAGCGCGGCGGGCTCCGCGCGGGCCGCCTCGCCGCCGGTGTGCAGGACCAGGCCGCTCGCGGCCGCCGCCCGGATCAGCTCGGCCGCGGACGGCGACGGGGCGGCGGCCGCGGCGGCCTCCCACCCGGGCGCCTCGTCCTCCCGCGGGCCCTCGAAGGACCGCAGCAGCCGCACGCAGCCGTCGGCGAGGCTCTCCTCCGCCAGGGCGTACCGGTCCAGGCCGAACAGCAGCCGTACGGGCGCCGGTTCGCCGTCCTCGCCGTCCGCGTCGTCCTCGCCGCCCTCGGCATCGCCGGCGTGCTGTGCGGCGCCCTCCGCGCCCTCGGGCGCCTCGCGGAAGGCCAGCACCCGGCCCTCCTCCACGGCCGCCGCGAGCCCGGCGTCCGGGTCCGGCACGGAGTAGCGCGCGAGCGCCGTACGCAGCGTGTCCGCGCCCAGCGCGGTGTGGCCCTGCTCGGCGGCCCGGTCCAGCACATGGCTCACCAGCGCCCGCACCCGCCGCTCGTCACCCGGGCCGACCGCCTCGCCCAGCACCGCCCGCGCGAACGCGTCCACCTGCTCAACACCGACCCGTACCCCCGGCAGGCCGAGCACGCTCCACGGGTCGGCCCGCACCAGCTCCGCCGCGCCCTCCCCGAGCGCCCGCACCACCGGCTCCGCCAGCTCCCCGGGCGCCCCGCCCCCGGCCAGGACCTCCCGCGCGGCCGCCACCGCCACCGCGTCCAAGGGGCCCCGGACCGCCGCACCCGCGGCAGCGGAGCGCGGCTCCGGGCGCTCCCGGACCGCCCCCGCGGCCTCCTTGCCGAGCGGACCGGACGACGACGGCTCCCTGCCCCGGGCGTCCACCTCGGCGCTGTCCGTGCCTTCGGGCGCGGCCGGGTCGCTGTGCGGGCTCTCCCCGTCGTCGTCGCCGGTGCCGCCCGCGTCGGTGGCGGGGGCGGGGGCGGGTTCGGGGTCACCGTCAACGGCGTCCGGCGCGCTCGGGCCCGCGTCCGCGTCCGCGTCCGGCGCCGCGGAACCACCCGCCGGGACGGCCTCCGCCGCCTCCAGGGCCTGGAGGCGGGCGGTCTCCTCCGCCATCGCCTCGCGCCGCTTGCGCCGGGCCTCGGCCGCGTCGCCGCGCGGGGCGGGGGCCGCCGGGCTCTCACCGCGCTCGATGGAGCGCATCGCCGCCGCCAGGCTCGCCAGGTCCGGCTTCCCGGCCGGGCCGGGGCGCGCGGCGGGCACGGCGGGGCCGTCCGCGGTGGCGGCGCTGCCGGTGGCCGGGGGCGCGGTGGAGTCGTCGGACGGGGTCGGGGTGGTCACGCGGAAAGCCTCCGTGGAGCGGGACGACCGCGCCGTACAGCACTCAAGGAGCGGTACGGCGCTCAGAGAGTGGTCCAGTCGTGGTCCGGGTAGCGGTGCAGCGGCGCCGAGACGTCGTCCAGGGCCGAGCAGATCTCTTCCGGCAGCGTAAGGCCCTCCACCGACAGCGCGGTGCTCAGCTGCGCGGCGTTGCGCGCGCCGAGGATGGGCGCGCTGACCCCGGGCCGGTCCCGTACCCAGGCGAGCGCGACGTGCAGCGGGGACACCGCCAGCCCGTCGGCCGCTATGGCCAGCGCGTCCACGATCAGCCCGGCGGTCTCGTCGAGGTAGGGCGCGACGAACGCGGCCATCTCGGAGGAGCCGCGCGAGCCCTCGGGGGTGCCGTTGCGGTACTTGCCGGTGAGCACCCCGCGCCCGAGCGGCGACGACGGGAGCAGCCCCACCCCGAGGTCGACCGCGGCAGGCAGCACCTCGCGCTCGACCCCGCGCTGGAGCAGCGAATACTCCATCTGCGTACTGGCCAGCGGGGTGCGCCCGGGCGACGCGAGCTGCCAGGACGCGGCCTTGGCGAGCTGCCAGCCGCAGAAGTTGGAGACGCCGACGTAGCGGGCCCGGCCGCTGCTGACCGCGATGTCGAGCGCCTGGAGGGTCTCCTCCAGCGGCGTGTCCGGGTCGTAGGCGTGCACTTGCCACAGGTCGACGTGGTCGGTGCCGAGCCGCTGGAGCGAGGCGTCGAGCGCGGCCAGCAGGTGCCCCCGGGAGGTGTCGAACCGCCGGTCCGGGTCGGGCACGCTGCCCGCCTTCGTGGCGATCACCAGATCCGAGCGGGGCACCAGGTCCTCGATCAGCCGGCCGAGGAGGTATTCCGCGCCTCCGTCCGCGTACACGTCAGCGGTGTCGACCAGTGACCCGCCCGCCTCCCAGAAGGACTTGAGCTGGTCGGCGGCGTCCCGTTCGCCCGTGTCGCGCCCCCAGGTGAGCGTGCCGAGCCCGAGCCGGGACACGCGGAGGCCGGTGCGGCCGAGTTGCCTGTGCTCCATGACCGCTGAGGCTAGCGAACGGCCCCGCAAATGGGGAGCAGTGACGTACCCGACAGGCGCGTTCGCCGGGCCGAGGCGCTAAAGTCCGGGGGGACAACGACGTTACTGGCCAGTACGCAGTTAGGGGAGCGCTATGCGGCTCGGGATCAACCTCGGCTACTGGGGTGCCGGGATGGACGCGGACAACCTCGCCGTCGCGCAGGAGGCCGACCGTCTCGGGTACTCCGTGTGCTGGGCCGCCGAGGCGTACGGGTCCGACGCGCCGACCGTGCTGTCCTGGGTGGCCGCGCAGACCGAGCGGATCGACGTCGGCTCGGCGATCCTCCAGATCCCCGCGCGCACCCCCGCGATGACCGCGATGACCGCGGCCACCCTGGACAGCCTGACCGGCGGCCGGTTCCGGCTGGGCCTGGGCGTGTCCGGGCCGCAGGTCTCCGAGGGCTGGTACGGCGTCAGGTTCGACAAGCCGCTGGCCCGCACCCGCGAGTACGTCGACATCGTCCGCAAGGCGATGACCCGCGAGCGGCTGTCGTACGAGGGCGAGCACTGGACGCTGCCGCTGCCGGGCGGCCCCGGCAAGGCGCTGCGGCTGACCGTGCACCCGCAGCGCGAGCACATCCCGCTGTACATCGCGGCGATCGGCCCGAAGAACCTGGAGCAGACCGGTGAGATCGCCGACGGCGCCCTGCTGATCTTCCCGTCCGCCGCGCACCTGGCCGAGACCGCGATCCGCCCGCTGCGGGCCGGCCGGGAGAAGGCCGGGCTGACGATGGACGGGTTCGACGTCTGCCCCACGCTGCCGCTGTCGCTCGGCTCCCTCGAGGATCTGCCGAAGCTCGCGGACACCTTCCGCCCGTACACCGCGCTGTACGTCGGCGGCATGGGCAGCCGCAAGCAGAACTTCTACAACCAGCTCGCGCGGCGCATGGGGTACGAGCGGGAGGCCGCCGACATCCAGGAGAAGTACCTTGCCGGCGAGAAGGAGGCCGCCGCGGCCGCGGTGCCGCAGGAACTCATCGACTCCACCTGCCTGTTGGGGCCGGTGGAGCGGATCGCGGACCGCATGAAGGAGTACGCCGCCGCGGGGGTGACCACGCTCTCGCTCGCACCGTCCGGGTTCACGCTGGAGGAGCGCCTCGCCGGCCTGCGCGCGGGCGTCGAGGCGCTGACCCTGGCGGGGCTGGCCTAGGACGTGCCGGGCTGCCCCGCCCTTCCCAACTGCTCGGGTCCTAGCCGCTCGGGACGAGGCGGGACAGCAGGCGGCCGAAGTCGATGAGGCGGGCGATCTGGCCGGGGCCGCCGTCCTCCAGGGACTTGCTGAACCGGAAGGACTCCGGGCGCAGGCGCGCGGTGACGTGCGGCGGCGGGGCGTCCGGGTCGGGCTGGATGGTGGTGACCTCGTGGGGCATGGCGGTGGCCAGCACCAGGTAGACCCCGCGGTCCACGCGGTGCCCGCGCTCGTCGTGCCCGACGAGCGTGCGCATGCCGATGTGGCCGATCGCGTCGAGGGGCAGCACCTGCACCGAGGAGTCCAGCACGGTCCCGCCCGGGGCGCTCTCGTCGGCGGACTCCTCGCTGTGCCACAGGATGAGCCGCCGCCCGTCGCAGACCGCCGCCTCCTGCCAGATCGAGGTGCCGGCCTCCGTCAGGTCCACCACCCGCTCCAGGGTGAAGCCGCGCACGCGGCGCCGGCCGAGCACCCCGCCGATCGCCTCCAACGCGATGTCCGGGTGCAGGAAGTAGGCCTGCACGGCGTCCCTCAGCCGGGGGTGGGCGGACCAGTCCGCGCCTGCGGTACCCACGCCCAGATCCGTCATCGGGCGGCTCCTCGTCGCCTTGCTGAACATCTCCACACCTGCTTCGCGGTCCCGACTCATCAGGCCGACTCGACCCGTCCCCCGTTGCACCTTACCCACGGGGAGTGACAAGCCGGAGCCTGCGGGCGAGGACCGGCAAACCCCGACCGGCCGCCGGGCGCACGGCTCCTGACGGGCATGCAAAGCACAGGCAACGGGGCGTCAGGCGGGAGCAAAACACGGTCAGCGGCGAGCAAAGACGCTCGGAAAACGGGCCGGGCGGCGGGCGGCCCCTCGGCGGCCGTGGTGGGGGCTCGGGGGGATCTTCCCCGCCACGGCCGTCACCCAGCACAACGCGCCTGCCCGGAAGGGGTTACGGTGGCGGACATGCCCACCGTGATCCTCGTCCGGCACGGCCGTTCGACCGCCAACACCGACGGCGTACTGGCCGGCTGGACCCCCGGCGTCGCCCTCGACCACACCGGGCGCGCCCAGGCCACCGCGCTCGCCGCCCGCCTCGCCGCGCTCCCGCTGGCCGCGGTCGTCGCCAGCCCCCTGGAGCGCTGCCAGGAGACCGTCGGCCCGCTGCTGGCGACCCGGTCCGAACTGCCGCTGCACACCGACGACCGGTTCGGCGAGTGCCACTACGGCGACTGGACCGGCCGGAAGATCGGCGAGCTGGTCGCGGAGCCGCTGTGGGAGACCGTGCAGCGCCACCCCTCCGCCGCGGTCTTCCCCGGCGCCGAGGGCGAGTCGATGCGGGCGATGCAGGCCCGCGCGGTCGACGCCGTACGGGACTGGAACGCCCGGATCGAGGCCGCGCACGGCCCGGACGCGCTGTACCTGGTCTGCTCGCACGGCGACGTCATCAAGGCGCTGGTCGCCGACGCGCTCGGCATGCACCTCGACCTCTTCCAGCGGATCAACGCCGACCCCTGCTCGGTCACGGTGGTCCGCTACACCCCGCACCGGCCGTTCCTGCTGCGGCTGGGCGACACCGGCGACCTCACCGGGCTGATCCCGGTGCCGCCGGCCGAGGGCGCCGCGGACGCGCGCGCGGCGGGCCGGATCGACCCCGGGGACGCGGTGGTGGGCGGCTCGACCGGCACCTCGTGATCTCCTTCCGCAGTAGGGTGGATGACCGGCGGCCCGCGCCCCGGCGTGCCGCCCGCCACCAGCACAGTCGATCCATCCGATCGCGTCGAGTAAACGGAGCAGGGCGTGCCCCGTCAGGTCTTCTTCTACGAACACCCGGAGCGTTTCGTCGCCGGGACCGTCGGTCAGCCGGGACAGCGGACGTTCTTCCTCCAGGCCACCGCGCTGGGCCGGACCACCAGCGTGGCGCTGGAGAAGACGCAGGTGGCCGCGCTCGCCGAGCGCATCGACGAACTCCTGGACGAGGTGGTGCGCAGGACCGGCGGCAATGCCGCGGTGCCCGCCGTCGCCCCCAGCGAGATGCTGGACGCCGCCCCGCTGGAGGTGCCGGTCGAGGAGGAGTTCCGGGTCGGCACCATGGCGCTGGCGTGGGACGGCACCCATGAGCGGATGGTCATCGAGGCACAGGCCCTGGTGGAGCTGGTCGGCGGGGACGAGGAGGAGCTGGAGGCGGCCGAGGAGCAGCTGCTCCAGGACGACGAGAACGGCCCGCCGCTGCTGCGGGTGCTGCTCACCGGCGCGCAGGCCCGGTCGTTCGCCAAGCGCGCGCTCGACGTGGTCTCCGCCGGCCGCCCGCCCTGCCCGCTGTGCAGCCTGCCCCTGGACCCGGAAGGACACGTATGCCCGCGCCAGAACGGGTACCGGAGGTCGGCCTGAGCACCGGGACGGACCCGGGGACCGGCACCGCGGCACCGGCCGTCACCCCGGCCGCGTTCGACCCGCGGGACATCGAGGCGCTGCGCCACGGCGAGCTGACGGTGCGGGGGCAGATCCGCGACGCGTCCAACGCCGTGCTGCTGTGCGAGAGCACCCACGAGGGCCACACCGTCGTCTGCGTGTACAAACCGGTACGCGGCGAGCGTCCGCTGTGGGACTTCCCCGACGGCACCCTCGCCGAGCGCGAGGTCGCCGCCTACCTCGTCTCCGAGGCCACCGGCTGGGGCCTGGTGCCGCCCACCGTCCTGCGCGACGGACCGTACGGCGAGGGCATGGTCCAGCTGTGGATCGACTCCGCGGACGAGGACGACCCGGACGACGACGACCCGGCCGAGGACGCCGGTGAGGGCGCGGGCGCGGACGAGGAGGCCGGCGGCGCGGGGGGCGCCGGTGCGCTGCTGGCGCTGACGGAGGACCTGGAGCCGGCGCCGGGCTGGAAGGCGGTCGTCCGCGCCGAACTCGACGGCGGCGGCACCGCGCTGCTCGTCCACGCCGACGACCCGAGGCTGCGCCGGCTGGCCGTCCTGGACGCCGTGGTGAACAACGCCGACCGCAAGGGCGGCCACCTGCTGGTCGCCGCCGACGGCCGGCTCTACGGCATCGACCACGGCGTGACCTTCCACACCGACGACAAGCTGCGCACCCTGCTGTGGGGGTGGGCGGGCGAGCCGCTGCCGGTAGAGGCCGCCGACATGCTCCGACAGCTCGGAGCCGACCTCTCCGGCCCGCTCGGCGACCGGCTGGCCGAACTCCTCACCCCCGCCGAGACCGCCGCCCTGCGCGCCCGGGTGGACCGGCTCCTGGCCACCGGCGTTCATCCCTCGCCCTCCGGCGAGTGGCCCGCCATCCCCTGGCCGCCGGTCTGATCGGGCTGGAGGGCCTGGTCACGGGCGGGTTTCCGCCGGGCCCGCGAGGAGTGGGCGCGAGGCCGCCCGGTTACCCTCATCTCATGCATGCCTGGCCAGCCTCCGACGTCCCCGCCCTTCCGGGCACCGGACGCCCCCTCCGTCTGCACGACACGTCGACCGGGGGACTCGTGTCCGTCGAGCCCGGTCCGGTCGCCCGCCTGTACGTCTGCGGGATCACCCCGTACGACGCCACCCACATGGGGCACGCGGCGACCTACAACGCGTTCGACCTGGTGCAGCGGGTGTGGCTCGACACGAAGCGCCAGGTCGAGTACGTGCAGAACGTCACGGACGTGGACGACCCGCTGCTGGAGCGGGCCGCGGACACCGGGGACGACTGGACCGCGCTCGCCGAGCGCGAGACCGCGCTGTTCCGCGAGGACATGACGGCGCTGCGGCTGCTGCCCCCGGCCCACTACATCGGCGCCGTCGAGGCCATACCCGGCATCGTGCCGCTGATCGAGCGCCTGCGGGAGGCGGGTGCCGCCTACGACGTGGACGGCGACGTGTACTTCTCGGTCGAGACCGACCCGCACTTCGGCTCGGTCTCCCGCCTGGACGCGGCGGCGATGCGGGTGCTCTCCGCGGAGCGCGGCGGTGACCCGGAGCGCCCGGGCAAGAAGAACCCGCTCGACCCGATGCTGTGGCGCGCCGAGCGGCCGGGCGAGCCGAGCTGGGACGGCGCGTCCCTCGGGCCGGGGCGGCCCGGCTGGCACATCGAGTGCGTGGCGATCGCGCTGGACCATCTCGGGATGGGCTTCGACGTCCAGGGCGGCGGCTCCGACCTCGCCTTCCCGCACCACGAGATGGGCGCCTCGCACGCGCAGGTGCTCACCGGCGGGTACCCGTTCGCGAAGGCGTACGTCCACGCCGGGATGGTCGGCCTCGACGGTGAGAAGATGTCCAAGTCCCGCGGCAACCTCGTCTTCGTCTCCGCGCTGCGCAAGGACGGGGTCGATCCGGCCGCGATCCGGCTGGCGCTGCTCGCGCACCACTACCGGGCCGACTGGGAGTGGACCGACGCCGTCCTCGCCGACGCCGTCGCCCGCCTCGGCCGCTGGCGCGCCGCCGTCTCCCGCCCGGACGGGCCCTCCGCCGACGCGCTGCTCGAAGAGGTGCGGGCCGCCCTCGCGGACGACCTGGACGCGCCTCGCGCCCTCGCCGCCGTCGACGCCTGGGCGGCCTCGCAGGCGGCGGGTGGGGGTACGGACACAGGTGCCCCCGGGCTGGTCTCCCGCACGGTCGACGCCCTCCTGGGCGTGGCCCTGTAATACGGCGCGCCGCTACTCGTCGCCGTCTTCCCCGGAGGAGCCGGAGCCGCTCTCCTCGTCGCCCTCGGCCTCGTCAGGAGCGGACTCCGGCTCCTGACGGGGCTCGGGTTTGGCGCGGAAGTTGGGCACCCCGTCCGTACCCTCGCTCGTCGCGTAGTCCCCGGGGTCGCGGCGCCGCAGGTACCGCTCGAACTCCTTGGCGATGGCCTCGCCGGAGGCCTCCGGCAGCTCCGCGGTGTCCCGCGCCTCCTCCAGCGTCTGGACGTACTCCGCGACCTCGCTGTCCTCCGCGGCCAGCTGGTCGACGCCGACCTGCCAGGCGCGGGCGTCCTCGGGCAGCTCGCCCTGCGGGACGCGCAGGTCGAGCAGGTCCTCCAGCCGGTTCAGGAGTGCCAACGTGGCCTTGGGGTTGGGCGGTTGGGAGACGTAGTGCGGCACCGCGGCCCACAGGCTCACCGCGGGGATGCCCGCGTGCGTGCACGCCTCCTGGAGGATGCCGACGATACCGGTGGGGCCCTCGTAGCGGGACTCCTCCAGGTTCATGGTGGCGGCCAGGTCCGCGTCGGAGGTGACCCCGGAGACCGGGACGGGCCGGGTGTGCGGGGTGTCGCCGAGCAGCGCGCCGAGGACGACGACCATCTCGACGCCCAACTCGTGGGCGAAGCCCAGGATCTCGTTGCAGAACGAGCGCCACCGCATGCTGGGCTCGATCCCGCGCACCAGCACCAGGTCGCGCGGCTTGGGCGACTGGATGCGGACCACCGACAGCCGGGTGGTGGGCCAGGTGATCTTCCGGGTGCCGCCGTCCATCCACACCGTGGGCCGATTGACCTGGAAGTCGTAGTAGTCCTCCGCGTCGAGTGCCGCGAAGACCTCGCCCTTGAACTCCCGGTCGAGGTGGTCGACCGCGGTGGAGGCCGCGTCCCCGGCGTCGTTCCAGCCCTCGAACGCGGCCACCATGACCGGGTCGATCAGCTCGGGAACACCCTCCAGCTCGATCACCCAGCTCCTCCTTCCGGCCGGCGGAGGCGGCGGTCCGCCCCCGTACCGGCTTGCCGTGCGCGCGGTGTACGTCCACGTGCGGGAACAAGCCTACGGCGTCGGGGGCGGTGCGCCGCAGTCCGCGCCGGGGCCGGCCCCCCGCGCGCCGCCCCGCACACTCCGCCGGTCGGCTCCCCGGCCGCCGGAACCGGAATACGTCGGATCTGTTGTCGATGATTTCCGGCCTCCCTCTGGACGGAGCGCACCATACGGGGCTATACATCGGATCACCGATAGAGATCCGATGTCTCGTGACGGGAGAGTGCATGAGTCCGACCATCACCGGGGTCGAGGTGTCCGACATCCGCTTCCCGACCTCGGAGCAGCTCGACGGCTCGGACGCCATGAACCCCGACCCGGACTACTCCGCGGCCTATGTGGTGCTGCGCACCGACGGGCCGGACGAACTGGCCGGACACGCGCTGTGCTTCACCATCGGCCGCGGCAACGACGTCGTCGCCGCCGCGATCGGCGCCCTGCGCCCGTACGTGGTCGGCCGCACCGTGGACAGCGTCACCGCCGACCTCGGCGGCTTCGCCCGCCTGCTCACCCACGACTCGCAACTGCGCTGGCTCGGCCCGGAGAAGGGCGTGATGCACATGGCGGCCGGCGCGGTCGTCAACGCCGCCTGGGACCTGGCCGCCCGCCGGGCCGGCCGCCCGGTGTGGGAACTGCTGGCCGGGATGACCCCGGAACAGCTCGTGGACCTGGTCGACTTCCGCTACCTCGGCGACGCGCTGACCCGCGACGAGGCCCTGGAGATCCTGCGCCGCGCCGAACCCGGCCGCGCCGAGCGGGCGCGGCGGCTGCGCCGCGAGGGCTACCCCGCCTACACCACCGAGCCCGGCTGGCTCGGCTACACCGACGAGAAGCTGACCCGGCTGGCCCGCGAGGCGGTCGCGGCCGGCTTCACCCAGATCAAGCTGAAGGTCGGCGCCGACCTCGACGACGACCTGCGGCGGATGCGGCTGGCCCGGGCGGCGGTCGGCCCGGACATCCGGATCGCCGTCGACGCCAACCAGCGCTGGGAGGCGGCCGAGGCGATCACGTGGATGCGCGCGCTCGCCCCCTACGACCCGTACTGGATCGAGGAGCCGACCAGCCCCGACGACGTGCTCGGGCACGCGGCGGTGCGCGCCGGGCAGCCGGTGCCGGTCGCCACCGGCGAGCATGTCGCCAACCGGGTGGTGTTCAAGCAGCTGCTCCAGGCCGGCGCCGTGGACTTCGTGCAGATCGACGCGGCCCGGGTGGCCGGGGTCAACGAGAACGTGGCGATCCTGCTGCTGGCCGCCAAGTTCGGCGTGCCGGTCTGCCCGCACGCCGGCGGCGTCGGCCTGTGCGAACTCGTCCAGCACCTCTCGATGTTCGACTACGTGGCCGTCTCCGGCAGTTGGGACGACCGCGTGATCGAGTACGTCCCCCACCTGCACGAGCACTTCACCGACCCCGCGGTGGTCGCGGGCGGCCGCTACCGGGCGCCCACCGCCCCCGGCTTCTCCGCCCGCATGGTCCCCGCGACCCTCACCGACTACCGCTACCCGGACGGTCCGGTCTGGGTGGCCCGACAGGAGCTGGCAGCCCGATGACCGACGCCCCGCACACCCCCGTCCCCACCGCCTCCGCCCAGGACCTCACCGGGCTGACCGCCCTGGTCACCGGCGGCGCCTCCGGCATCGGCGCCGCCACCGCCCGGCTGCTGACCGCCCGCGGCGCGCGCGTCGCCGTACTGGACCGCGACCCCGCGGGCGCCCCCGAGGGCACCGTCCCGGTCCAGGCCGACGTCACCTCCGACCAGGCGGTGCGCGCCGCGGTCGCCGAGGCCGTCGGCACCCTGGGCAGCCTGCACATCCTCGTCGGCAACGCCGGGATCGGCGCCGTGGGGACGGTGGAGGACAACGCCGACGACGAGTGGCGGCGGGTGCTGGACATCAATGTGCTCGGCCTGGTGCGGACCGCCCGCGCCGCCCTGCCGCACCTGCGCGCCGCCGCGGCCGCCCGCCCCGGCAGCGCCTCGATCACCCACACCTGCTCCATCGCGGCCACCGCCGGCCTGCCCCAACGGGCCCTGTACAGCGCCAGCAAGGGCGCCGTGCTCGCCCTGACCCTCGCGATGGCCGCCGACCACGTCCGCGAAGGCGTCCGGGTGAACTGCGTCAACCCCGGTACGGCCGACACGCCGTGGGTCGGCCGGCTGCTCGACCAGGCCGGCGACCCGGCCGCCGAGCGGGCCGCGCTCAACGCCCGGCAGCCGATGGGGCGGCTGGTCAGCGCCGACGAGGTCGCCGCCGCGATCGTCTACCTGGCGAGCCCCGCGGCCGCCAGCGTCACCGGGGCCAGTCTCGCCGTGGACGGCGGCATGCAGGGCCTGCGGCTGCGCCCGTCGGCCGACTAGGGTCCTGCCTGCCGCGACGGACCCCCGTCGCCGGCCCCGCCCGCACGCCCGAACCGCACTCCCCGCCCGCACCCCGCTCCCGTTTCCCGCTAGGAGGGACCCACCGCATGCCCGTACCGGCACTGCCCCGGCTCGGCCTCGGCTGCGCCCCGCTCGGCAACCTCTACACCGCGATGACCGACGAGCAGGCCGAGGCGACGGTCGCGGCCGCGTTCGCCACCCGCGCCGGGCAGCCGGCGTACTTCGACGTGGCGCCGCACTACGGCCTGGGCCGCGCCGAGGAGCGGCTCGGCGCGGCGCTGGCCGGGCGGGACCGCGGGTCGTACCTGCTGTCGACCAAGGTCGGCCGGCGGCTGCGGGACCTGCGGCCCGGCGAGACCCCCGACGGCCAGGGCTTCGTCGACAACCCGGCCCGGGCCCGGGAGTGGGACTTCACCGCCGGCGGCATCGAGGCCACGTTGGAGGGCTCGCTGCGCCGCCTCGGCGTGGACCGGGTCGACCTCGTCTTCCTGCACGACGTCGAGGACCACCTCGACGAGGTCCGCGCCACCGGCTTCCCGGCGCTCGCCGCGCTGCGCGACCAGGGCGTGGTCGGGGCGATCGGCTTCGGCATGAACCACAGCGGGGTACTGGCCGGCCTCGTCGCCGACCTCGACGTGGACGTGGTGCTGTGCGCGGGCCGCTGGACGCTGCTGGAGCGCACCGCGTACGACGACCTGCTGCCGGTCTGCGAGCGGCGCGGCACCCAGGTGGTGGCCGGCGGCGTCTACAACTCCGGGCTGCTCGCCGACCCCCGGCCGGGCGCGCCCTACGACTACCAGGCCGCGCCCGCCGGCCTCGTCGAGCGGGCCCGGCAACTCCAGGCGGTCTGCGGCGAGTTCGGAGTGCCGCTGCGGGCGGCCGCGCTGCGCTACCCGTTCGCGCACCCCGCGGTCACCTGCGCGGTGGTCGGCGCCGCGAGCGCGGCCGAGGTCCGCGACAACGCGGCGCTGTTCGACTACGACATCCCCGCCGAGCTGTGGCCCGCGCTCGTCGCGCAGGGCCTGCTCGACCCGGACGTGCCGCTGCCGGCCGCCGCCCTCCCGGCGGTGGGGCGGTGACCCGGCCGCTGCGCATCGACGCGCACCACCACCTGTGGGACCTCGACCGCCGCCCGCAGCCCTGGCTGCGCGGCGCCGCCCTGGCGCCGCTGAACCGCACCTTCGCGCTGCCGGAGCTGCTGCCGGAGCTGGACGCGCACGGCATCGACACCACCATCGTCGTGCAGTCCAGCTCCTCGCTCGAGGAGACCCGCGACCTGCTGGCCCTCGCCCGCGCCTCGCACGGCCGGATCTCCGGCGTGGTCGGCTGGGCCGACCTCACCGACCCCGACGCGCTGCCCGGCGTGCTCGCCGAACTCGCCGCGGCCGGGCCGCTGGTGGGCATCCGCCACCAGGTCCAGGACGAGGCCGACCCGCAGTGGCTGGACCGCCCCGACGTGCGCGCCGGGCTGCGCGCGGTGGCCGCCGCCGGGCTCGCCTACGACCTGCTCGTCACCCCGCGCGAGCTGTCCGCCGCGCTCGCCGCCGTCGAGGAACTGCCCGAGGTGCGCTTCGTGCTGGACCACGCGGGCAAGCCGCCGATCGCGGCCGGGCGGTGGGAGCCGTGGGCCGAGCAGATCTCCGCGGTCGCCGACCACCCCAACACGGTGTGCAAGCTGTCCGGGCTGGTCACCGAGGCGGAGTGGGCGTCCTGGCGGCCGCAGGACGTGCTGCCCCACGCCCGCCACGTCCTGGCGGCCTTCGGCTCCGACCGGGTGCTCTTCGGCTCCGACTGGCCGGTGTGCACGCTCGCGGGCCGGTACGCCGACGTCGTCGCGCTCGCCGAGCAGGCGACGGCCGACCTGAGCGCGGACGAACGGCACGCGGTGTTCGGCGGCAACGCCTTCCGCGTCTACGGCCTGGCCTGACCGGCACGGCCTACCTGGCCTGACCTGCTTGGCCCGACCTGCCCGGCCCCTACAGGGTGGAGCGCAGCCACTGCTCGACGCTCGCCACATGGACCGTGGCCCAGGCGCGCGCCGCGTCGGGGTCGCGGTCGCGCAGCGCGCCGAGGATCGCCCGGTGCTCGTGGAGGGTGCGGGCGATGGCGTCCTCCTGGGTCACCCCGCGCCAGATCCGGGCGCGGGTGGTGGGCCCGGACAGCCCGTCCAGGAGCGAGCAGAGCACGGAGTTGCCCGAGCCCTGCACGATGCCGCGGTGGAAGTCCAGGTCGGAGGCGACCAGTTGCTCCACCGAGGGGGCCGGGCCGAGCGCGTCCAGCTTGCCCTGGAGGACGTCGAGCTCGTCGGCGGTGAGTCGGACCGCCGCCATCGCGGTCGCCGCCGGCTCCAGGATGCGCCGCACCGCCAGGAACTCCAGCACCGTGTCGTCGCGGTGGAAGTCCACCACGAAGCTCAGCGCCTCCAGCAGCAGTTGCGGGTCCAGGCTGGTGACGTAGGTGCCGTCGCCCTGCCGTACGTCGAGGATGCGGATCAGCGACAGCGCGCGCACCGCCTCGCGCAGGGAGTTGCGGGACAGCCCCAGCTCGGCCGCCAGTTCGCTCTCCTTGGGCAGCCGGTCGCCCGGCCGCAGCGCCCCCGAGACGATCATGTCCTTGATCTTGTCGATCGCCTCGTCCGTGACCGCCATCCGGGCCTCCCCGTGTCGGGCCTGCCGGCACCCTGCCGGGCCAGACCTCCGATGTATCCCCATTATGGGCCACACCCGCCGCCACGTCCCCACGCCCGCCCCCGTACGGGGCCGCCGCGCCGCGAAACCGCTGGAGCCGGCCCGGCCGCACACCCATACTGGCGCGCGTGATCCAGCACGAACTGATCGACCGGGTGCGGGCGTTGTGCCGCGCCGACGAGGGCGTCCGCGCCGCTTTGATGTACGGCTCCTTCGCCGCGGGGGAGGGCGACGCGCACAGCGACGTGGAGTTCTGGCTCTTCCTCGACCCGGCGGCGCGCGCCGCTCTCGACCCGGCTGCCTGGTGCGCCCGGGTCGCGCCGGTCCGCCTGCTGCTGCGCAACGAGTTCGGCACCCATGTGGCGCTCTTCGCCCAGGCGGTCCGCGGCGAGTTCCACTTCGCCACCACCGCGGACATCCCGTCGGTGGGGGAGTGGCCGGCCAGGGGCGCGGCCGTCGACGCGATGGTCGTGGTGGACCGCGACGGCGCGCTCGCCCCGGTGCTCGCCGCGCTGCCCGTCCGCGCGCCGCTGCCCGGCACCGCCGAGGAGGTCGCCGACCTGTGCGGGCGGTTCGCCAACTGGATGGTGCTCGCCGCCCACGTCACCGCCCGCGGCGAGCACCTGCGGGCGCGGGACGCCCTCGCGCACGCCGCCCGCCACCTGCTGTGGATGGCCCGCCTGGCCGAGCACAGCACCGCGCACTGGCTCACCCCGTCCCGCGCCGCCGAGGCCGAGCTGCCGCCCGCTACCGTCCGCGCCGTCGCCGCCGGCACCCTGCCCGCGCTGTGGCGCGAGGGCCGGGAGCGCTGGCTGGCCCTGCTGGAGCGGACCGGCCGCGTCCCATCCGCCGAACTCCTGGCGGAACTCGACGCCCTGCTGGACCCCGCGCCGCCCCAGCCGTAAAGCCGGACCCCAGCCGTAAAGCCGGGCCCCAGCCGTAAAGCCGGGCCCCAGCTGCAAGGCCGGACCCCAGCTGTGAAGCCGGGCCGCCCCCGCCGGGAAGCGGGCGGGGCCGCCCGCCGTCCCCGGAGGAACAGCGGGCGGCCCCGGCTGATTCGAACGGCCGGTGCCGTCCTCAGTCCTGGCGCTCCTTCAGCAGGCGCGCCACGCCCTCCCTTACCTCCGGCGTGTCCAGACCCCGGATGGTGAGCGTGGTCCGCCGCCGCAGCACGTCGTCCACGTCCTGCGCCCACTCGTGGTCGCGGGCGTAGACCACCTGGGCCCAGATCTCCGGCGCGTCCGGGTGGATGCGCTCGGCCAGCGCCGGGTCCTCGTTGGCCAGGCGGGCGATGTCGAAGGCGAGCGAGCCGTAGTGCCCGGCGAGGTGGCCCGCGGTGTCGGCGGCCATCCGCGGGCCGGGCGCGATGCCGTCGACGACCAGCCGGTGCGCGACCGCGTCGCGGCTGGCGAACCCGGGCAGCGGGGCGCGCTTGGGCAGCCGGGACAGCGGCTCCAGGTCGTCGGCGAGCGGGTGCCCGGGCAGCTCGGCGAGCTTCGCCATCACGGTGCGGCCGATGTGCCGGAAGGTGGTCCACTTGCCGCCCGCGATGGACAGCATCCCGCCGCGGCCCTCGGTGACCACGGTCTCCCGCTTGGCCTTCGCGGTGTCGCCCGGCCCGCCCGGCAGCACCCGCAGCCCGGCGAAGGAGTAGGTGATCAGGTCCCGGGTGAGCTGGTGGTCGCGGACGGAGAACGCCGCCTCGTCCAGGATCTGGGTGATGTCGGCCTCGGTGACCGCCACCTCGCCCGGGTCGCCCTCGTACTCCTCGTCGGTCGTGCCGAGCAGCAGCATGTCCTCCCACGGCAGCGCGAAGGTGATGCGGTACTTGTCGATCGGGGTGGCCAGTGCCGCCCGCCACGGCGCGGTCCGCTTGAGCACCAGGTGCGCGCCCTTGGACAGCCGGATCGAGGGCACCGCGGTCGGGTCCTCCATCCGCCGCAGGTGGTCCACCCACGGGCCGGTCGCGTTGAGCACCAGCCGCGCGTCCACGCCGAACTCGGCGCCGTCGGTGCGGTCGCGCAGCTCCGCGCCGGTCACCCGGCCGCGGGTGAAGCGCAGCCCGGTGACCTCGGCGTGGTTGAGCACGGTCGCGCCCGCGTCGACCGCCGCCCGCACCGTCATCAGGGCCATCCGGGCGTCGTTCATCTGCCCGTCCTCGTAGACCGCGACCGCGCGCAGGTCGTCGGTGCGCAGCTCGGGCACGTCGCGGGCGGCCCGGGCCGGGCTGATGACGTGCCCGACGCCGTCCCGGAACGCGGACAGCGCGGAGTACGCGAACACGCCCGCGCCGAGCTTGGCCGCGCCGTGCGGGCCGCCCTTGTAGACCGGCAGGTAGAAGGTGAGCGGGTTGGCCAGGTGCGGCGC
Organism: Actinacidiphila sp. bgisy145; assembly: GCF_057708125.1. NCBI lineage: Bacteria > Bacillati > Actinomycetota > Actinomycetes > Kitasatosporales > Streptomycetaceae > Actinacidiphila > Actinacidiphila sp. bgisy145. The sequence continues at coordinate 184,719 of NZ_JBYIRL010000015.1, forward strand.
GACGTCGTGGGAGACCGCGCGCCGCTCCAGGTGGTTCTCGGCGACCAGCCGCACCGCTCCGGTCTGGAGGTAGCGCAGGCCGCCGTGGAGCAGCTTGGAGGAGGCCGAGGAGGTGGCGCCGGCGAAGTCGCCGGCGTCCACCATCGCCACCCGCAGTCCCGACTGGGCGGCGTGCCAGGCGGTGGTGATGCCGAGGATGCCGCCGCCGATCACCAGCAGGTCGTACGTGGCGTGCCCGAGCAGTTCGCGGGTCTCGGCCCGCCCGGGGTTCGTGCCGGCGGTCGGGTGCGTCCCCAGCGCGGGGACGCGTTGCAGGGTGGTCATGGCGTTCTCAGTGCTCCTCTTCGATCCAGCCCATGGTCCGGGTCACGGCCTTGCGCCAGTTGTGGTACTCGCGCTCCCGTTCGGCGTCCGCCATCCGGGGCGTCCATTCCGCCGCGCGCCGCCAGTTGGCGCGCAGCGTGTCGGTGTCCGGCCAGAAGCCCACCGCGAGTCCGGCGGCGTAGGCCGCGCCCAGGCAGGTGGTCTCGGCGACCATGGGGCGCACCACGGGTGCGGCCAGCACGTCGGCGAGGGTCTGCATGAGCAGGTTGTTGGAGGTCATGCCGCCGTCGACCTTCAGGGCGGCCAGTTCGACACCGGAGTCCTTGGTCATCGCGTCGGCGATCTCGCGGGTCTGCCAGGCGGTCGCCTCCAGGACGGCGCGGGCGATGTGCGCCTTGGTGACGTAGCGGGTCAGCCCGGCGATCACCCCGCGGGCGTCGTCCTGCCAGTAGGGGGCGAACAGCCCGGAGAATGCCGGTACGAAGTAGGCGCCGCCGTTGTCCTCGACGGTCAGCGCCAGCGTCTCGATCTCGGCGGCGGTGCTGATCAGGCCCATCTGGTCGCGCATCCACTGCACCAGGGAGCCGGTGACGGCGATCGAGCCCTCCAGCGCGTACACCGGCGCCTGGTCGCCGATCCGGTAGCCGACGGTGGTGATCAGGCCGTTGTGCGAGTCCACCGGGGTCTCGCCGGTGTTGAGCAGCATGAACGTGCCGGTGCCGTAGGTGGACTTGGCCTCGCCGGGCGCGAAGCAGGTCTGGCCGAAGAGCGCGGCCTGCTGGTCGCCGAGGGCGGAGGCCACCGGGACGTCCGACAGGCCGCCGATGTCCGTGGTGCCGTAGACCTCGGCGGAGGAGCCGATGCGCGGCAGCACCGCGGCCGGCACGCCGATCTCGTCCAGGATCTCCTGGTCCCAGTCGAGGGTGCGCAGGTCCATCAGCAGGGTGCGGGAGGCGTTGGTGACGTCCGTGACGTGCACCCCGCCGTCCGCGCCGCCGGTGAGGTTCCAGATCACCCAGGAGTCCATGGTGCCGAAGAGGATGTCGCCGGCCTCGGCGCGCTCGCGCAGGCCCGGCACGTTGTCCAGCAGCCAGCGGATCTTCGGGCCGGCGAAGTACGACGCGAGCGGCAGCCCGGTCTTCGCGCGGAACCGGTCCTGGCCGACGTCCCGGCCCAGTTCGCGGCAGAGCGCGTCGGTGCGGGTGTCCTGCCAGACCAGCGCGTTGTGCACCGGCTCGCCGGTGTGCCGGTCCCACAGCAGCGTCGTCTCGCGCTGGTTGGTGATGCCGATCGCCTTGACGTCGGAGGGCGCGAAGCCGGGCACGTCCTGGGCGGCGCGGCGGACGGCGCCGGCCACCACCTCCTGGACGTTGGTCCAGATCTCGGCGGCGTCGTGCTCCACCCAGCCGGGCTTGGGGAAGATCTGCTCGTGCTCCTTCTGGTCCACCGCCACGATCCGGCCGTCCCGGTCGAAGACGATGCAGCGGCTGGAGGTGGTGCCCTGGTCGATGGCGGCGATGAAGGGGCCGGTGCCGTGCGAACCGCCGGCGTCCTGTGCGGCCGGGTCGGCGGAGGCGGTGGCGTCGGCGGCGGTGGTGCCGGTCTCGTGCGGGGTGTCGGTCACGGTCTGCTCCTGCTGGGTCTGGCGTCCTGTGCGGGCGGGTCGGTGGGCGGATCGGGCCGGTGCCGCGTGTCTCGTGTTCGGGTGCGGCGGCCGGCGGTGGGGCCGGTACGGCGGCCGTGGGGGGGGGGGGGGGGGGGGGG
>NZ_JBYIRL010000016.1:0-175106 GCF_057708125.1 Actinacidiphila sp. bgisy145
ACGGATCCCCGAGTTCACCCTCCAGGACCCCTCCACGGTGGCCTGGGGCGGCACCCAGGCCCGCGGCCCGAAGACCCTCCCCCTGCGGATCGGCTAGGACGCTGCGCCGGACATCCAGCAGCAAACCCGAACTCAACATGGCATGGAGTCAGGACCGGTTCAGCATCGGGCAGTGGCTCCGGCAGAACAAAGTGCCTCTCTACCAGCAGATGAGGCCGCTGCTCGACGCCTACGCCGAGCAGCTCAGCCGGGGCATCGACATGGAGAACTCAAACGGCCAGCTCACACGCTCACTGGCCAAATGAAGCGCTCAGACACACCCGTAACTTCGCCGTCGAGGTCGGGGCAGGTCAGAAGTCCAGCTCGATGTAGTCGATGTCGGTGAACTCCACCTCCAAGCCCTCGGCGCGGCGGCCGCGGTCCTTGAAGTAGATCTCCTGAAGGCCTTCGGCGGCGATGCGCCGGAACTGCTCCTCGGTCGCGCCGGCGGCCTGCGCGTCGAACAGGCGGGCGGCGTAGGCGGGAGGCAGGTGCTGGGTGATACGGCGCATCCGGGAGTCGTCGGTGCTGCCGGGCGCGGCGGTGTAGCCGAAGCGGGCGCGGGTCTCGATCACGATCCCCCCACGGGAGGCGGCATGTTTCTTCGCGCGCCGCCGGACACGGGGCTGCCACTCGCGCCGCACCTCGCGCTCCAGACGGGCCGCCAGGTCCTTGCGGGGACGGCGCAAGGTGCCCTTGACATAGCGCTCCACCGTGCGCTGGGTGGTCCCCAGGCGGGCCGCGACGGCCGCCGTGGAACCCTTCTCCACCTTGACCAGGAAACGCATCCGGGCCTGCGCGGTCTTCGGGATGGGGCGGGTCGCGGTGTTCGCCGCCGCGCGCTGGAGTGCGTCGTCGATCTCCCCCACGGTCACGCTCCTCGCCGGACGGTACAGGCAGCCCGAGCGGCGCCGCCGTACGCCCCGACACCACAACCGGCGAGGCCGGGGCCGACACCGGGGCCGGGGCCGGTCAGGCGCATGCGCAGGTGCTCGCGATACCGGATGCTGCGGCGCTGGTCACCCACGCCTACTCGCCCCCGTCCACGGCATCCTGTAGGTTCGCCCCGCCAGTGTCATGACGGACCGCGGTGACCTGCTGCTTGTGATGCTGTCTCATCAGATGTCCCGCGGCTTCCGTCTCAGTTCGGTGGCATTTCCTCACGCGGCTTCGCCTTGCTGGGCTTCGTCGGGCTTCCAGGTCTGGTCGAACCAGGTGATGAAGTTCTTCACGGTCCCGATGCGGGCGATTCTCTCGTGGATGGCGCGCTGGTCGTGGCCGGGGAGGAAGTCGCCGCGGCTGATGGGTTTGCCGCATCCGCAGTTGCACTCGCGGTTGCCCAGGGGGGAGTCGAAGTAGGTGATGGGGTTCTGCTGAGCGCCATTGGGGGCCGGCTTGCCGACGTAGTGGTCATGGACGGGGTGCCCGGGGCCGAGGATGCGGCCTTCGAAGGCCCGCCGCCCGCCAGGGACGTCGACGATCTGGTCGATCTCCATGGCCTGGCGGATGGTCCCGCCGCCGTTGACGACCGCGAACCGCTCTCGTTCGACGCGTGATCCGGGCATGACCCAGACGCCGCGGGCGATGTCGTGGAGTTGCTGGTCGGTCAGCCCGTCGCTCCAGCCGATCTGCGAGCGCTGGAGGGGGTCGCTGTTCGGGTCCACGTTCTTCTGCCTGCCGAGGGTGATCTGAATCATCGCGCCTCCCTGCGAGGCCGCCTCGGGGTGGGTTGGAGATGCCGAGGCGGCCTGCTCAGGATAGACCAGCCATCCCCGTTATAACGGGGTATTGCTGGCTTGAGATTCAGGGACCAACCCGTTCTTCCCCGGGCGGCGGCCGGGCAGGTCGTGCCGTCGGCCCAGGTAGCTGATCATTCCGAGGGAGAAGCCGGTCTCCTCTGCGAGTTCGCGGCAGGTGCGTCCGGCAGCGCGTTGGTCGCGGAGCCAGTCGAGATCGGATCCTACGAGCTCATCCACCTCAGCCTCGCCGAGATCAGACGCCTGATCCACCGCGTCACCAACCGCCGGCCCACACCCGTCGAGCACGTCTTGCACTGGTCGATCTGGCGCCGGAGACGACAACACCAAGCCCGCACCAGCCACTACAAACGACGAGGCGTTACTCCACTCCCAGCAAAGCCGAGTTTCGTGCCCACAGGTAGTGGAACGGGGAAATCGGAGAGAGGGAGACCAGCACGCAGCGGACCGCCTGGGCATCTCAGCCTCGCGTCATAAGTGCTATTCAGAGGTCGTCGTTCGCGAGAACATGACGCGGATTCTGAGTACCTACACGTCGCCGTCCTTGATGTGGCGGGCGGGGTTGTGCTGGTCCTCCATCAACTCCACCGCCCAGAACAGCGGCTGCGTCCCCTCGTGCTTGACCATGCCCGGCGAGACCCCGAGCCGGAACGTGCCCGCAGCGGGCTTGCCCGCCGCGTCGTAGGGCAGGACATCCAGCGGCGAAGGACCCGACGAGGGATAGACGACGCAGTCCGACAGCACCGCCACCGGCAGCAACGCATCCTCACCGAACACCACGGAGCCGCTCGGGGCAGGGCCGGACTGCGTGGCGAGCGCGGTCCTGACCAGCTTGCGGTGCATGTTCACCCGCGCCGCCGAGATCACCGCGGCACGGATGTCCGGGCGCCACGTCGCACGCTCCAGCGCCGGCCACCGCTCACCAGGGCGGTACCTCGCACCCTGCGGGCGTTCACGCAGCTTCCCGATGCCGCCCTTCACTGTCGACTTGATCGCGGACAACACCGCCACCAGGCCCGGATCACCCGCCTTGTGGCCGGCCATCGCGTCCAGGAACTGCTGCGGCGACAAGTCGGAGGTCACCCCGAGGTCGGCCATCGTCGCCTTGTACGCCTCGGCCAGACGCTTGTACCAGGGGTCCAGATACGGGCCCGCCTCCCGCCGTAGGTACGCCTCGACCGGACGCACCTCCACCGGCAGCCCGAACTGGCTGATCAGCTCGGCCGCGTACGCCACCGTCGGAGTGGCATACCAGGCCGGGCCCTCCGGCCGACGGCCGTGCGGCGTGAACGGGCTGGGCAGGCGGGGGTCGATCTCGATCCCGGACAGGTCCACCAGCCACGACCCGGGCACCTGCTTGTCGAACCGCGGCGCCCTCACATGCTCCGGCCCGCTCAGCCCGACCACCAGACGGTTCGCGGCCGCGAGGAACGCGGTGTTCACATCGACACCGACGACGTGCTGCCTCGCGCACTCCGCGTCGGTGAGCAACCCCGTGTCGCGGACCCAGTCGAACGCCTCCTCGTCGAGCACCTCGTCAGGGGTCCGCTCATGGTGACGGGCGAACAACGCGCTGACGACGGGGTGTTCGTCGGGCGCCTCCGGCGGCGCCGGGTCGACCGCCGCAGTGAGCGAACCGGGCACCGGCCCGGACACCCACGTACCGGTACTGCCGTCCTCCACCGCCCGCGTCGGCGGCCGCAGCGCCGTCATCAGCTCCAGCCCCGCCACCGCAGTGGAGCCGCGCGGAGTCAGCACGCGGGCGGCGTAGACGGACAGCACCCGCGCGAGTTCCGCCGGCGGCAGATCGCCCGCGCTCCCCCAGGCACGCGTATCCAGCGCGCCCCACGGCAGCACGGCGAGTTGCACGCACTGCCGCTGCTGCCCCAGCGCCGGGCGGTAGACCCGAGCCCACGGCCCGAAGCCCCGCCTGGTCAGCTGCCACTTCGCCCGGGCGATCTGCCGGACGACCTTGTGGTCCTCCGGCAGCCGCATCGCCCGCCGGTCCGCCAAGTGGTCCGGCAACCCCAACCGTTCGGCGGCCGCCGCGGTGAGCACGATCAGTGGGTCGAAGTCCTTTCCCGACCGGTGCAGCCGCCCTGCCCCGAGTCGGGCGTCGGCGAGGGTCCAGGCCACCAGCTCCGGCACCGTGGCGGCCGGGCACTCCAGCACCAGGCCGCCCGTGCAGTACAGGGAGCCGTCACCGTCCAACACACCGAGCGGACCATGCGCGAACCGCGCATCCCCCGGGCCCGGCGGAAGAGAAGCAGGGGCAGGGGCGGGAGCGGGAGCAGGAGCGGCAACGGGCTCCGACACGCCGCCCACAGCCGACGCCGACGCCACCGGGGCCGGGGCCGGGGGCTCCTGGGGCTTTGGAGTCTCCGAAGTCTGCGGAGTGACGGGCGGTCCGGCGGGTGTCGCCGGCGCCGCCGCAGGCACCGGCCGATCCCCCGGGGCCGGGGCGGGGAAACGCTGCGCGAGACCTTCCAGGAGCCGGGCGTAGGCGGCGCGCTGCGGCGGCCGCGGCTCACGCTGCCCCGCCTCCCAGCTACCGACCGCCTCACGACGGGTGCCCAGCGCGTGAGCGACCTGGGCCTGGCTCAGGCCCGCGGCTTCGCGTAGCCGCCTGCGCTCCACCGGAGACGGCAACTCATCGGCAGGCACCTGCTCCAGCAGCGCGTCGACCGCTCCGAACAGCTCGTTTTCCGTGGGCACAAGCTCACCTCCACCCGCACCCTACTCCACGTCACACATCCAATCGCTCTTCAACCACGCACCAGCGGTCGAGTTTTCAGGTCCCCGTCGACGGCTCGCGGCGCCGCCTGCCCAACCGCTTCGCACGCGGCACAGGGCGCCAGGCCACAGCCGTACCGGCAACCGGCAACCGGCGGCGGGAACCGGACACGGCCGGTGGATGTCGTTCACTGCATCCACCGTGCCGATCGAAGCGAGGGACAGATGAGGCAAGGACGTGTGACGAGATACCTGGCCGCCGCCGCGTTGGTGCTCATCGCGCTGCCGGCCGCCGCGGGGTGCGCCAGCGAAAAGCGTGGTACGGGAGACTCACCCGTGGCCAACCACCGCGGTGAGGACAGCCCCGCGAACGTCACCAACTTCCCCGACCAGTTCGCCAACATCGCCACCAAGTGCGTTGCCGGCGCACCCGGGTTCCGCGCGTTCGTCACCACCCGCGACGCCGCACCGGTCATCATGGCCGACCCCACCTGCAAGGGCTGAACGGCACACCCGCCCTCGCCGCCGGGCACCTCCCGCACGCTATCCGGCGTCCGCCCCCGTAGGACGGTCCGGGGAGGTGTCACCCTCGGCCGGGCCCGGGGCCGGATGCCGCGCAGCAGGGGCGGCCCCTTCCACCGCAGCCGCCGTCAGGACGGGGAGCGTGGACGGGTCGAACGGGGGCGCCTCGCCGACGGGCGGAGCGGAGACGGTGACGCCCCGGGCCCGGGCCGTGGCGGTGAAGCTCTCCACCACTCCGGGGCTCGCCAGCAGGAAAGCGGTCGGGTAGAGGCTCGCCGACAGGGAGCGGCTCCGACCGAAACGGCCCCGGTGGACGATCTCGCCCGGCACCAGCACCTCCGCGAAGGCCCCGCCGCCGCGCTGCACCTGGGACATCACCAGGCCGGTCAGTGCCTCCGCGGCGCGGCCGAGCACCCACTCGCGGCCCGGCACACCCCACAGCGCGCCGCGGATGCCGTCCAGCGCCGTGTCGATGAACTCCCGTGTCAGCAGGCGGTATCCGCCCACCATCCGGATCTCGGTGACCTTCTCCCACGGCACGCTCTCACCGTCGAAACCCACGCTCTGCGGAGCGAGATGGATCGCGCCCAGCCGGTCCAGCAACCGCAGCGGCCGTGCCACAGCCGACGGGACCCGCGGGTGCGCCCCCAGCAGCCGGCTCAGCGAGATCTCCCACGGCTGCGTGACCGGCGCCTGCGGCGCTCCGAGGCGGGCCACCGCGTCCATCACCCAGTCACCGCCCGCCGCGGCCTGCGCGCGAGCCGCGTCCGCGGTCGAGGCGGCCTGCGTCCTGACCGTGGCAGCCGCCGCCACCGCCTGCGTCCTGCCGGTTCCGGCCGCGGCACGCCCGGCAGCGAGCGAACGGCCCGCGGCCCCCCGGCCCGCGGCAAGCGCACGGGTAGCGGCACTGCGCGCGGAGGCAACGGGCGCCGGGGCGGAAGCGGAGGCCGGGGCGGGAGCAGGCGGAGCGGCCTCGTCCCCGGCGGCAGGCCCCGCCGCGCCCTCCACGCCGGCGGCACGGTCGGACCCGGCGCCCGACCCAGCGTCGGAACCGGTGCCGGTTCCGGGAACCTCGCCCGGCACGGGCCCCGCCGCCGCGCCGTTCACCCGGCTCGTCACCGCGCCGCCAATGCCGCGCACCCGGTCACGTAGTGCCATGTCCCCTCCCGTGGGCCCCCACCCGCACCACGCACACGCGCGGCACACACCGCATCACCCTAAACGCCGCCACCGCACCGGCCGACACGGACAACGGCTCCGGGGCGCGGTGGCGGAGGGCGATGGGGGGCAGGACTCAAGCCGCCGCGATTCGGCGGGGGTCGGCGCGTCTCCGCTGTCCGCGGCAGTAACGTGTGGGCCTGTGAACGACAGCGCGACCGAGGTCGACGAACTCCTCCTGCGCCAGCTGCTGCGCGAGCAGCATCCGGACCTCGCCGGGCTGCCCCTGCGGGAGGTGGCCGGCGGCTGGGGCAACCAGATGTGGCGCCTCGGGGAGGAGTTGGCGATCCGGGTGCAGCGGATGGACGCCGGTCCCGACCTCCAGCTCAAGGAACGCCGCTGGCTGCCCGCCCTCGCCCCGCGCCTGCCGCTTCCGGTCCCCGTACCGGTACGCGACGGCGCGCCGACCGAGCACTTCGCCAAGATCTGGACCGTCATGACCTGGGTCGCGGGCACGCCACTCGACCACGGCGCCCTCACCCGCACCGAGCACGCGGCCGGCACACTCGCCGCCTTCCTCGCCGCGCTGCACGACGAAGCGCCCGCCGACGCACCCGGTGCCTCGGACTTCGGCGCGCACCCCAGGGACTGCGCCGCCGGCTTCGACAACTTCCTGCACGCCGTGGACCTCGGCCACCTCGCCGACGCCGAGGGCCGCATCCGGGCCGTGTGGGACGACGCGGTCACCGCTCCCCCGTGGCAGGGACCACCCGTGTGGGTGCACGGCGACCTCCACCCCGCCAACGTCGTGACCGCCGAGGGCACCCTGACCGGCGTCATCGACTTCGGCGCCCTGCACGCCGGCGACCCGGCGTGGGACCTCGCGGCCGCATGGGTCCTGCTGCCCCCAGGCGGCGCCCCGCACTTCTTCGCCGCCTACCCGCCCATCGATGAGGCCACCATGCGACGCGCGCGCGGGCTCGCCGCCATGAAGGGCCTCTTCCTCCTCCTCATGGGCCAGAACGGAGACCGCGGCCTCCCCGGCGGCAAACCCCACTGGGCCCCCGCGGGCCGCGCCGCACTCACACGTGTTCTCCAGGACACACCCGGGTGCTGAACACCTGGGCGGGGGCCGCGACTCACACCTTCCAGCGGCCGGGTCCGCCCGCGGCGGGCCTGTAGCGCACGAGACGGCCGCTACGCAGACAGGAGCGCAGGCAGGCGGTGAGGGGAGCCCGCGGTTCTAGGCGGCGGACGGCGTGCCGCAACTCCGCCACCAACGCAGCACGTTCAGCATGGACGACGACGGCGGACTCGATGCCGCCCGCGCGGTCCGCGACGTCAAGCCGCCCGCCCGGAAACGCGATTCGGCCGCGGTAGGCGGCCTCGGCGGGCCCGTCGAGCACCGGATCGGCAGCCGGGGCGGGCGGCCGGGAGCGGGTACCACCAGGCCGCCCCGCGATCGGGCGGCGCAACGCTCAGGCGGCTTGCAGCGGCCGCCCAAAGGACTTGCGCAGGCTGCCGGGCGCGGCCAGCGGCAGCATCGCGGCCAGCATCCTGCCCTTGACGGTGGCCGGCCGCCGGACGAGTTCGACGTCCACGCGGGTGCCGGTGCCCTCGGGGGTCAGGGTGAAGGTCCAGCCGCCGCCGGCGCCGAAGAGCTTGGAGTCGAGCGTGGTGACGGTGACGGTGTCGCCGCCGGGCTGCCAGTCGTAGCGGGCCCGCTCCCACGCCGCGGAGGTGCCTTCGGTGACCTCGGCCCAGTTCTCGCCGCGGTCGTGGACGACGAAGTGCTCGGCGTCGATGGTGGGCCACGCGGCGGGGCGGTCGGGGCCGAAGTCCGTCAGGACGCCGAGGACGGCGGACGGGCTGAGCGTGGAGACGAGGTGGAACCGGACGACGGCCATGGCGGGATTTCCTTCACCCAAGAAGTAACTTCTCTGACAGGTGACGATCCTGTCATTCGCATGCGTCACCAGTCAAGCTGGTGACGTATAGAGTAGGTGTTCCGGCGTGGCCGCCGCACGCACCGTCAACTGACTGACGCGGCCCGCGGCGCCGCCCGCCACACACCGGCCGCACGGACGGCCACCGCACTCACGGGACGCAGAGGTCGCACATGATCGACAGGCGTACTTTCGGCAAGGCGTTCGGGCTCGGCACGGGCGCGGCGGCCGTGACCCTGGCGGGCCTGCCGGGCACCGCGCACGCCGCGGGCGGTACCGGCCACGGCGCGGGGCACACCGCCGCCCCCACCGTGCCCCCGATCACCCCCGGCACCCACACCACCTTCCCCGCGCTCCATCAGGTCAAGGCGGGCCTGCTGGACGTCGGCTACGCCGAACTCGGCCCCTCCCACGGCCCGGTGGTGGTGCTGCTGCACGGCTGGCCGTACGACATCCACAGCTACGTCGACGTCGCACCGGCCCTGGCCGCTCTCGGCTACCGGGTCCTCGTGCCCTACCTGCGCGGCCACGGCACCACCACGTTCCTGTCCGGCCGCACCCCCCGCACCGCCGAGCAGTCCGCGGTGGCGCTGGACGTCCTGGCGTTCATGGACGCCCTGCGCATCGACCAAGCCGTCCTCGCCGGGTTCGACTGGGGCTCACGCACCGCCGACATCATCGCCGCCCTGTGGCCCGAGCGCGTCAAGGCGCTGGTGTCCACCAGCGGCTACGTCATCACCGACGTCGAGGCGCAGAAGACCCCGGCCGCGGCCGCCGTCGAGCACAACTGGTGGTACCAGTGGTACTTCTCGACCGACCGGGGCAAGCAGGCCATGGAGGACCCGGAGCAGTGCAAGGCGCTGTGCCGCCTGGTCTGGCAGATCGTCTCCCCGAACTGGGCGTTCGACGACGCCACCTTCGAGCGGACCGCGCAGGCGTTCACCAACCCCGACTACGCCGCCATCGTCCTGTTCAACTACCGCTGGCGGATCGGGCTGCTGGAGACCGGCGCCCGCTACGCCCCCTACGAGAAGCAGCTCGCCACCGCGCCGAAGATCGGCGTGCCGACCATCACCCTCGACCCGGCGCTGGACCCCTTCACCCCGGCGGGCGACGGCGCGAACTACCGCCACTACTTCACCGGCCCCTACGACCACCGCACCATCCAGAACATCGGGCACAACCTCCCGCAGGAGGCGCCCGCGGTCTTCGCCCAGGCGGTCGTGGACGCCGACCACCTCTGAGAAGGCCCCGGCGGCGGGAGTCGGCTGGGACTCCCGCCGCCGGTCCCCCCGCGGGAGTGCGTCGACGGCCTTCGCCGGGCCGGCCCGCAGGTGCGGCGCCCGGTCCGGTCCGCCGACGGCGAAGGCGAACGCGAACGCGAAGGCGAAGGCGACAACGGGCAGTTCGCGGCTGGAGACGGCGTCGCGCCGGGGAAGGAGATGCCGCCGCCCCGGCTCGCGCTCCGGGGCCGCCTCGGGCGGTGGACGCGGGCGCGGCGGTGCCTCACCGCGGGCGGGTGCGCTGCTTTGCGGCCCCCGGGTGCGGCGCAGCCGGATGCCGTGGGCGGGTCGGCGGCGGGCGCGTTCGAAGGGAAAGGCGGCCGGGTGGGTCGCGGCGCGCTCGTACAGGGTGTCGGCCTCGGCGGGATCGGTGGCGGCCATGGCCGGCCGCGGACTGACTCAGGTCACCCGGCCCGTCCGCCTCCTGGGGCGGGCGGGCCGCGCCGGCGGGCGTACTGCGTGGCTGGAGGCCGCCTGACGGGGGGCGCGGGTGCCCGCGGGCGGAGACGTCCCGGCCCGCGCCGGTGGGGCGCGGGCCGGGACGTCCGGTGGGGCGGGGGTCTTCCTGGGGTGGTGGAGGTCGCCGGCTGCGCGGTCAGTGCCGGTGGGACGGGTCGACGCAGTGGAAGCCGGCGGCGGTGGCCGGGTCGCTGTGGCCGTCGTAGCGGCTGACCTGGGGATAGGTGCACAGGTTGCGGGTGACGGACTGCCCGGCGGCGTTGGTGAGAGTGGCGGGCAGGGTCTTGGGCGCCTTGCCGTGCTCGACCCAGGCGGTCACCGCGGCGAGGCCGTCGGTGGTGCCGTCGATGCCGTTGAGTCCGCAGTGGCTGGTGCCGGGTGCGAGGAAGAGGCGGTAGAAGTCGCCGGTCTTCGCCGCGCCGCCGGTCTTCTGCTGGACCTGGTGGAGGTACTGCACGGTGCCCTGCGCGGGGATGTACTGGTCGGCCTCGCCCTGCCAGGTCAGCAGCTTGCCGCCGGCGTCGCGGAAGGCGGTCAGGTCGGGGTCGTCGGTGCCGATCACCTGGTCGTACTCGGCCTCGGACTGCCGGAAGAGCTGGGTGAACCGGCTGTAGGTGATGGTGGACAGGTCCAGGGAGGGGTCCTTCGCCACCCACAGCTGGACCCAGGCGGCGGGCACCTGGAAGGGCGCGCCCTTGACGTTGCCGTCGGCGTCGGGCGCGGTGACACCGGCCAGGCCGCTGATGTCGGCGCCGATCGGGGTGCCGGCCCACAGCTTCCGGCCGGACGTGGTGCGCGGGCCGTCCCAGATCTTGCGGACGACGGTGGCGTCGGCGGCGGTGACGGTCAGCTCCTTGCCGTCGCACGCGACGGTGGTGCCGATCAGCGTGCGGGGGTCGAAGTCGCAGCGGTCGGGGTCCTCGACCAGGCCGTCCTGGACGCCGTCCAGCTTGTCGCAGGCCTTGACCGCGGCCGAGGTGAAGGCGTTGAACTCGCAGGCGGTCGGGTAGGTCTTCTCGTTGTTCATGACGACCTGCGGCCACAGGGTGGCGACTTCGAACTCGTCCCAGTTGACGGCTGGCGCGTCGGCCACGATGCCGTCGTAGTCGTCCGGGTAGCGCTGGGCCTCCATGTAGCCCTCGCGCCCGCCGGTGGAGCAGCCGGTGAAGTAGGAGTAGGCCGGGCCCTTGCCGTAGACGCCGTTGACGACTTCCTTGCCGACGACCGACGCCTCGTGCTGGGAGCGGGAGGCGAAGTTCTCCAGCAGGGCGGTGTTGACCTGGCCCTTGCTGTTCAGCGCCCAGCTGGTGTCGAGGGCGTCGCCGACGCCGGCGTCGGTGCTGACGGCGGCGTAGCCGCTCTTGACGGCGTTGGCCAGGCCGACGCCGTTGTCACCGGCGAGGAAGGCGCTGCCGCCCAGGCCCTGGAAGCGGCCGTTCCAGCCGGTGGCGGGCAGCCAGGTCTGCACGGTGGCGTGGTCGCCCTGGCCGGGGTGGGTGAGGGTGACTGTGACCTGGCAGTAGGCGGGGACGTCCGTGGCGGTGCCGCCGAGGACGCCGGTGCCCTGGACGGTGCCGCCGGCCCAGCTGACCGCGGTCACGGACTCGACCCTGGTGCCCGAGGGGGCCTTCACCGACGGTGCGGTGCAGCTGAACGCGGCGGGGACGGTGCTGTGCCGGGGCGTGGCCGACGCCGTCGGCAGGTACACGCCCGCCGCGGCCAGGGGTACGCCGGCCGCGAGGAGGGTCAGGAGTCGTTTCAAGGGTTTCTCCAAACAGTGAGTGTGCACCTGGGTGTGCGGCCCGGGGCCGTCTTCGCCGAAGACCGATCAGACCGTATCACCGCTTTGAGTGGTGACGAAAGACGGATCGGCGCGGGGCAGTTCGCGTCCGTCGGGACGTGGACACACGTGTGTTTTGCGGAGGACATGTGACCCCGCGGCCCCGCGGGGTGCGCCGTCCACCGGTGGAGATCCGGAAACTGCTAGACTTCGCGGCAGGTAGATCCACGAGTCGAGGAGTCACGAACGTGGCGGGTGAGGACGACATCTCCGGGTGAGCCCCGGACCTGACGGCCATCGGACGCGCTGAGCGCGCCTTCCTGGTGGCCGGCTTCGTCGTATCTCGTCTCCCCCATCTGCCCAGGGCGGAAGTCTGCCTTCTGCCCGCAAGCCGTCGAGGTCACCTCCATGTCCGACGCGTCCATCGTCTGCTCGAACCTCTCCTTCGCCTGGCCGGACGACACCCCCGTCTTCCACGAGCTGTCCTTCACGCTCCCGGCCGGCCGCACCGGCCTGGTCGCCCCCAACGGCGCCGGCAAGTCCACCCTGCTCAAGCTGATCGCCGGCCGGCTGCGGCCCACCGCCGGCTCGGTGACGGTCAACGGCACGCTGGGCTACCTCCCGCAGTCCCTGCCGCTCACCGGCGCCCTGACCGTCGCCGAAGTGCTCGGCGTCGCCGACGTGATCCGCGCGCTGGACGCCGTGGAGTCCGGGGACGTGAGCGAGGAGCACTTCACCGCCATCGGCGACGACTGGGACATCGAGGAGCGCACCCACGCCCAGCTCGACCGCCTGGGCCTTTCCGGCCTCGCGCTGGACCGCACCCTGCACACCCTCAGCGGCGGCCAGATCGTCTCGCTGGGCCTGGCCGCCCAGCTGCTCAAGCGCCCCGACGTGCTGCTGCTCGACGAGCCCACCAACAACCTCGACCTGCCCGCCCGCCACCACCTCCACGACGTGCTCGCCGACTTCTCCGGCTGCCTGCTGCTGGTCAGCCACGACCGCGCCCTGCTGGACCGCATGGACCGCATCGCCGAACCGGGCAGCAGTGAACTACGCCTGTACGGCGGCGACTTCACCGCGTACGAGGAGGCGGTGCGGGCCGAGCAGGAGGTCGCCGAGAAGAACGTCCGCAACGCCGAACAGGACCTCAAGCGCGAGAAGCGGGAGATGCAGCAGGCCCGCGAACGCGCCGAGCGGCGGGCGAGCAACGCCGCGAAGAACCTCAAGAACGCCGGGCTGCCCAAGATCTTCGCGGGCACCATGAAGCGCGGCGCCCAGGAGGCGGCGGGCCGCTCCGGCACGCTGCACGCCTCACGGGTCGGCGAAGCGAAGGCCCGGCTCGACGAGGCCGGCCGCGCCCTGCGCGACGAGCAGCGCCTGACCCTGGAACTGCCCGACACCCAGGTGCCGGCCGGGCGCAACCTCTTCCTCGGTACGGCGATGCAGGTCCGGCTCGGCGAGCGGGACGTCTTTGCGCCCGGCGGCGTCGACCTGACCGTCCGCGGCCCGGAGCGCATCGCACTGGTCGGGCCCAACGGCGCCGGGAAGACCACCCTGCTGCGGCTGGTCACCGGCGAACTCGCCCCCGGCAGCGGGGAGATCCGGCGCAACGACGGCCGGATCGCCTACCTCTCCCAGCGGCTGGACCTGCTGGACGTGGACCGCACCGTGGCGGAGAACTTCGCGGACTTCGCCCCCGAGCGGCCCGAGGCGGAGCGGATGAACCTGCTCGCCCGCTTCCTGTTCCGCGGCGCGCGCGCCCATCTGCCGGTGGGTGTGCTCTCCGGCGGCGAGCGGCTGCGCGCCACCCTGGCGTGCGTGCTGTGCGCGCAGCCCGCGCCGCACCTGCTGCTGCTCGACGAGCCGACCAACAACCTCGACCTGGTCAGCGCCGGCCAGCTGGAGGGCGCGCTCAACTCCTACCAGGGCGCCTTCCTGGTGGTCAGCCACGACGAGCGGTTCCTCGCCGCGATCGGGGTGGACCGGTGGCTGTGTCTGGCCGGCGGGGCGCTGACGGAGGCGGCCGCGCCCGAGGTGTGAGCCGCCGGTGTGCGACCGGGCCCGCGTGCGAGGCTCCACGCCCCGCGGGCCGCCCCCGACCACTTGGAACGGTTCCCGCCATGCCCCATCCTGCCCTCATCGCCGACGGCCTGGTCCGCGTCCTCGGCGACCGCCGCGTCCTGGACGACGTCTCGCTGACCGCCTCCCCCGGCCACCGGATCGGCCTGATCGGGGAGAACGGCACCGGGAAGTCCACCCTGCTGCGGCTGCTCTCCGGTGCGGACGAGCCCGACGCGGGCAGCGTCACCCGCCCCGCCGACCTCGGCTTCCTGCACCAGGAGATGCCGTACGACGCCGCCACCGCGGTTGCCGCGGTGCTCGACGACGCGCTGCGCGAGGCCCGCGAGGACCTGGCCGTGCTCGACCGGCTCGGCGCGGAGCTGGCCGCCGTCCCCGAGGGCGACGCCCGCCACCAGGTGCTGCTGGACGCCTACGGCAGGCGCCTGGAGCAGGCCCAGGACCGGGAGTCCTGGGACGCCGACCGCCGCGCGGCCCTGGTGCTGGAGGGACTGGGCCTGGGCGCGCTCCCCCACGACCGCACGCTCGGCTCGCTGTCCGGCGGGCAGCGCGGGCGGTTGGCGCTGGCCGCGCTGCTGGTGCGGCGGCCCTCGGCGCTGCTGCTGGACGAGCCGACCAACCACCTCGACGACGGCGCCGCCGCCTTCCTCCAGGAGCAGTTGCGCGCCCTGCCCGGCGCGGTGGTGCTCGCCAGCCACGACCGGGTGTTCCTCGACGCGGTCTGCACCGACCTGGTCGACCTCGATCCGGCGGTGGCCGGCCCGGTCCGCTTCGGCGGCAACTACAGCGCCTACCTGGCCGGCCGCCGCGCCGAACGGGCGCGCTGGGAGCGCCGGTACGCCGAGGAGCAGCAGGAACTGGCGCGGCTGCGGGTCTCGGCGGAGGTGACCGCGCACCGGGTCGCGCCGGACCGCGGACCGCGCGACCACGAGAAGATGGGGTACGGCCACCGGGCCGGCCGGGTGCAGAGCCAGATCTCGCGCCGGGTGCGGGACGCCGCGCGGCGGCTGGCGGAGCTGGAGCGGGCCCAGGTCGCCCGGCCGCCCCGGCCGCTGCGCTTCGCGGCCGCCGCGCTGGCCGCCACCGCCGGGCCGGACGCGCGGCCGGCGGTGGCGCTGCGCGAGGTACGGGTGCCGGGGCGGCTGGCGGTGGCGGCGTTGGAGGTGCCGGCGGCCGACCGGCTGCTGGTCACGGGCGGCAACGGGGCGGGCAAGTCGACGCTGCTCGCGGTGCTGGCCGGGCAGCTGCCCGCCGAGGGCGAGGTGCGGGCGCGCCCGGGGTTGACGGTGGGGCTGCTCACCCAGGACACCTCCTTCGCCCGGCCCGACCGCACGGCCCGGGACACCTACGAGCGGGCACTGGGTGCGCGGCGGGCGCAGGAGGTGCCGCTCGCCGCGCTGGGCCTGATGCACGCGGCGGATCTGGACCGGCCGGTGGGGCAGCTGTCCGTCGGGCAGCGCAGGCGGCTGGCGCTGGCGTTGCTGGTGGCGCGCCCGCCGCAGTTGCTGCTGCTGGACGAGCCGACCAACCACCTCTCGCCGCTGCTGTGCGACGAGTTGGAGGCCGCGCTCGGGCCCGGCCCCGGCGCGATCGTGGTCGCCAGCCACGACCGCTGGCTGCGCGGCCGGTGGCGGGGGCGCGAACTGCGCCTGGCGCAGGGGCACGTGGTGTATGAGCAGCCGGCGCGGGAGCGGGAGGCGGAGGCGGGCTCGGGGGCGGGGTCGGAGCGAACGTCGGCGCCAGCGGCGGGGTCGGAGTGAGCGGCGGGCAGCCGGGCGCAGCAGCGCGGCCATGACCCGGCGGAAGACGTCGGTGAGGACGTCGCGTTGCGCACCGGCGTCGTCCGGCGGTCCGGAGCGCGGGGCGGCGAGGAGGAGGAAGAAGAAGCGGAGGCCGGCGGTGAGGCGCTCGATGTCGGCGGCGACCGCCTCGATCGGGTACAAGCCGGTCAGCTCGTGTCCGCGCGCGCCGCGCAGGACGTACCGGGCCCCCCGGGGGTTGGGTGCGGCGGGGTCCGGACAGCCGGCCGGCGGTTCCCGACGACGCCTGCCGGTGTGGCGGCGGGAGGTGTGCGCCGCGTCGGCCAAGTGGCCGTAGGGCGGGCGGTGGGGCCGCCCCGCCTGCGGTCATCACCGATCGGACCAGTGATGGAGCACGCCTGATAGCGTCCCTCCATGACGACGGAGCCGCCGCCGCAGCAGGCCGTGCCCACCGTGCGGCAGAAGATCGTGCTGGCTGCCGCGCACCTGCTGGAGGCGGAGGGGCCGGAGGCGGTCTCGGCGCGGGCCGTGGCCGCCCGCGCGGGCGTGCCGACGCCGTCGATCTTCCGGATCTTCGGGGACACGGACGGGCTGCTGGAGGAGGTCGCCGAGCACGGCTTCCGGCACTATCTCGCGGCGAAGGCCGAGGTGCTCGCCGGGTCCGACCCGGTCCAGGCACTGCGGGACGCGTGGGACCTGCATGTCCGCTTCGGCCTGGACCACCCCCGGTACTACGCGCTGGTCTACGGCCAGGTCCGCCCCGGCCACCTGCCGCGGGCCGGGCTGCGGACCGCCGCCAGGCTGCGCGGGATGGTGGCGCGGGTCGCCGCCGCCGGGCGGCTGCGCACGAGCGTCGAGTCGGCCACCCAGGTGCTGCACTCCGGCGGGGTGGGTACCGTCCTGACGCTGACCGCCCTGCCCGAGGACGAGCGCGACCTCAGGATCTCCGCCGCGTCCCGCGAGATGGCGCTCGCCGCCCTCACCCTGCCGCCCGCCGCGGCCGGTGCCGCCGCCGGTGTCACCGCCCCCGGCGGCGCGGTGGCGTACGGCGCCAGGGCCCTGACGGCCGCGCTCGGGCGGGAGGGCACCGAACTCCTGAGCGCCGCCGAGCGGGCCCTGCTCGCCGAGTGGCTCGACCGGTTGTCCGGCGCGCACCGCGCGGCCGGCTCCTGACCTGCGGCCTGCGCCCGCACCGCGCCGCCGTACGCTTCTGCTGCATCCACGGCCCCCCGGAGCCGTTTCCGGACCGCGCCCGCTCATAGGCCCGAGCCCAGCCAGGAGCCCCGCCCCATGCAGACGTTCACGCCGCCGCGGCCCCCGGCGTACCGGGCCGCGCGACCGCGCGAGAAGAGCGCCCTGCTCCTGTCGCACGTCCTCGCGCCGGCCAACCTGGTCATCGCGCTGCTGCCGCTGATCGGCTGGCACAGCACGCGCAGTTGGCAGGGCGCCGCGTGGGGCCTGCTCGCGACGGTCTTCTGCGGGGCGGTGCCGATCGGCATCGTGGCCATGGGGGTGCGCCGCGGGGCGCTGACCGACGCGCACATCCGGGTCCGCCGCCAGCGCCTGGTGCCCATGGGCGCGAGTCTGCTGTCCGTCGTGGCCGGAATGGCGCTGCTGCACGGGGCGCACGCGCCGCGCGCCGTCCTGGCCCTGGTCGTCTCGATGCTCGTGGGCCTGGTGCTGTCCCTGGCGGTCACGGCCTGGTGGCAGATCTCCCTGCACAACTCGGTGGCGGGCGGCACCGTCATCGTCCTGGCCCTGGCCTTCGGGCCGGTGGTGCTGGCGGTCGCGGTGGTGGGCGCCGCGGCGATCGGCTGGTCGCGTCTGGCGCTGCGCGCCCATACGGTGGCCCAGGTCGTGGCCGGGACCGCGCTGGGGGCCGCCTCGGGTCTGGTCTTCGCGCTGCTGCGCTGAGCCTGGGCGCAGGCGTGGGCATGGGCGCGGATATGTGTGCACATGTGCGGGGGGACGGCCCCGGCACACCTGGGTGGCCGCCTGTGTCGGGGCCGCGTACGACAACATGTCACCCGCGGTTAGGGTGTGCCCATGACTTCTGCGCACAAGGGCCTCGTCCTCGATTTCGGCGGGGTGCTGACCACGCCGCTGCTGCCCTCCGTCCTCGCCTTCGAGCGGCGCGAGGGGCTGGCCGAACACGCAGCGGTGCGGGTGCTGCTGGGCGACGCGGAGACGGTGCGGCGCACCGAGGCGCTGGAGCGCGGGGCGCTCACCCAGGCCGAGTGGAACGAGGGCGCCGCCGCGCTGCTGGGTGTCCCGCCCGCGAACCTGCTGGGCCGGCTCTTCGCGGACCTGCGTCCGGAGGCATCCGTCATCGCCGCGGCGGCGGCCGCCCGGGCGAGCGGCAGTTGCGGCGCATGAGGGGAGTCCAGGGCTGCTCATATGTTTCTCAGCCCGGGTGCCCCGGAAGTGTGCCCGGTCCGGCACGGCGGGTGCCCGTGCGCTTGCCCGCCGGTGCACGGCCGGTGCACGGCCGGTACGGCGAGCGCCGGGCGGCCGGTCCGGCCCGGCTGAAGATCGCCGGCGACGGCACCACCGCCCTGTTCGAGCCGCCGGTGCCGCCGTCGGCCCAGTGGCTGCGGCATGCCTGCGCCCGGGTGCCGCCCGGGCAGGAGGGGGCCGTACTGGGCTGGGACGCGTTCGCCGCGGGCCTGCTCACCGACCCGGACGTGTCGGCCGGCTGAGCGCTGCCACCGCGGAACGGTCCGGGAGGACCGGACGATAGGTGTGAGTGCGGTGTTGAAACCCCGTATTTGCCACCCATGACGGGTGCGGGAATGATAGGTGGATGCACATGGGCGCCTGTTCCCACGGCCCCGGCGTCAGCGCGCTCGCCGGCGTGGAGCTGTCGGCCCGGGTACCAAGCGCAGCCCATCCACGCCAAGGGAGTGAACGGCCGTGACCAGCCAGTCCGCCTCCACACTCCGATCGCGGTACGTCGAGCAAGCCGCGTCGGACCTGGAAGAAAACCGCCGAGTGCAGCACGAACTGGCCGAGCGGATCAAGGTGTTGCGGCAGGAGGAGGCGCTGCTGCTCGACATCCTCACGCTCGCCGAGCGGCTGGGCCCCTCGGCCGAGTCTGCTCCGCTGCCGGAACAGGCGCACGGCGAGGCCGAGTTCGCCGTGCCCGCGGAGAGCCCTGCGCCCGCGGAGAAGCCCGCACCTGCTGCGAAAGCCGCACCTGCTGCGAAGGCCGCGCGGGCGGGCGGGACGTCGGGCGGCGGGGCCGGCCGCGTCAGGCGGGCCGCGAACCGGCCGCTCCTGGGCGACCTGCTGACGCAGCTGCTCGGTACCTACCAGGAGCCGCGGCCGGCGAAGGAGCTGCGGGAGGAGCTGATGGCGAAGCACCCGGAGCGCACCCCGACTCCTCAGGTGGTGCGCAACACCCTGGAGGCGCTGGTGGCCAAGGGCCGTATCCGCCGGCACAAGCAGCAGCGCTCGGTGATGTACTCGCTGGTGCCTTCCGCGCGGTCGGCCGCCGCCGCCAAGAGCTGACCTTCTGCCCCGGCGCGGGGCGGCAACGCCAGGCGTCAGGCCACGGAGGCGTTGACGGTCACGGGCACGTTGCCGCGGGTGGCCTTGGAGTACGGGCAGATCCGCTCGGCGGCCGCCGCCAGTTCCTCGGCCGTGGCCTGGTCGACCCCGCCGAGGAAGGGGTTCAGCACGGCGGTGAGGTGGAACTCGCCGTCGTCGCCGTGCACCAAGGTCACCTCGGTGGTGATGTCGGTGCTGGTGAGCTTGATCTTCCGCTCGGCCGCCGCGCGGCGCAGCGCCCCGAGGAAGCAGGCGCCCCAGCCCGCCGCGAAGAGCTGCTCGGGGTTGGTGGCGCCGCCCGCGCCGCCCAGCTCCTTGGGGTGGGCCAGGCTCGTGTCGATCAGTCCGTCCTCGGAGCGGACCTTGCCGCCGTTGCGGCCCTCGCCGGTGACGGTGACGCGGGCGGTGTAGGTGACGGTCATGGGGTTCCCATCTGCGTATGTGTGTGAGCAGGGTGCGTCGTCATATGTGCTCGCATCGGCGGGATTTTATCACCGGCTCAAGCAGTGACGTCACTCTGACATCGATCACGTCACCCGTCAATACGGTGACGCGCGGGCAGGGGCGGCACAGGTTCCGGGCGCGGGGGTATGGTCCCCTGGTGGCCTCGGCCATGCGCGGCGCGCGGGCGTCCGCGCAGATCAGCACCGTCACACCGTCACGAAAGCGCCCCGGCCGGGTCCGGCCGCGGCAGCGGAGAAAGGCACGCGAGCACATGAGCGGCACCGTCAGCTACACCGTCCCCGGCATGCGGATCAGCGAGCAGTCCGTCGAGGTGCCGCTGGACTGGTCCGATCCGGCCCGCGGCACGATCGAGGTGTTCGTCCGGGAGATCGTCGACCCGGCGCGGGCCGGTGAGGACCTGCCGTGCCTGGTGTACCTCCAGGGCGGGCCGGGCGGGAAGGGGCCGCGCCCGGTGGACCGGGGCGGCTGGCTGGGGGTGGCGCTCGAGGACTACCGGGTGGTGCTGCTCGACCAGCGCGGCACCGGCCGCAGCAGCCGCGTGGACGGCCGCCGGATGGCCGCGTTCGCCTCGGCGCAGGAGGGCGCGGACTACCTGGCCTGCTTCCGCGCGGACGCGATCGTCGCCGACCACGAGCATGTCCGCAAGACCCTCTACGGCGGCCGGCGCTGGTCCACGCTCGGCCAGTCGTACGGCGGATTCCTCACCATGAGCTACCTCTCGCGCGCGCCCGAGGCGCTGAGCGCCTGCTACGTCACCGGCGGGCTGCCCGCGCTCGAACCGTCGGCGGCCGAGGTCTACCGGCGCACCTACCCGCGGGCGGCGGCGAAGAACGCGCTGCTGTACCGGCGCTACCCGCACCTGGTCGAGCAGGTCGCCCGTGTCGCGGACCGGCTGGCGGCGGGCGGGGTGCTGCTGCCGGACGGCGACGTGCTGACCGTCCGCCGCTTCCAGTCGCTCGGCGTCGACCTCGGGATGAAGCCCGGGCACGAGCGCCTGCACTGGCTGCTGGAGGACGCCTGGAGCGGCGGGGAGCTGTCGGCGTCCTTCCTGCACCAGGTGCTGGCCCGCACCTCCTTCAGCGGCAACCCCCTGTACGCGGCGCTCCAGGAGAGCATCTACGGCCACGGGCCGGGGCCGACCGGCTGGGCCGCGCAGGCCGAACACGCCCGCCACCCGCACTTCGCCGAGGACGCCCGGCCGCTGCTGTTCACCGGCGAGATGATCTACCCCTGGATGTTCGAGGAGATCGCCGAGCTGCGCCCCTTCCGCGCGGCGGTCGAGTTGCTCGCCGCGCGCGAGAGCTGGCCGCCGCTGTACGACGCGCCGCGCCTGGCCGCCAACGAGGTGCCGGTCGCCGCCGCCGTCTACCACGACGACCTCTACGTGGACGCGCAGGTTGCAGCTGGACACCGCGGCCCGGGTGGGCAACGCCCAGGCGTGGGTGACCAACGAGTACGAGCACGACGGCGTCGGCGACCAGCGGGTCTTCACGCGGCTGCGGGAGCTGGTCCGGCAGACCGGCGGCGGCATCGCCGGCTGACCGCCGCGGGCGACCCGTTTGGATGACGCATCACCCATATGGGCGGGGTACGGCACGGTCCGCGCCGCGGTTCGGCGATCCAGTCGGGGCGGGGCTTCAGCGGTCGGTGCCGGCCTGGTCGATGACCGTCTCGCAGATCTCGGCGAGCATCGTGACCTGGCCGGGCGTCAGGTGGTCCAGCAGCAGGCGCCGGACGTCCTCGACATGGCGGGGGGCCGCGGCCTCGATCGCGGCGCGCCCGGCCGGGGTGATCGCGACGTAGGCGCCGCGGCCGTCCTCGGCGCAGTCCTCGCGGGCGAGGATGCCGCGCTTGGCCATGCGGCCGAGGTGGTGGGAGGTCCGGCTCTTCTCCCACCCGAGCACCTTGGTGAGTTCGGCGATGCGCAGCCGGCCGCCGGGCACGCGGCTGAGCTCCGCCAGGACGGAGTAGTCCGACCCGGACAGCCCGAACTCGCTCTGCATGACCCGCCCGGCCTCGCCCACCAGCAGGTCGTGCATGCGCAGCATGCCGCGCCAGGCCCGTTCCTCGACCGGGGTGAGCCAGCGGGGTGCGGTGTCCATGGACGCATCGTACGAGAAACGCGGTGCCACCGGTGGCCCCCGGCGGGCGTCAGACCTGGTTGGCGCCGCCGTCGACGTACATCTCGGTGCCGGTGACGAAGCTCGACTCGGCGGTGGCGAGGAAGAGCGCGAGGCTCGCGACCTCCTCGGGCCGGCCCATGCGGCCCAGCGGCACCCCGGCGGCCAGCGCCTCGCGCAGCTGGGCGGCCTGCTCCTCGTCGGGGGCGAGGCCGTTGACGCCGGGCGTGGTGATCGGGCCGGGGACGACGGTGTTGACGCGGATGCCGCGGCCGCGCAGTTCGTTCGCCCAGGTCCGGGCGAAGGAGCGGATCGCGGCCTTGGAGGCGGCGTAGACGCCGAACGCCTCGCCGCCGACCGTGGCGGCGGCGGAGCCGGTGAGGATCACCGAGGCGCCGTCGGCCAGCAGCGGCAGGGCCTTCTGCACGGTGAAGAGGGTGCCCTTGACGTTGGTGGCGAAGGTCGCGTCGAAGTGCTCCTCGGTGACCTCCTCCAGCCTGGCGAACTCGCCGCCGCCGGCGTTGGCGAACAGCACGTCGATACGGTCCCCGGCCTCGGCGACGGTGGCGTAGAGGCGGTCGAGGTCCGCGAGGTCGGCGCTGTCGGCGCGCACGGCCGTCACCTTCCCGCCGATCTGCGCGGCCGCCCGGTCCAGGACGTCCTTGCGCCGCCCGGTGACGTACACGTGCGCGCCCTCCCGGCTGAAGCGCTCCGCGGTGGCCAGCCCGATGCCGGTGGTGCCGCCGGTGACCACGACCGTCTTGCCGTCCAGCTGTCCCATGACGCACTCCCTTGTCTGTTCAGGTCCCACCAACCCTAAGCAGAGGTGGGTGACACGTCAACCAAATCTGGCCCGCCGCTGGCGCCAGGTCACAGGCGGCGGATCGCGTCGGCGATGGTGGTGGCCAACGTGGCCAGGGCGGTGGCGCCCGGGAGCGCGTCGGCGAGGGCGCGGGAAAGTGCGCGGAGCGTGCTCAGCCGGGGTGCGGGCGCGGCGAGGGTGTCGCGGGCGGCCTCGGCGAGGTCGATCAGGTCGTCGCGGTCGGGGCGCCCGGACCGGGCGAGTTCGTCGACCAGGCGGCCGAGCAGTGCGGAGATCTCCTCCGGTGTGCCGGGCGGCCGCGGCGCCGTCTGGTGCACTTCGCTGTCGGTGAGGGTGACCTCGGCTCTGGCGTCGCGGCCGCTGGCGACGGCGTTGCCGGCCACGTTGGCGCCGCCGCTCGCCTGGATGCCGTTGTTGTGCTGCATGGTGCCCTCCTGTCTGCCCTGCTGCGGGCGTCAGTTCGTGTTCACCAGGGGAATACGGTTGAGCGGGCGCAGCGAGATCCTCGACTTCGGTCCCGAGGCGACGGAGTTGGACGAGACGGACGCGCCCTGGGTCGCGATGATGCCGTTGTTGACGATGACTTCCTGGCGCTGCACCAGTTCGCTGACGTCGATCCCCCGGGCCTCGGCGAACTCCACGAGCGCGTCCAGGGCCCGCTTCTCCATCGCCTTGAGCGCCATCGTGGCGTCCGCCTTCTGGAAGTGCCGCTGGTGGCGCGGTACCGCGGCCGCCTCCCGCACCCCGACCCGGGCCCCGTAGTCGAAGCGGTTCAGTGCGGTGATGCGCTTGTTCTGCCGTCGCGTCCGCCAGCTGATCCAGCGGTCCGGGGAGAAGCCGCGCACCGCGCGCACCGGGGCCAGCAGTATCAGGAACGGCGTGCTCACCAGCGACTGCGTCAGCACTTCCACCACGTCGCCCGGCGACGGGCTGGGCAGGAGGCCGTCGATCACGCGGTAGCGCTCCGCCAGCGGCAGCAGTACCGTCTGGAACCCTTCCACGCTCAGGTTGGACCGGGAGCGGACGAAGCGCAGGAAGAGCGAGGTGACCAGTTCGCCGTCCCACGCCGTGGAGTGGGCCGCGAGATACGGCCGGGCGTTCTCCTCCGGGTGGCGCTTGAGCGCGTCCATCGCGTCCTGGCCGATCGTGGTCAGCGGCCGGCCGAGCGGGTCGGCGAGGAAGCGGGGGTCGCCGATGAGATGGTCCCCGGCGACGAAGAGCCGCTCCTCGATCTCCAGGGCGGGCAGGGCGAGGGTGCGTAATCGCTGGGCGACATGGGTGTACAGCTCCACCACGTCGACGTCCTGCGGGGCGCTGCCGGCCGCGGCCGGGGCGGTGATGTCGAACATCAGGGACCAGGACTCCAGCCGGGTGCCGTACCCGGTGTAGGGCGAGTAGCCGCTGTAGGCGGTGATGTTCCCGCGCGCGTACGCGTCGATCTGGCGCAGGCGGGCGGTGCTGCCGGGGTTGGGCGGCTCGGGCGCGGCCGCGGGGTGGAAGCGGTTCGGGCGCAGGCTCTGGAGGTGGCTGCCGTAGCGGGTGGAGAACTCGAAGGTCAGCGCGGTGGACCAGGCGCCGAGCAGCGCGAGCGGGGTGGTCCAGGGGGGCAGGATGCCGAGGAGGCCGGCGAGGGTGAGCGCGAGCAGGGCGGTGAGCAGCAGGTCGCGCTGGTGGCGCCGGGCGTTGGCGAGGTAGGCGTGGCGGAGCACCACGGGGACGTCGCAGGCCGGGGCCGGGGCCACGCCCAGGTGGGGTTCGGCGGCGACCTGCCCGATGAGCGTCTCGGCGTATGCGCGGTCCAGGTAGGCGGCGGCGCACAGGTAGCGGGTGATGTCGTGGCCGCCGCCCCAGCGGGGAGCGGGACCGGCGGGGCCGGGCGTACTGCCGTTCCAGGTGGACGGCCCACCGGAGGCGGCGGTGCTCGCGCTCGCCGCCGGGGCCGCGCCCGCCGTCGGAGCCATGGTGGGCAGTGGCGCGCCGCAGGCGTCGCAGTGCGTGGCCCATGTGCTCGTGCTGGTCACGCCCCGGCCGCATCCGGGGCACTGGGTCGAAGCCGTCATGGCGCTCTCTTCTCCGCGGTCGGGACAGGTGGCTGCTACATGTCGGGGAGGCCGTGGCCCTTGTAGATCGCCCGGCCGCACATGCTGGTGCCGTCATCGGCGTGCCAGATGTAGAAGCCGGTGCAGGCGCCGCCTGGGACCGCGCCGTCGTAGACGTCGGTGAGGCGGACGATGTACTGGTAGTCGTCGGGGATGCCCGCGTCGCAGGGGGTGGCGGCGTTGAAGTAGATCGACAGCGAGTCGCCTTTCTTCTCGGCGTACATGCACTGCCCGGTCACGTAGTTGCGGTTCAGGCAGAGGTCGGTGTCGGTGTCGTCGTCGTTGCTGTGGTACCAGGTCATGTCATCGTCGTCGCCGCAGTCGTCGGACGGGACGGAGGTGACGACGTAGTAGGCGCCGGGGTCGGAGCAGTCGGTTGTCTCCGGAGTGGACGGGGTCCAGTCCAAGTCCTCGTCGTTGTAGTTGCTCAGGCAGTCGTCGGCGGTGACGGCGCCGAACTCCTCGTCCTCGGCGCTGAGCGGGGGGACGGTGTCGGTGGGGTCCGCTCCCCCGCTGTCACTGCTGTCACCGCTGTCGTACGCGTCGCTGTCGTCGTAGGAGCCGTCGTCGCCGTACGAGCTGTCGTCGCTGGTGGTGGCGGTGGTCCGGGCGGTGTCGGTCGTGCTGTGGGAGCCGCTGTGCGCGGCCGCGACCGCGATCAGCACGACGAGCGCCACGCACGCGGCGATGGCCACCAGCCACCGCTGGACCGTCGCGTTGCCGCCGGAGACGGCACCGGGCGGGCGTACGGTGCCTGGCGCCGGGACCGCCTGCGGCTGCGCGGCCGGGGCGGGCGGCCGGCTCGGCGTGGCGGCGCCGGAGGCGGGGGCTGTGGCGGGGGTGGCCGACGCGGTGGCGGCGGTTGCGGTGAGTTGCTCGGCCCACGCGCCCGGGCTGGGCCGCCGGGCCGGGTCGGGGTCGAGCCCGGCGCGGGCGAGTTCGGCCAGCGCGGGGCTGACCGCGGTGAGCACGGCGGGGTCGCGGGCGGTCTGGTGGCGGGCGAAGAGCCGGACGGCCAGCAGCGCCAGCTTGTGCACGTCGCTGGTCCGGGTGGCCTTCTCCTCCCCGGCGGGGACCTGCCAGTCGGGGGTCTCGGCCTGCGGCAGCACGCTGGCGCCGCGCAGGCGCATGGCGTCGCAGTCGATGAGGAAGCACTCGGGCCGCGGGTCGGTGGTGAACAGCAGGTTCTTCGGCGAGAGGTCGCCGACGGTGATGCCGATCCGGTGCAGCCGGTCCAGGGTGGCGGCCAGGTCGGCCAGGAGCAGCAGCCGGTCCCGCTCGCTGATGGTCAGGCCGATCCGGGCCACGTAGCCGTCGTCGTTGAGCAGGTACTCCAGGTTCGCCAGGCGCGAGCCGCCCGCGGCGGCGCCGGCCATGCCCCGGTAGGCGAAGCGGAAGCGGTCGGGCACGGCGCGCATGAGGAACCCGCGGGCGCGGCCGTCGCGTTCGACGACCGCGGCGGGCCAGGCCGCATTGCCGCACAGCCACCGCGCGTCGGCGCCGGACAGCTCGCGCAGCAGGCCGACCTGCGCCGCCAGCGCGTCGGCGTCCAGGTCGGGCAGCACGGCCGCGGCGTACTCCTTGTACACCACGTCCCAACCGCCGTCCGGGGCGTGCTTGTTGATCCTCCGGCCGGGGACCTCGTACACGGTGCCCTGGCCGCCGGTGCCCAGCCGCTCGCCCAGGACGAGGGTGCCGTGGTCGACGGCGGGCTTGCGCTCCTCGCTCATCGCGGTGTGTTTCTCCCCGGGTTCAGTTGCCGATGTCGGTCAGGCCGCCGCCGGCCTCGACCACGTTGAGGACGGTGCGGGAGATGGCCTCGCGGGGCACTCCGGCCGGGGTGTAGCAGACGGCGATCATCACGAAGCCCTTGGGGATGCTGCTGTCGGCGGCCGCGTAGAACGGCTCGACGAGGTAGCGGACGGTGCCGTCCGGCTGCCGGGCGAGGACGCCGGCGACCTCGCTCTCGAAGCCCGACATGCCGAGCGCGCCGTTGTTGCTCACCCGCTGGCCGCAGGGGCTGAGGTTCGCCTTCAGCTTGTTGGAGCCGCCGAACCGCGCCGCCACGATGTGGCAACGTGCGAGGTCCTCGTCGGGGTTCAGGCCGAGCCGGCGCACCGCGAGGCGGGCCTCGTACCAGCCGAACGGGTTGGCCTTCTTCTCCTTGCTGCTGTTGCTGGGCGGGTCCTTCAGGCAGGCCTGGCCGGTCTCGCTGCGCCCGGCGTGCCCGGTGGTGTTGAGAATCCAGCCGGCGCCGTTGGGCTTCGCGCCGGACGGGCGGGAGCGGGTGCAGTCCTCGGCCTCGTCGGGGTCGTCGTCGGTCAGGGCCTCGTGTGCGGCCACGTCGGCCGGGGAGGGCGCGGCGTCGAGCTGCTGCTCCTCCTGCTGCGTCTGCTCCAGCGCGGCGGTGTCCACCTGCGCCAGCACCAGGGTGGTGGCGTCGGCGAGGGAGTGGACGTCGTACGGGACGGGGGCGCCGGTCGCCTGGGCCTCCGCCTGCGCCTGCTGCTTCTTCTGCGCTTCCTGCGTCGCGTAGACCGGCCCGGCGCCGGCGTCGTGGCAGGAGATCTCGCCGGCGCTGTCCAACGGCATCTGAGCGGTGGCGGTGCATCTGCCGGCCGCTTCACCGTCGACCGTGACGGTGGCCGACAGCTGGACGGTCACCCGGCCGCTGGTGATGCGCCGCCTGGCCTCGCTGGTGGGGGTGATGGAGGTGATGTGGATGTCCACGTCGCAGCCGGCGTCGGAGCAGGCCAGCTCAGGCTGGTCGACCACCTTCGCCGAGACCCCGGCGTCGACGGCGTCGGCCAGCTCCGCGGTATCGTCGCGGATCTCCTTGCGCAGGGTGCTGTTCTCGGCCGCCGTCAGGTAGCTGACGGTGAAGGCGTCCGCGGTGGTCGCGGTGGCCAGCGTGTAGAGGGCGGAGAAGGCTGCGGGGGTGGGGGCTGCGGGGCTCGGCAGGAGCGGGGTGCGCAGGGCGGCCTGCTGGCCGGTGGTGCCGGCGCCGGACGTGCCGGTCGTATCCGTCGTACCGGTGCCGGCGGTCTCGGCGCCGGACCCGTTCGGCACGAACTCCAGCAGCCGGTGCGGGCTCGCGCTCGACACGTAAAGGTCGCCCTGGGGCGTGGTCGCCTCGATCGCGGGCACCCCGTCGACGTACCGGGCCGCCGGGTGGTCGCCGGGCAGGACCGTCGTGTCGCTGTCGAGCGCGGCCAGCAGCAGGTTGGCGAGGGTGGCGGGGCTCTGCCCGGCGTCGGGGGTGCGGTCGGTGCCGGTCCCGGAGTCCTTCGCGGCTCCCGCGACCCACTTGCCCGCGAGGTCGGAGCCACCGCCGGTGCCGGCGGCGTCGGAGGAGGGCGCGCCGGGCATCTTGACGTAGGTGGTGCCGCCGACGTTGAGCGTGGTGACGCTGGTCCCGTCGACGGTGGTCTCGCCGAGGGCCTCGCCGGTGGCGGTGGCCCGGGAGGAGGACCAGGTGGCGCCGGCTCCGGCGGGGCGGTACCCCACGCCCGGCTGGAGGGCCAGGTCCACCAGGGCGGCCGCGAACGGGGCCCGGCCGTCCGGGTGTTGCGTGCCGGAGCCGTGCCAGGTCAGCAGGCCCGCGGCCAGGGCGGCGGCGACGCCGGCGGCCACGAGGGCCGCCCAGCGGACGCGTGCGGTCGGGGAGGTCAGCGGGGCGGGAGCGGGGGCCGGGGCGGGACCGGCAGCGGCGGGTGCGGGTGCCGGCTGCGCGGCCGGGCTGCTCCACGTCGAGGTGCCGCGGCCGTGCCCGGCCGGGCCGGCGGAGGCGGTGGGTGCGGAGGCGGCGGGCACGGAGGCGGCGGGCGCCGCCGGTACGGACCTCGGGGCAGGCGCGCTGGGCGCCTTGGGTGTGGCCGCGGGTGTGGCGGCCTGTGCGCCGGACTGCGCCAGGGACGGCGGCGTCAGGCGCTTGCTGCGGGACGGCTGCGCGGGCCTGCCCAGCGGCGGCGGCACCGCGCGGGGCGTCTGCCGCCACGTCGGCAACGTCGGCTCGTCGGCGTCCTGCCGCCAGTAGTGATCCCCCATCTTGGGCTCCGCTCGGTGTCGTTCCTCGGCGTTCTCCGGCGCCGGCGTCCGGCCCCTGCCGCGGTTCCGCCACCGCGGCACGACGCGTGCCGGACGGTTCGCCACCGCACCAGAACGCTAGGAACTGCGGATGAAATCGTGGTGAAACGGCTCGGGCGCCGCCCGGCCCCGTCGGTCGCGGCTGGTACAACTGCTGTCCGGCGCACCGCACTTGGGCGCGTACGCCGTGAACCGGCCCGCGGGCGGCGGGCCGCACCTCCACCCGGACCTCCACCCGACCCGACCCCGGGAGCAGCGCGGATGCGCACCAAGGACCAGCACCTCGACGAGCTGTACGGCCTGCCCGTCCTCACCTTCCCCGGCCCCGGCGCGGCCGGGGAACTGCCCGCGGCGGACGCCGTGGCGTGGCGGATCGGCCGGGAGATGTGGACGTCGGAGGAGCTGTGGCGGGAGGACTTCGCGCGCTTCTGCGCCGAGGTCGACCTCGGCCGGGTGCGGGCGCTGGTCGTCGGGGCGTGGGAGGACCCGGAGGACACCGACCCGTCGGAGGCCATCGACGCGCTGGTGGCCGTACGCGACCGGCTGCCCGCGCTGCGCGCGCTGTTCCTCGGGGACATCACCGACAAGGAGTGCCACCTCGCGCGGATCAGCCAGACCGACGTCACCCCGCTGCCGGCCGCCTTCCCCGCGCTGGAGGAGTTCGGGGTGCGGGCCGGCTGGGGCATGAGCCTGGGCCGGGAACTCCGGCTGGACTTCCCCGCGCTGCGCCATGCCGCGCTGCGCCGGCTGACCGTCCAGAGCGCGGGGATGCCGGCGGCGGCCGTACGCGGCATCGCGGCGAGCGGCCTGCCCGCGCTGGAGCACCTCGAACTGTGGCTGGGCGACGCGGAGTTCGGCGCCGACCACGAGGTGGCCGACCTGGCGCCGATCCTGTCCGGCGCGCGGCTGCCCCGGCTGCGGCACCTGGCCCTGCGCAACAGCCGGATGCAGGACGAGGTCGCCGCCGCGGTGGCGAGCGCGCCGCTGGTGCCCCGGCTCGACGTCCTCGACCTGTCGTGGGGCGCCCTGACCGACGACGGCGCCGCCGCACTCCTGGACGGGCAGCCGCTGACCCACCTGAAGAAGCTGGACCTGCACTTCAACTTCCTCGGCGAGGCCATGCGCCGGCGCGTCCACCAGGCGCTCGAACCGGCCGGCGTCGAGGTCGACACCGACCCCGGCGCGGCGGACGGCACCCTGGACCCCGAGATCTGCGCGGGCCCGGTGAGTTACTGACCGCTACCGGTCTGGGGCGCGGGTGCTGCGCACAGCCGCCGGGGGGCCGTGATCTACTGCCGTCCGGACGTCCGAACCGACGGAGGCACCCGCCATGGCCACTCCTTCCCCCTCCACCCCGGACCGCGCGGCCTCCTTCGGCCTCGTCGCCGAGGACTACGGCAGGCTGCGCCCGGCCCCGCCGGACGAGGCGATCGACTGGATGCTGCCGGAACACCCGTCCGACGTCCTCGACCTGGCCGCCGGCGCCGGCACCCTCACCGCGCTGCTGCCGTCCCGCGTCCGGCAGGTGCACGCGGTCGAACCGGACGACCGGATGCGCGCCGTGCTCGCCGGCCGCCTGCCCGGCGCCGACGTCCGGGCCGGCACCGCGGAGTCGATCCCGCTGCCGGACGCGTGCGTGGACGGGGTGATCGTCGCCTCCGCGTGGCACTGGTTCGACACCGGCCGGGCGGTCCCCGAGATCGCCCGCGTGCTGCGGCCCGGCGGCCGGCTGGGCATCGTCTGGAACGGTATCGACCGCAGCGTCGACTGGGTGGACCGCTGGTCGAGCGGCCTCGGCGACCAGGGCGGCCAGCCCGCCCCCGAGGGCCGCGTCGCCCGCCGGGGCGAGCTGCTGCGCGCGGCGCTGGAGGCGCCGGACTCCCCATTCGGCGGCCTGGAGCACGCCGTCTTCACCACCACCCGGCGCAGCACCCCCGCGCAGACCACGGCGCTGCTCGGCACCTACAGCCGCGTCATCCTCCTGCCCGAGGCCGAGCGCGAAGCCCACCTCGCCCGGGCCCTCGACGCGCTGTGCGCCGAGCTCGGCATCGGGCCCGACGACACCTTCGCCCTCCCCTTCCGCGCCCTCGCGTGGCGCACCACCCGCCGCTGACGGCTGGTCGGCGGGGGCCGGACCTGGTGGGGGCGGAAGGTGCGGCGCGGGCCGCCGCCGCTCGTCGTCGTGATCTGACAGGCGCCCGCCGGCGGTCCGGCGGTTCCGGACGGGCCGCCCGGCGGTGGGATCGCGGGCCGCGAGGCGGCAGGTCCCGCACTAACGAAGGACCGCAAGGCATGACCTGTGCCCGGACATCCCGGGGCGAGCGGCTGCGGCGCTTCCCTCACCGCCCGGCGGGTGCACCGCGCGGCGGCTGCTGCGTCTGCGGGAGGCCGGGTAGCGCGGCCAGCCGGGCCAGGCCCGCGGTCCGCCGGTGGGCGAGGTCGGCGGCGGGCGCCGGGGGTGCACCGGTGGCGGTGGCGGCGACGGCGGCGAACTCGGCCGGGGTGAGGTCGGGGTGTCGGTCGATCCAGCCGGGGTCGGTGAACGGCATGTCCAGGGCGGCGCGGTGCAGGTCCAGGACGAGTCGGGGCGGCGCGGGCGCACGCCCCGACGCGAGCGCGGCCAGCACCGCGGGCCAGTCCACGCGGCCCTCGCCGAGCGGGCGCATCCGGCGTTCCAGGCCGCGGGAGGTCCAGGCGGTGTCCGCGTCGTCGAGGAAGACGGTGTGGGTCCAGTCGGCGACCCGCGCGGCCGCGGCGACCGGGTCCTCCAGCCGGCACAGCACGTTGACCGGGCTGTAGCCGACCAGGAGGCCGCCGTGGCCGACCTGCTCGCGGAAGCGGGCCAGTTCGAAGGTGGTCATCTCCTCGTGGGTCTTCAGCACCATCGGGAGCCCGTGGTCGGCGCAGCGTTCGGCGAGCCGGCGGACCAGGGGCGCGGTGGCGGCGAGCTGGTCGGCCCAGGGCGGTGCGGTGCTGAAGCGGTCCTCCTCGGTGCCGACGGTGAAGTGCGCGGACTCCGCGCCCAGCCGCGCGGCGGCCCGCACCATGCGGTGCAGGCCGGCTTCGAGGTCGCCGTGGCCGAGTCGGAGCGCGTCGCCGGCGCGCTCCGGCCGGGTGGTGTTGACCGCGCCGAGGCCAACGGCCACGGTGACGTCCGCCGCGCCGAGGGCGGCCCGGGCGGTGTCGAGCGCGGCGCCGTCCAGGTCCGCGTCCACCCACTGCGGGCCGGGCAGGTGGCAGCGGCGCAGGCCGAGGGCGTGCAGCGCGGCCACCATCCCGTCCAGGGTGCCGGGGGCGCCGGGCAGGTCGCGCAGGACGATGCCGCGCGGGTCGCCGCTCATGCCCGCGTCGCCGCCGCGTCCAGCGCGATGCCGTGGCTCTCGGCCGCCGCCCGCACGTGGTCGAGCGAGGTGTGGACGTAGGCCCAGGCGTCCTCCAGGGTCCAGGACGCGGCGGCGTACGCGGCGTGTCCGGGGACCTCTCCTGCGGCCACGCGCTCCTCGTGCCGCTGGACCAGCAGGAAGTAGGCGGCGAGTTCCCCGGGGGTCAGGTCGGGGTGGCCGGCCATCCACTCGGGTTCGTAGACGGAGATCGCCGCGCGGCGGTCGGCGCCGCGGCGCGGCAGATGCGGGGCGCCGCCGTAGTCGCGCACTTCGAGGGAGAGGTTCAGGTCGGGGTTGGCCTCGTACAGGATCGGCAGGATCGCGCCGATGTCCACGCAGCCGTCGCCGACCGGCCGCATCTGGAAGGCGAGTCCGTCGGGGCGGCGGAAGAGGGCGGCGTCCTTGATGTGGGTCTGACGGACGTAGGGGGCGATGCGGCGGGCGGCCAGGACCGGGTCCTCGGCGCGCTGGAGGACGTTGGCGGTGTCGAAGGTGATGCCGAGGGTGTCGGGTCCGACGGTCTCGACCAGGCGGACGAGTTCGAAGGTGGTGATCTCCTCGTGGGTCTCGAGGTTGATGTGGAGGCCCAGGTCCCGGGCGATGGGTGCGAGGGTGGTCAGGAAGCGGCCGGTGGCGGCGAGTTGGTCGCTCCAGGGGACGTCGGTGCGGAACCGGTCGTAGGCGAACCGGCCCTCGTACGGCTTGATGGTGGCGGTCTCGCCCCACAGTTCGGTGATGCCGACGGCGGCGGCCGCCTCCATCATGCGGCGGAATCCGGCGACGGTGTCGCCGTCGCCGAGGGCGCGCAGTTCGGGCGACTCGGCGGTGTTGTACGGGTTGACCTTGCCGAGGCCGGCTTCGAGGTAGAGGCCCAGTTCGTCGGCGCGGGTGCGCACGTCGGCCAGCTCGCCGGGGTCGAGGGTGTCGCTGAGGTGCAGCAGGGTGCGGAAGAACAGTCCCGCCAGGCCGTGTTCGGCGGCGCGTTCGAGTTGCTGCACGGCGGTGTACTTCGCCGATTCGGGGAGCTTGAGGGCGTCGCTTCCGAGCCGCATGGCGGCTCCTTTCTGCGCGGGGCGGCTCTGCCCAGGGGTTCCGGGGAGAGCAGCGGGAAGGGGGAGGAGCGGGAAGGGGGTCAGGTCAGGTGCGGGCGGCGAGCGCCCGGTCGGGGTCGGGGGCCGCGTCGAGCAGCCGCCGGGTGTAGGGGTGCCGGGGGTCGGCGAGGATCTGCTCCCGGGGGCCCTCCTCGACGATCCGGCCGGCTTGCAGGACGTACACCCGCGAGCACAGGTGGTCGACGACGGCGAGGTCGTGGGAGACGAAGAGGAGGGACAGGCCGAGCTGTTCGCGCATGTCGAGCAGGAGGTTGAGCACCTGGGCCTGCACGGACACGTCGAGCGCGGAGACGGGCTCGTCGCACACCAGCAGCCGGGGCGAGACCGCCAGCGCCCGGGCGATCGCGATCCGCTGGAGCTGCCCGCCGGAGAAGGAGGCGGGGTGGCGGTCCTGGTGGCCGGGGTTGATGCCGACGGTCTCCAGGAGTTCGGCGACCTTCTCGCGGCGGGCGGCGGCGGGCAGCTCGCGCCGGTGGACGAGCAGTCCCTCGGCGACGAGTTGGTGGGCGGTCATCCGCGGGTTGAGGCTGCCGGCGGGGTCCTGGTGGACCATCTGCACCTCGCGGCGGTAGCCGCGCAGCGCGTTGCGGCCCATCGTCAGCAGGTTGCGGCCGTCGAAGGCCAGCGACCCGGCGTCGGGCTGCGCCAGCCTCATCACGCACCGCAGCAGCGTGGACTTGCCCGAGCCGGACTCGCCGACCAGGCCGACCACTTCGCCCTGGCCGACCGTCAGGTCCACGTCGGTGAGGGCCTGGTGGGCCGGGCGGCCCGGGGACCGGTAGGTCTTGGACAGTCCGTCGACGGCGAGCAGGCTCATGCGGGTGCTCCTTGGGCCGGGCGGGCGGGGTCGGCGGTGACCGGGCAGGCGGCGCGGTGCGGGCCGGACTCCGGCTGGGGTACGGGCCTGCTGGTGCGGCAGGCGTCCTCGGCGAGCGGGCAGCGCGGGTGGAAGGCGCAGCCGCCGGGGCGCGCGGCGGGGTCGGGCGGGGTGCCGGGCAGCGCGGTGAGGCGGTGCCGGTGGGCGCCCAGCCGCGGCACCGCGCCGAGCAGGGCCCGGGTGTAGGGGTGGCGCGGTGTCTCCAGCAGCGGCCGTACGGGGGCGGACTCCACGACGCGGCCGGAGTACAGGACCTCCACCCGGTCGGCGAAGGAGGCGACCACGCCCACGTCGTGGGTGATGAGCAGCACGGCGAGGCCGCGTTCGCGCGAGACGGTGGTGAGCAGTTCCATCACCTGCTGCTGGACGCGCGCGTCCAGGGCGGTGGTCGGTTCGTCGGCGAGCAGCAGGGCCGGCCGGCAGACCAGCGCCATGGCCAGGGCGACGCGTTGGCGCAGGCCGCCGGAGAACTCGTGCGGGTAGGCGCGGGCGCGGCGTTCGGCGTCGGGGACGCCGAGTTCGCCGAGCATTTCGGCGGCGCGGCGGCGGGCCTGCTTGCGGGGGACGGAGCGGGCCAGCAGCGGTTCGGCGACCTGGTCGCCGACGGTCATCAGGGGGTTGAGGGCCGCCAGCGGGTCCTGGGTGACCATGGCGACGCGGCTGCCGCGCAGCCGGGTGAGGTCGCGTTCGGGCAGGTCGAGCAGTTCGCGGCCGTCGAGGCGGACGCTGCCGGTGAGTGTGACGGAGTCGTCCAGCCGCATCAGGGCGCGGGCGGTGACGGACTTGCCGGAGCCGGACTCGCCGACCAGGGCGAGGCGTTCGCCCGCGTCGATGCCGAAGGAGAGGTCCTCGACGAGGGGGACGGGGCGGCCGCCGGGGCCGGTGGCGGTGATGTGCAGGGCGTTGACATCGAGCAGGCGGGTCACGGCTGGCTCCCCTCGGCGTGTCCAGCGGTGCCGGTGGTGGTCCCGGTGCCGGCGGACGGGTCGGCGGACGCGTCGGCGGACGGGTCGGCCGCGGTGAGGGCGTCGGCGGCGCTCGCGGCGCGGGCGCGCAGCGCGGGGTCGGTACGCAGGTGCAGCATGTCGCCGAGCAGCCCGAAGGCGGCGGTGGTCACCGCGATGGCCAGGCCCGGGAAGAGCGCGGTCCACCAGGCCGTGGAGACGTATCCCTTGGCGCTGTTCACCATGGCGCCCCACTCCGCGGAGGGCGGTTGGGCGCCGGCGCCCACGAAGGACAGGGCGCCGATGACCAGGACGGTGTTGCCGATGTCGCCGGCCCACTTCACCCACACCGCGGGCAGCGAGTTCGGCAGGATGTGGCGGGCCATCAGCCGTACGGGCCCGACGCCGAGGGTGCGGGCGCCCTCGATGTAGGGCAGGGCGCTGGTCTCGGCGATGATGCCGCGCAGCAGCCGGGCGGTCATCGGCCAGCCGGTGAGGATGAGGGCGACGATCGCGGACTTGAGTCCGGCGCCGAGTGCGGCGGTGACCGCGAGCGCGAAGACCAGGCCGGGGAAGGCGAGGACGACGTCGGTGAAGCGCATCAGCGCCTCGTCGACCAGGCGCGGGCCGAGCGCGGCGGCGACGGCGACGAGCGTGCCGAGCAGCGCGTAGCCGAGGACGATCACCACCGAGGACAGCAGGGTGGTGCGGGCACCGGCCACGATGCGCCAGGCGATGTCGCGGCCCTGGTCGTCGGTGCCGAGCAGGTGCGCGCCGCTGGGGGCGTGCCGGGCGAGGTCGATGTGCGAGGTGTACACGTCGGGTGCCAGCAGCGGCCCGACGACGGCGACGAGCAGCAGGAGCGCGACGAGGGCGACGGTGGCGGTGTCGAGCAGCGGGTTGGGGCCCGAGCGCAGGCCCCAGGCCGTCTTCGGCCGGCGGCGCAGCGGGGGGCGGCGGCCGGGCCGGGGCCGGGGCGCGGCGGAGGTGAGGGTGGCCATGGTCATGCTCCGATCGCGGTGGCGCGCACGCGCGGGTCGCGGACGATCTGGATCAGGTCGACGACGAGGCTGGTGGCGACGACGATCACGCCGATGACCAGCACGCCGCCCTCGACGGAGACGGTGTCCTTCTGCGCGACGGCGTTGGTGAGGAAGGCGCCGAGGCCGCTGCGGCCGAAGACGGACTCCACCAGCACCGCGCCGCCGAAGAGGTAGCCGAACTCGATGCCGAGCAGGATCACCACCGGGGTGAGGGCCTGCGGCAGGACGTGCCGGCGGATCAGCCGCCCGCGCGGCACTCCCCCGGCGCGGGCGACCAGCACGTGCTCGCGGGTCAGGACGCGCAGCAGTTCGGCGCGGGCGACCCGGTAGGTCATGCCGATCTGCGGCACGGCGAGCACCAGGGCGGGCAGGAACAGGTGCTGGACGGCGTCCCAGGCTGCGGCGGGGTTCCCGGCGAGCAGCGCGTCGAGCACGGTGGACCCGGTCACGCGCGGCACGTCGTACCAGGCGGACAGCGAGCCGGAGATGGGCAGGAGGCCCAGCCGGGAGCCCAGCAGGTACTGGAGCATCAGGGCCAGCCAGAAGACGGGCAGGCCCGCGCAGGCCACGACCAGGACGCGGCGTACGGCGTCCCCGGCGCCGCGGTCGCGCAGCGCGGACAGCGCTGCCAGCGGCAGGGCGACGGCCACGCTGATCACCAGGGCGGCGACGACGAGTTCGGCGGTGCCGGGCAGTACGTCCCAGACGGCCTTGGCGACCGGCCCCTGGGTGGAACCGGACGTGCCCAGGTCACCGCGGGCGATCCGGCCGAGGTAGCGCAGCCACTGCACCAGCAGCGGGGAGTCCAGGCCCAGCCGCTGCCGGGCGGCGGCCACCTGGGCGTCGGTGGCACCGGCGCCCGCGGCCACCCGGGCCTCGTCGCCGGGGACGAGCTTGAGCAGGAGGAAGACCACGGTGGCCAGGGTGACCAGGGTCGCGGCCGCGCCCAGCAGGCGGCGCAGCGCCCACAGCGCGGTGGCGGTGGCGGGCCTTCTCATCAGCTCGCCCTGCCCGCGCCGACCGTCAGGTCCCGCAGGGAGACGCCGCCGGCGGCTGCGGGGGTGGTGACGCCGCCGATGTCGGCGCGGCCGGCGTAGGTGTTGTCGATGGTGTAGAGCGGCATCGAGGCGGCGTCGGCGTCGATGGTCTTCTGTGCGTCCTCGTACAGGCCGCAGCGGGTGGCGGCGTCGGCGGAGCGGGCGGCCTGGTTCAGCAGGGCGTCGACCTTGGCGTCGTGGTAGGCGCCCTTGTTGGTGCCGGTCGCGGCGGAGGAGTAGGTGTCGGCCACCATGACGCCGGCGTCCGGGTAGGGGGCGGACTCGGTCAGCAGCATGATGTCGGGGATCTTCGCCGGGTCGTCGAGCATGGTCAGGTAGTCGGCGAAGGCGATCGGCTGGAGCTTGAGGGTGACGCCGATCTGCTTCAGGTCGGACTGGAGCAGGGTGGCCTCGCCGGCCTGCTCGGCGAAGGCCGGCTGGTAGCGCATGGTGAGGGTCTTGCTCTTCAGGCCGGCGGCGGCCAGGTCCTTCTTCGCCGCGGCCAGGTCCTGGTGGACGGCGGGCAGTTTCGGGCGGCAGGTCATGTTGGTGGGCAGCGGGCCGTCGGCGAGGGTGCCGCGGCCGGCGCGGATGTTCTTCAGGCCGCCCGCGTAGTCGTAGGCCGCGCGCAGCGCCTCGCGCAGGGACTTGTCGGCGAGCGGACCGTGGGAGGTGTTGAAGTAGATGACGGCCTGGCCGCCGGATATGTCCTGCGTCTGGAGGCCCGCGCTCTTCAGGTCGGCGGCGGAGTCCGGGGAGACCTGGCCGAGGTCGACGGTGCCGGCCTTCAACTCGTCGCGGACGGTGGCGAACTCGTCGATGCGGCGCATGGTGAAGGTGCGCGGGCGGTCGTCCTCGAAGTCCCAGTAGCGGGCGTAGCGGGTGGTGGTGTAGGTGCCGGCGGACGCGGACTTCAGGGCGTAGGGGCCGGAGCCGGCGTCGTGGTCCAGCAGGTAGGACTGGCCGCGGTCGCTGCCGGCGTGCTGCTTCACCAGGGCGGAGTCGACGATGTAGACGCGGCTGAGCGCGCCGAGGAAGAGCGGGTCGGCCTTCTTCAGCCGCAGCGTCAGGTGGTGGGCGTCGGTGACCTGGGCGGAGGCGTAGGTGCTGATCTGGGCGGCGATCCCGGATTTCAGGTCGCGGTAGCGGTCGAGGCTGTAGGCGACGTCGGCGGCGGTCAGCGGGGTGCCGTCGTGGAAGGTGACGCCGTCGCGCAGGGTGATGGAGACGCTGGTCAGGTCCTTGGCGTAGGTGGAGGCGGTGGCCAGGCGCGGGACCATCCGGCCCTTGCTGTCGTAGCCGACGAGCGTGTCGTACAGCAGCTGGTCGACGTTGTCGGTCTGGGCGTAGCTGGACTGCGCGGGGTCCAGGGTCGTGACCTCGTTGCGGTAGGCGTAGACGAGGCTGCTGCTGCCCGCGCCGGAGGTGGAGCCGCCGCCTGCGGTGCTGCCCGCGGTGCAGGCGGTGGCACCCAGCAGGGTGGTGGCGACGACGGTGACGGCCAGCCGGCGGG
Organism: Actinacidiphila sp. bgisy145; assembly: GCF_057708125.1. Classification (NCBI taxonomy): domain Bacteria; kingdom Bacillati; phylum Actinomycetota; class Actinomycetes; order Kitasatosporales; family Streptomycetaceae; genus Actinacidiphila; species Actinacidiphila sp. bgisy145. Next base: position 38,571 of record NZ_JBYIRL010000016.1, read on the forward strand.
ACCTGGCCGGGGCGGGCGGGGCGAGGTGCGACCGCAGGAACGCTGACATGGAAAGGCTCCTCACCTGACAGACGGGTGTCCTCGAAGCGGGCGCCGCCGCCGCGCGGTGCGCCCTCGGGCTGCCGCGACGGCGGCCCGGAATGCCAGGACGGTATACCGTTTTGTATGAGCGATCCGACGACATCAGGTAAAACCCGTGTTACATGGCTCGTCCGACCGCGAGACCTTTCCCGGACATGCGATTCTGGTATACAGATGGGGTTGGAGCGGGGCGCCGGACCGGCGCCGGCTCCCCCACCACGGCCCCCGACAGCGAGGCGAAGACACCCATGCGCGTGCTAGTGGTCAACTGCAACACCTCGACGGCCATGACCCGGGGCATCGAGGCCGTGGCGCGCGCGGCGGCCCGGCCCGGCACGGACGTCGTGGCCGTCCAGCCCTCCTGGGGCGTGGAGTCCGCCGAGGGCTACTACGACAGCTTCATCTCCGCGGCGGCCGTACTGGACCTGCTGAGCACCACCGCGGAGCGGTTCGACGCCGTGGTGATGGCCGGATTCGGCGAGCACGGGCGGGAAGGGGCGCGGCAGTTGCTGCGCGTACCGGTCGTGGACATCACCGAGGCCGCCGCCCAGCTCGCCTGCCTGCTGGGCTCGCGCTACGGCGTGGTCACCACGGTGCCGCAGGCCGTCGCGCCGGTCCGCGACAGCCTGCGGACCGCCGGGCTGCTGGAGCGCTGCGCGGGCGTGCGCGCCTGCGACATCGGGGTCCTCGCGCTCGAGGACGACATGGCGCGCACCGCGGACTCGCTCGCCGTCGAGGGCCGGCGGCTGCTGGCGGAGGGCGCGGACGTGCTGGTGCTGGGCTGCGCGGGGATGGGCGGGCTGGACGCCCGCCTGGAGGCAGTGCTCGGGGTGCCGGTCGTGGACGGGGTGGCCGCGGCCGTCGCGCTCGCCGAGGCGCTGGTCGGCCTCGGCAAGCGCACCACGGCCGCCGGGCCCTACACGCCGCCGGCCGCCAAGCACCGCCCCGGCTGGCCGGCTGCCCTCGCCGCGCTCACGGCGCCGGCCCCCACCCGCTGACCTCCGCTCCCCGCCCGCCTCCTGCCCTTCGTGCCTGAACTGGAGTTGGAATGCTCAATCCCGAACGTCGGCCGCATGTCCCCGGCAGCCATGCGGTCAGCCCGGTGAACTTCGACCCGCAGGTACTGGCGGAGTTCGACTTCCCCGCGCCGCTGCGGCTGATCGACTCCACGCTGCGCAAGACGCTCTTCACCGCCGGGCACACCACCTCCCGGCTCGGATTCCAGCGCATCGCCGAGGCGCTGACCGAACTGGGTGTGCGCGAGGAGAGCATCAACGTCAACTGGACCGGGGCGACGTACCCGGCCCCGCAGGACTGGGCGCTGCTGGAGGCGGTCGTCGAGGGCGGCTTCCCGTTCCGGCTCAACGTCTACACCGACACGCTCGTCGGCAACGGCCGCGACCACCAGCCGGTCTCGATGCGGCAGACCGTCGACATGCTCGCCGCGGCGGGCGTGACCACCGCCGCCCCGGGCATCCTGCAGGCGCCGGACGACGACGCGCAGAAGCGCCAACTCGACGAGCTGGAGGAGTACTTCGCCTACGCCGGGCAGGCCGGCCTGGACACCACCATCACCTTCGCGCAGGTCGGGCGGCGCGACTTCGACCGGATGCTGGCCATGGCCGACCACGCGGTGCGGCTCGGCGCGCGCCGGCTTGACCTGATGGACTCCACCAGCAGCCTCGCCCCCGAGGCGATGAAGCGCTTCGTGCGCCGCTTCCGGGCCGGGCTGGCCCGGCAGGTGCCGCTGACGATGCACGTCCACGACGAGTTCGGGCTCGCCACCGCGGGCGCGATCGCCGCGGCCACCGCGGGCGCCCACCCGGACGTCGCCATGAACGGCATGTCCTACCGCTGCGGCTTCGCCCCGCTGGAGGAGGTGGTACTCGCGCTGGAGACCCTCTACGGCGTGGACACCGGCCTGCGGCTGGAGCGCATCCAGCACGTCGCCCGGGTGGTGGCCCGCGAGTCGGGTGTGCCGCTGCCGCCGCTGAAGCCGCTTACCGGCGGCTACGCCTACCTCAAGCACATGCCCGGCGACGTGGCCGCCGCCCTCACGCAGGGGCAGGACGCCTTCCCCCCGGTCAGCCACGGCCTGGTGCCGGCCCGGATGGGGCAGGAGATGACGTGGGTGTGGGGTGGCCTCAGCTCCGAGGGCATGGTGCGGGCGCTCGCCGCGCAGCAGGGCCACGACGACCTGACCGGCGCGGAGACCCGGGCCCTGCGCCGCTGCCTGGACGCCGCGGTCGCGGCCGTGCCCGCCTACCCGCGGTGGCTGTCGCCGCAGCAGGCGGCCGCGCGCTTCGACGCGGTGCTGGCGGGCCTGCGGCAGGTGCCGGAACCGGCGTCGGCGCGCCGGGCGTTGCACGCCGCGAACCCGCACGGGCCCTGGCGGGAGCGGGTGCTGGCGCGGGCCGGGGACTCCGCGACCGTCGCCGAACTCGTCGACGCGGCCTGGCAGGAGGTCGAGGCGGCGCCGGCGGCGGACCTGGTGGCGATGCTGGCCCACTGCAAGCCGATGGCGGCCGAGCCGGAGCGGGCCGAACCGCACCAGGACGGTGCGGCGGCCGAGGCGCGGGCGGTGCGCGACGGGATGTCGGCGCGCGAGGAGTCCGGTGTGCTGGACGCCGACGGCGCCGTGCGCCGCCTCGTCGCCGAACTCGCCGCGCGCTACGAGCGCGACCTCGGCTTCCGCTACGTGCTCTCCAGCGCCGGGCTCGGCGCACAGGACGTACTGATGGACCTACGCATCCGCTCCGGGCGCGAGGAGGAGGTCGAACTGCACCGCGCGCGCAGGGAGTTGCGCACCATCATCGACAATCGTCTGGCCCAGCTGCTGATCCTTGCGGAGGTTACCCCATGACCAGCCGGCCCGCCGGAGACACCGCTGCCGGCCCGCCCGCGGCCCGCCCGTCGTCCGCCGAACCCTCGCTGGCCGCGCAGACCTACACCGCGCTGCGCCGCCGCATCCTGGTCGGCACCTATCCGCAGGGGTCGCGACTGCCGGAGCAGAAGATCGCCGAGGACCTGTCGGTCTCGCGGGTGCCGCTGCGCGAGGCGATCCAGCAGTTGGAGACCGACAGCCTGGTCCGCACGGTGCCGCGGCGCGGCGCCGTGGTGGACACCTGGACCACGCAGGCCGTCCACGACCTGTTCGACGTCCGGCTGGCGCTGGAGGTCTCCGCCGCGGGGCTCGCCGCCCGGCGGATGGCACAGGGCCAGGACGCGACCGACATGGAGGCCGCGCTCGCCCGCTCGCACCGCTACCTGGACGGCGCCGGCGGGCACGACGACCTCAGCGTGGCCGAGGCGAGCGCCGCCTTCCACCAGGCGGTCGTGCTCAGCACCGGCAACGCCCTGATGTCCTCGCTGATGAACGCGGTCGTCAGCCGCATGGTGTGGCTGTTCTACCTGACCTCCGGCCGCGACCAGAACCTCGCCTGCCAGGAGCACCACGAACTGTTCGACGCGATCCGCTCCGGCCACCAGCGCACCGCCGAGTCGGTGGCGTACGCGCACATCGAGCGCGGCCGCATCCCGACCCTGAGCGCTTTCGGGAAGTGACATGACCCAGCACGACCAGCGGCCCGGCCACCGGGCCGGCAGCCTGCTCCTGACCGGCGCCCGCCCGTGGGGCGGCGACGCCGTCGACGTCCTGATCCGCGACGGCGCCGTCGCCGCCGTGACTCCCCCGGGCGCCGCCGCGCCCGCCGGACCGGGCACGCCCGCGCTGGACGCGCCCGTGCTGGACGCGGCCGGCCGGCTGCTGCTGCCCGCCTTCAGCGACACCCACGTCCACCTGGACTCCAACCGGGTCGGGCTGCCCTGGCGCCCGAACGACTCCCCGGGCGGCATCTGGCCCAACGTCCTGCACGACCGCGCCCACTGGCGTACGGCGGAGACCTCGATCGAGGAGCGCGCCCGGCACCTGCTGGGCGTGCTCGTCGCCCACGGCACCACGCGGGTCCGGTCGTTCGCGCAGATCGACGCCGACGCGGGGCTGGAGCGCTTCGCGGCGGTGCGCGCCGCGCGCGAGCACCACGCGGGCCGCGCCGAGGTGCAGATCGTGGCGTTCCCGCAGGCGGGGCTCCTGCGCGAGCCGGGGGTGCCCGAGCTGATGGCGCGGGCACTGGAGGAGGGCGCCGACGTGGTCGGCGGCATCGACCCCTGCGCGCTGGACGGCGACCCGGTGCGGCACCTGGACATCGTCTTCGGACTGGCCGAGCGGTTCGGCGCGCCGGTGGACATCCATCTGCACGAGCCGGGCGAACTGGGCCTGTTCAGCCTGGCGAAGATCATGGAGCGCACTGCGGCCCTGGGGATGGCCGGGCAGGTCACCGTCTCGCACGCCTTCGCGCTCGCGCACCTGCCGGAGCCGAAGCTGCAAGGGGCCCTGGAACGGATGGCGGAGCTGGACATCGCCGTGACCACCTGCGCACCGGCCGGTCCGAACACGCTGCCGCTGACGAAGCTCACCGGGGCGGGCCTGCGGGTCGGTCTCGGCGACGACGGCCAGCGCGACTACTGGTCGCCGTACGGAAACGGCGACCTGCTCGACCGGACCTGGCAGCTGGCCTTCACCAACGGCTTCCGCAACGACCCGCAGGTGGAGCACGCGCTCGCCGTCGCCACCGCCGGGGGCGCCCACATCGTCTCGGGCACGGCGCCGCGGCCGGGCGGCGGCCCGTACCCGGGGGTCGCGGTGGGCGACCCGGCGGACTTCGTGCTGCTGGACGCGCAGGCGCCCGCGGCGGCCGTGATGGACCGGCCGCGCGGCCGGGTGGTGCTGCGCCGCGGCCGGGTGGTGGCCGTGGACCTGATGCTGGTCGACGCGTGATCCGGCTGCGCGCCGACCACGTCCTGGCCTGGGCGGGCGCGGACCACGTGCTGCTGCGTGACGGCGAGGTGGCCGTGGACGGCGGCCGGATCGTGGGTGTCGGGCCGCGGACGACGGCGGCGCCGGGCGTGGAGGTCGTGGAGCTGGGGGCGGCGCTGCTGATGCCGGGGCTGATCGACCTCGACGCGCTCGCCGACATCGACCACGCCCTGCTGGACTCCTTCGGCGACCCCCAGCTCGCGCGGGACCTCAACTGGTCGCAGCGGTACGCCGCCGACGGCCCGCGGGAGGTGTTCAGCCGGGCGGAGAAGGCGTTCGTGCGCCGGTACGCCTTCGTCCAGTTGCTGCTGCACGGCGTCACCACCGCGATGCCGATCGCCGCGGAGACGCACAGCGGCTGGGCCGAGACGTACGACGAGGCCGTGGACATGGCGGACGAGGCCCGCGCGCTCGGGCTGCGCTGCTATCTCGGGCCCAGTTACCGGTCCGGGGTCAACGTGGTGCGCGCGGACGGCACCGCGGCGGTGTGGTGGGACGAGGCGGCCGGGCGGGCCGGTTTCGACGGCGCGGTGCGCTTCGCGCGCCTGCTGCGTGAGCGGGGCGACGACCTGCTGCGCCCGGTCCTGCTGCCCTGCCGGATCGAGACGGTGACGGACGAGTTGCTGACCGCCACCGCCGAGGCGGCGCGCACTTTGGACGTCAAGGTCCGGCTGCACTGCCTGCAAGGCGTCGGCGAGCGGGCCCGGCTGGCCGAACAGGGGCGCGGCGACCCGCTGTCGGTGCTGGCGCGGACCGGGCTGCTGGGCGGACGGCTGCTGGTTCCGCACGGCATCCACCTCGACGCGCACTCCTCGGTCGGCGCGGGCACCGACCGGGACCTGGCGCGGCTGGCGGCCCACCAGGTCAGTGTCATCCACTGCCCGTTGACCTCGGCCCGCTACGGCTCGGCCATGGAGACCTTCGCCCGTTACCGGGCGGCGGGGGTGAACATCGCGCTGGGTACCGACTCCTTCCCGCCGGACCTGGTGCGCGGCATGGACTTCGGGGTCAACCTCGCGAAGGTGCAGAGCGGCCGGCTGGACACGGCCACGCCCGCGGACTACGTACGGGCGGCCACCGTGGCCGGCGCGCGGGCGCTGGGGCGCGCGGACCTGGGCCGGATCGCGCCGGGCGCACAGGCCGACCTGGTCGCCTTCGCGCTGGACGACCTGCGGGACGGGGTGCTCGACGACCCGGTCCGCACCCTGCTGAACAACAGCAGCGCCCGCGCCGCCCGCCTGTCGATGGTCGCCGGGCGCGTGGTCGTCCGGGACGGGCGGGTGCCGGGGGTGGACGCGGCCGCCCTGCGGGCGCGGGCGCAGGAGCTGTTCGGGCGGATGAAGGCCGGCTACGGGGTGCGGGACCGGCGGGGGCGTTCACCGGAGCACCTGTTCCCGCCGAGCTTCCCGCTGTCCTGAACTCCGGTGCGCGCGGGGGGCGTCAGCGGCGGTCGTAGCGCAGGTCGGGCCGGCGCAGGACGTCGCCGATCCAGTCGAGGGTGAAGGCCGCCAACTCCCGTGGGGGGCCGGTACGGCGGCGCGGCTCGATGCCCGGCCACTCCTGCGTGGGCTGGAGGCTGCAGAGGTGCAGTTCGGTGCAGAGCACGCTGTCCGCCTCCAGGCAGGCGCCGACGGCGAAGCCGTGGACCCGCTGCCAGGGCAGGTCCACCACCAGCCGCATCTCGTCGTGCTCGGCGGTGTTGCCGTCGTCGTCCGGTTCGTCGTGCGGGAAGAACAGCACGAACGTGTCGTCGGGCCGGCAGGGCCAGTCGGCGGCCCCGGCCCGTACCAGGCGCAGGAACTCCCGTTGTGACGCCGCGCACGTCGCCGGGGTGGGGTCGTCCTCGTCGAAGGAGAACCAGAGGGGGTCCATGCCGGGAGCGTAGGGCGGTGCGGCCCGGTCGTACGACGGGTTTACCCCGCGGGGCGGGCGGGGGCGGGGACTTGACGGCGCCCATCTCTAAGGTAAGGCTTACCTAAGCATTAAATGACAGCGTGTTGCGCCGCCCGGACGCGCGGCGCCGCCCTGCCCGTACGCCCTATCAGCCCCAACCTCCCCAACCACCCGATCCGTCTGGAGGACCGACATGCCCCTGGAGCACTCGGAGACCATCGCCCAGCTCGCGAACGGTGAACTCAACGACGTCGTCAAGGCGTTCGCCGCGAACCCCGCGTACCGGGCCGCCGAGTGGGAGGAGCTCACCACCGAGCAGAACCCCTACCGCCGGCCAGTGCGCCCGGACGACCTGGCGTGGCTGGACTACGGCCGGAAGATGCCGGCGGCCAAGGCGCTCAAGCTGAGCGCGCTGCTCGGCCACCGGATGCTGCGCAACGTCTACGACAGCGGCCTGCTCTTCCTGCCGCCCGCCGCCGACGAGGCCGCCGGGCGCGACGCGGCCACGTTCTACAGCGACGAGAACCGCGTGCTCGGCGCGCTCGCCGCCCCGATCCTGGAGCAGCACCTGTTCAGCCTGCTGGACGGCGAGCGCAAGCCGCTGCCCGGCTACTCCCCCGACCAGGTCGCCACCGCCGTGCAGGAGTACCACCAGCAGCGGCTGGCCGAGCCGAACCGCGCGTTCACCACCGCGCTGGGCACCAAGGACCGCAAGGCGTCGGCGACGTTCGTGCTGCTCCAGCTGACCGCCTACCTCCCGGCGGCCTACCTCGCCACCGGGCGGGCCGCACTCGGCGAGTTCGACACCGCCCACCCGGGCGCGCGCACCGCGCTGCTGGACGACTACCGCACCTGGGCGGGGCTGCACGAGGAGTACCGGGCCCTGGTGGAGGGCGGCGGCCTGAAGACCACCACGGGCGCCTACTGGCAGCTGTACCTGGGCACGTCGCTGGCCCGGGGCAACCACCTGCACTGGCTCTCCCGCGACCGCGAGCGCTACCCGGAGTTCCTGGGCGCGCTGGTGCAGCACAGCATCGACCGGGCGGTGACCGCGGCCCGCCTGGCCGAGGTCTTCGAGGACGGCCTCGGCGTACGCTCCGGGCTGCTGCCGCACCTGGCCGAACAGACCAGCCACCTGCGGGAGTTCACCGACCGCTGGATCGTGCCGCTGCACCGCCTGTACGGGCCGGCCGGCGTGGAGCGCTTCCACCACGGCTTCGCGGACGCCGCCTGGTTCGCGCAGCTGTGGGACGAGGACCTGGCGCTCCAGCTCGCCTGGGCCGACGACATCCCGCTGCACCAGGAGAAGGCCGAGCGCATCCACCGCCACATCCAGGACAACGGCATCACCGTCGACCTCGACACCTTCGTGGAGAGCCACGAGGAGACCTCGACCACCCATGTGCACAACGAGCACCGGCTGGTGATGGTCGAGCGCGGCGAGATGCACTTCTGGAACAACGTCACGCACAAGATCGACCTGCACGAGGGCGACAAGGTGCTCATCCCGGTGTCGCGGCTGCACGGCTCCACGGTGCTGTCCGGCGAGTGCACCTACCACCAGCCGATCATCCCCGAGGAGATGTACGCCCGGTTCTGACCGCCGGCCGCCTCCGGTCCCCGGCGACCGCGCCGGAAGCCCTCCGACCCGGGATGGAGTCCCCCAGCATGCCCTCCCCTGTGCCCGACGCCCCTTCCTCCCGCCTCCCCTCCGACGGCCCCTCCTCCCAGGGCCTCACCTCCGACGGCCCCTCCCCCGGCGCTCCCGCCGGCTCCGGCTCCGCCTCCCCCCGCCCGGCGGCCCCCGGGGTGCGGACCCTCGGCGACGTGCCTGACTGGGGCCCGGCCGCCGCCTCGGACCTGCTGGCCACCCTGGTCGGCACCGAGCAGCCCTTCCCCTGCACCTTCGCGGTCGCCGCCGCCAAGAAGGAGTCCCTGCGCTTCGGCTTCGTCGGCAGCGCGCACGACCCGGCCGCGTGGGCGCCGCTCGCCGGCATCCTGCGCGAGTACCTCGACATCTACCGCGACCTGGGCAAGGACACCTCGCTGGTGGTGTTCTTCGGGCCGCCCGAGGAGCACCCGCTCGGCCTGGCCGAGTACTTCCACCGCTTCTGGGCGGTGCTCCAGCACCTGCACGACGGCGACACCGAGCCGTGGCCGGCCGGCACCCCGCTGGACCCCGAGGACCTGTGGTGGGAGTTCAGCTTCGCCGGCACCGAGATCTTCGTGGTCTGCAACACCCCCGCGCACGTCGACCGGCACAGCCGGCACAGCCCGCACTTCATGATCACCTTCCAGCCGCGCTGGGTCTTCGAGGGCCTGGAGCCGCACACCCCGCGCGGGGCCAGGGCCCGCCAGGTGATCCGCAACCGCATCCGACGCTTCGACGGCATGGAGCCGGCCCCGCAGCTCGGCAACCACGGCGAAGAGGGCAACCGCGAGTGGCGGCAGTACTTCCTGCCCGACAGCCCCGAGGGCAGCACCCCCTCCTGCCCGTTCCTGGCCCGGGCCGGTGCCCGTGAGCCGGCCGCGACCGGCGGCAGCCACCTGGTGCTGGTCAACGACGAGGGCCAGTCCTCGCTGTGGCCGGCGGCCGTGCCGGTGCCGCCGCACTGGCACCCGACCGGCGTACGCGGCTCGCGCGAGGCGTGCCTGGCGTATGTGGTGCGGGTGTGGACGGACATGCGCCCGGCCTCCTCGCGCCGGCGCGACCTCGATCCGGTGGGGTAGCGCGGCGCGGGACCGTACCGGGGGCGGGGACGCGAACTCCCGCCGCCGGTAGGGCCGCGAGTGGGGGCGTCGTACGGGCGGTCCGCAGCCGTACGGACGGTGCGCCGGTCCTTACCCGGCGCCCGGGGCCAAGGGGGCGAGGCCGTCCAGCAGCACGTCGAGCTTGCGGGCGAACCAGCGCTCCGGCTCGCCCCGGACGATGCCGGCCAGCGCCTCCCGCAGCCGCGGGTCGATCTCCTCCAGCGCGTCCGGCAGTTGTTCGCGCCGCAGTTCGGCCGCCCGCTGCGGGGTCGTGGCCTCCCCGTCGTCCTCGCCGCCCTGCCCGGCCAGGAAGAACATCAGCACCTGCTCGTGGACGACGTCGTGCGCCAGGATCGCGCTCTCGGCGCGGAAGCCGGCGTCCACCAGGCGGCTGACGACGCGCCCGTTCACCTTGCCGTACGCCTCGGAGTTGCCGCGCAGCGAGACGATGTGGCCGGCCAGGCCCGGGTGCCGCTCCAGCAGCCGGTAGGTCGCCCACGCGTGCGCCGCCAGGTCCTGGCGCCAACTCCCGGTCGGCTCGGGCCAGTCCGCGGCCGCGACGACCGCGTCCACGGTGGCCGCGACGAGGTCGTCGCGCGTGGCGAAGTAGCGGTAGAGCGTGGAGTGCTTGGTGCCCAGGCGCTGGGCGACGGTGCTCATGCCGAGCCTGCCGAAGCCGACGGTGACGGCCGCGCGGACGATCGCCTCGCGGTCGACCTGCGGCGGGCGGCCCAGCCGAGGGGTGCGCGGGGCCCGCCCCGCGGCCGGCGGCGCCTGGGTCCGTCCCGGCGGGGCCGGCTCGCTCTTCCCGGTCATGGGCTCATTCTTCCCCAGCGGCTCCGACCTGGGCGAACCCGCCCGCCGGCCATCTTTAGCGACAGCCCGTTGCCAATAACTTTGGTAAGGCATACCTTTCTTTTGTTCCCCCGCTCGCCCGCGACCGTACGGAGTGCCCATGCCCCCGATCCAGGAGGAGCTGCGCCTGCGCACCCGGCAGACCCGGCCGCGGGTCCGGGTCCGCCGCGCGCAGGTGCTGCGCACCGCCGAGCTGACCGCGCGGATGCGCCGGATCACCGTCGGCGGCCCGGACCTGGCCGGCTGCGCGGAGGGCGGACTGCCCGCCGACGCATGGAAGTTCATGCTCCCGCCGGCCGGGCGCCGCACCGTGGACCTGCCGGCGGCCGGTCCCGACGGCGCCCCCACCTACCCGCCGGGCGCTCACCCGCCTGTACTGCGCGCCTTCACCGCGCGCCGGATCGACCCGGACCGCAACGAACTGACGGTGGACGTGGTGCTGCACGGCGACACCCCGGCGAGCGTGTGGGCGCGCACCGCCCTGCCGGGCGACGAGGTCGCGCTCGCCGGTCCCCGGCACGACTTCGCCCCCTGCGCACAGGCCGCCTGGCATCTGCTGGCCGGTGACGAGACGGCGCTGCCCGCGATCGCGGCCATCCTCGAGGCGCTGCCCGACGGCACCCCTGTGGTGGCGCTCATCGAGGTCGACGGCCCTGCCGACCGGCTCGAACTCGCCGCGCCCGCCGGCGCGGACGTGCGCTGGCTCTACCGCGACGGCCTGCCGGCCGGGCCCGGCGGGCCCCTGGAGAAGGCGGTGCGCGACATCGGCCGGCCCTTCGCCGGGGCCCAGGCCTGGGTCGGCGCCGAGGCGGGCGCCGCCCGCGCGATCCGCCGCTGCCTGCTCGACGAACGCGGCCTGCCGCGGCCCCAGTTGCAGGCATCGGCGTACTGGAAGCGGGAGTTGACCAGCGACGAGCGGGACGTCGAGGTCCTTGCCGCGTACCAGGCCGCGGTGGCCGCCGGCGGCGACCCCTTCGACCCGTCCCTCACCACCGAAGCCGACCTGGCATAGCCCGCACCCTCGGCCCACCACGAGCCGCGCAGGCGTGCGCACCCCCACGTGCCCATGCTCCGGGACTTCCCCGCGGCCGCAGGCGGCGACCCGCGGGGCATCCGGGCATGCCGAACGCGGCCGATCGCCGCCGGCGATCCGCGACTTGCCACCCGCCGCAGGCGGCCAGCCGCACCTCGGTCAGGCGCACGCGCAACAGCCGATCGGCGACCACGCCCACCAGTCGCCGACCCGCTTCCCCCTCCACTGCGGCCTCAAAGCAGCGGACAACGCGGCACCCGGGCCGCCTGAGCCAGCCAACCGCGTTCAGCAGCCCGGGACCTACGCCCGCGGTACCGGCCACAAGGGACAGGCCGCGCCACCTTGAATCCCCCCGAGGCGACTCCGGTTGGCCCCGCGGATCGGCGCGCGCCGAGCAGACGCCGTCCCACGGCCGCCGACGGCGAACTGCCGGGCAGCCGGGCGCGCGTCTACACGTACCCGCAGGAGCCCACCAGGCCACACCCCGCCCTCCCGCGAGTCACCGCCGCGGGCGGCACATCGCACGGCAGCCGGCCACTGCGGACACGGCCGTCAGCCGTAACCGCCACGGGACTGGCCCTCGGCCCCACCGTCGGCCCCGCCTCCCTCAGCACCGCACACCTGGGGTTGGCGGACGTGCGGTCGGCCTGGCCGGGCAGGGCCGGGTCCTCCCCAGTCGCTGGGGCGAGAGTTTACGGGCGGGCGGGGAGGGATTTGCGGTCGAGTTTGCCGATCGCGGTGAGGGGGAGGGCGGGGAGGGCGGTGAGGCGGTCGGGGGTTTTGAAGGCGGCCACGCCGCGGTCGCGGAGGAAGGCGGCCAGTTGCGCGGGGGTGGGGCAGGGGGCGCCGTCGGCCAGGACGACGAACGCGGTGATGCGCTCGCCGAGCACGGGGTCGCGCTCGCCGACGACGGCGGCCTGCCGTACGGCCGGGTGGGCGGCGAGGTGCTCCTCGACCTCCTCGGCGGAGACCTTCTCCCCGGCGCGGTTGATGACGTCCTTCACGCGCCCCTCGACCGCGAGGTTGCCGCCGGGCAGGCTGCGCACGAGGTCGCCGGTGCGGTACCACCCGCCGGTGAACGTACGGGAGTTGTGCTCGGGCAGCCGGTAGTAGCCGCGCAGCGTGTAGGGGCCGCGGGTGAGCAGTTCGCCGACGGCGCCCTGCGGGACGGGGCGCCCGTCGGAGTCGACGACCCGCACTTCGTCGCCGGGGCTGAGCGGGCGGCCCTGGCAGGACAGCACCAGTTCCTCGGGGTCGTCGGGCCGGGTCAGGCACAGCAGCCCCTCGGCCATGCCGAAGACCTGCTGGAGGGTGCAGCCGAGCACGGGCCGGACCAGCGCGGCCGTGGCGGCGTCGGGCCGGGCGCCGCCGACCTGGAGCAGCCGCAGGCTGGAGAGGTCCTCGGGCAGCCACTCCTGCGCGTCGAGCCACATCGCCAGCAGCGACGGCACGAGCGCGGTGGCGGTGACGCGCTCCTCGGCGACCAGCCGCAGCGACTCCTGCGGGCTCGGGTCGTCGGGGAGGACCACGGTGCCGCCGACCGCGAGGGTGCCGAGGACCCCGGGGCAGGCGAGCGCGAAGTTGTGGGCGGCCGGGAGGGCGGCGAGGTAGACGGTGCCGCGGTCGAAGCCGCAGACCTCGGCGGCGGCGCGGGCGTTGTACGCGTAGTCGTCGTGGGTGCGCGGGATGAGTTTGGGCAGGCCGGTGGTGCCGCCGGACAGCAGGAAGAGGGCCGCGTCGCCGGAGGGGCCGGGCGGGGGCAGCGGGGTGTGCCGCAGGGTGCGGCCGGCGCGTTCCACGGCGTCGAGCGCGGTGAACTCCTGGGCGTCGCCGGCCACGAGGACGTGCCGCAGGGCGACGCCGCTCAGCGCGGCCACCCGGCGGGCGGTGTCGCGGTGGTCGTGGCCGAGGTAGCGGTCGGCGGTGAGGTAGGCGCGCGCGCCGGCGAAGCCGCACAGGTGGGCGATCTCGCGTTCGCGGTGGGCGGGCAGGGCGTAGACCGGCAGGGCGCCGATCCGCAGCAGGGCGAAGGTGGCGAGGACGAACTCGGGCCGGTTGGGCAGGTGGACCACGACGCGGTCGCCGCGGGCCAGCCCGAGTGCGAGCAGCCCGCGGGCGAGGTCGTCGGCGCGGGTGTCGAGTTCCCGGTAGCCGATACGGGCGCCGCGGGCCACCAGCGCGGTGCGGTCGCCGTGTTCGGCGGCGGCGCGGCGCAGCAGCTCGCCGAGCGGTTCCCCCTTCCAGTAGCCGTCGCGTCGGTGGCGGTCGGCTTCTTCGGCGGGCCAGGGTACGCATCCGGGCAGCATGCGGGTCCTCTCGGCGGGTTCGCGTGCGGGCAGGGCGGCGGGACAGGACAGCGGGACGGCGGCCGGGGACGGCGTCGGCGGGCGCGGGTCAGGGTCCCGGCACCAGGTGGGGCGCGACGCTGGCGAGCTTCTCGCAGGTCTCGCGGTACTCCCGGGCGGGCCGGGAGACCCCGACGATGCCCGCGCCGGCCCGCAGCCAGGTGCGGCCCTGGTGGGTGTAGACGGTGCGCAGCGCGAGCGCGGCGTCGAGGTCGCCGTCGGCGGTGGCGCGCAGCACGGTGCCGGAGTACAGGCCGCGGGCCGGTTCGTGGGCGGCGATCACCTCGTACGCCGCGGGTTTGGGGATGCCGGAGGCGGTGACGGCGGGGAAGAGCGCGGCCAGGGCGTCCCAGCGGGTGCGGTCCGCGCGCAGCCGGCCGCGGACCCGGGAGCCGAGGTGGCGGACGCTGCCGCGCTCCTTGACCGCCATGAACTCCTCGACGGCCACGCTGCCGGGTGCGCACAGGGCGCGCATCTCGGTGTCGGCGAGCTGGACGGACACGGCGTGCTCGTAGATCTCCTTGACGTCGGTGCGCAGTTCGGCGGCGGCGCGGGCGTCGCGCTCGGGGTCGCCGGTGTGGCGGGCGCGGGTGCCGGCCAGCGGCTGGGAGGTGACGAGGCCGTCGGCGCCGACCTCGGCGACGGTCTCGGGGCTGAAGCCGGCGGCGCGCAGGTCCGGCAGGTCGAGCAGGAAGGAGCGGGCGGGGGTGTTGGCGCGGCGCCCGGCCGCGTAGGTGGCGGGGAAGTCCAGCGCGAAGGGCACTTCGACGCGGCGGGAGAGGATGACCTTCTCCAGGTCGCCGCGGTTGATGCGGGCGACGGCGTCGGCGACGGCCTGTTCGTAGGCTGCCGGGCCCTCGGCCTCCACGTCGAGGGGGCGGGCGGGGCGGGCGGTTTCGGTGCCGGGGGTGCGGGCGGCGGCCAGGACGCGCTGGAGCAGGTCGGGTGCGGCGCAGCGTACGTCGAGCCCGCCGGTGCCGATCTCGGCCTCGACGGCGGGTACGAAGGCGTGGGCGAGCGGCTGTTCGGGGTCGGCCGGGGTGCGGCCGATCGCGGCGGCGGCGCTCTCGAAGGCGATCCAGCCGTAGGCGCGCCAGTCGGCGACGGGTGCGGTGGCCAGGGCGGCGCCGAGTTCCTGTGCGGCGTGGCCGCAGGTGCGCGGGGCCGCGCGGCGCTCGCCGTTCCACTCGGTCTCGACGCGGTCCTGGCGGACCGTCACCTCGCCGAGGGCGCCGGCGGCGAACCACCAGCGGCCGTCCTGCTCGTAGACGGCGCAGCGGTCGGCGAGGCGGGACCGGGCGAGCCGGACGGCGGTGGCGAGGGGGTCGGGGACTCCGGCGGCCCGGGTGTGCAGGTAGCGCGGGGCCGGGGCGGGGGCGTGGGCGGGGGCGTGAGGGGCCACGGGGGGACCGTCCTGTGTCGTCTGGCGGCGGGGGCGCGGTGCGGGGCGCCACGGTGCGGGGTGCGGACCGGGCGGCGGAACGGGCACGGCGGGTCGGGCGGATCGGCGGGAAGCCGTGTGCATACTGACACATTGTCGCGAATTACTAAGGCAAGCCTTGCCTAACCGCACTGAGCCTAACTAGCATCCGCCGGTGTGTCCACGTGTGATCCGCGGCGGACACCGCCGTACGAGGCCCCGGCCGCGCCGCCGCGGTGCCGTCCACCGAGCGAGGGAGACCTGTGACGCCGCCCGATCCGAGCAGCCCGCCCACCGCACCCGACCCCGCCGCACCAGCCCCCTCCGCGCCCGGCCCGGGCCCCCACCCGAGCCCCGATCCGGACTCCGACCCGCGGCTCGACCTGGAGCGGCTGCGCGCCACCGTCGCCGACGTCCTCGGCGTGGCGCCCGAGCAGGTCGGCGACGACGACAACCTCCTGGAACTCGGCGTCGAGTCGGTCCGCGTGATGGCGATCTCCGCCCGACTGCGCAGGTACCGGCTGCGGATCGGCTACGCGCGGATGATCGAGGAGCCGACCTTGCGGGCGTGGTGGCGGCTGATCGCCGAGGCCGCGGGCGACAGGGCCGCCGGATGAGGGCGCCGGACGCCACCCGCTCGCCGTGGCTGCGCGCCTTCCGCCCGCTCGGCCCGGACGCGCCGGCCCTGGTGCTCTTCCCGCACGCCGGGGGCAGCGCGGGCTTCTACCGCTCGCTCGCCGTCCGGTTCGGGCCGGAGGTGGACGTACGCGCCGTGCAGTACCCGGGGCGCGAGGCCCGCGCCGGGGAGGCGCTCGTCGACGCCATGGACGTGCTCGCCGACCGCGTGACCGAGGCGCTGCTCCCGCTGACCGGGCGGCGGCTGGCGATCCTCGGCCACAGCATGGGGGCGCTGGTCGGCTACGAGGTGACGCGCCGTCTGGAAGCGCAAGGCGCCCTCGTGGAACGGCTGTTCGCCTCCGCGCGGCACCCTCCGCACCTCCACGACCCGGCCTGCCACGACCCCGGTTACCACGCCCCGCCCGACCGCGAACGGCTGCGGCACCTGCTCGACGACGGCGCCTTCGCCGAGATGCTGCGCGACACCGGCGGCACCCCCGCCGCGCTGCTGGACCAACCGGAGATGCGCGACTACCTGCTGCCCATCGTCCGCAACGACTACCGGCTGGTGGAGACCTACCGGCCCGCCCCCGGGCCGGCGCTGCGCACCGGCGTGGTGTCGATCGCCGCCGAGGGCGACGGCACCGTGACCGCCGCGCAGGTCGAGGGGTGGCGGCGCACCACCCAGGGGCCGTTCGAGCATCTGACCTTCCCCGGCGGCCACTTCTACCTGCTGGAGCGCCCGGACACCCTCGCCGCCGCGGTGCTCACCCGGCTCGGCTGGGGCGCCTCCGCGCACTGACCGCGCACTGACCGCGTACTGACCACGTACGACCACGCACCGACCACCGCCCGCGGCGCCGCGGCCGTACGGACTCGTACGCGGACCCCCGCGCGCCCCCGCCCCCGCACGCCTCCAACGACACCCAACCCACAAGGGAGTTGACCATCGTGGCTGCCGGCACACCGCTGCCCGCCGGTTCCGTGGACCCCGTCGCCGTCGTCGGCATGGCCGTCCGCCTGCCGGGCGCCGACACACCCGAGGACTTCTGGCGCATCCTGCGCGCCGGCACCGAGTCGCTCACCTCGTCCACCGACGAGGACCTGGCGGAGGCCGGGCTGCCGCCCTCGGCCGCCGCCGACCCGGCGCGGGTCAGGACCCGCCCGGTGCTGGAGGGCGCCGAGTTCTTCGACGCGGCCTTCTTCGGCTACAGCCCCGGCGACGCCGACGTCATGGACCCGCAGCACCGGCTGTTCCTGGAGTGCGCGTGGGAGGCGCTGGAGTCGGCGGGCTACGACCCGCGCGGCCTGGCCGAGCGCGCGGTGAGCGTCTTCGGCGGCACCGGCCCGGACAGCTACTTCCTCCACCACCTGCACCCGCACCAGCGCGCGGCCGGGCCGGGCGCCGGGCCGGTGCAGCACCTGCTGGGCAACAGCGCGGACTTCCTCGCGCCGCGGGTGTCCTACGTCCTGGACCTGACCGGGCCGAGCGTGACCGTGCAGGCCGGCTGCTCCACCTCGCTGGTCGCCGTCCACCTCGCGGTGCAGAGCCTGCTCACGGGCGAGTCGGACCTCGCGCTGGCCGGCGGCGCGACCGTCTACTTCCCGCAGCGGGCCGGATACGTCCACCGCGAGGGCGGCGTCAACTCGCCGGACGGGCACTGCCGGGCGTTCGACGCGGCCGCGTCCGGCACCACGCCCGGCGACGGGGTCGCCGTCCTCGCGCTGCGCCGGCTGTCCGACGCGCGGGCCGCCGGGGACCCGGTGCTCGGGCTGATCCGCGGCACCGCGGTCAACAACGACGGCGGGGGCAAGGCCGGCTTCACCGCGCCCGCGGTGGACCCGCAGACCGACGTGGCCGCCGAAGCGCTGGCGCTGGCCGGGCTCGAACCGGCCGACATCGACTACCTGGAGGCCCACGGCACCGGCACCCCGATGGGCGACGCGCTGGAGGTCACCGCGCTCGCGGAGGCGTACGCCTCGGCCGGGCCCGGCAGGTTGCGCCTGGGCACCCACAAGCCGAACGTCGGCGACACCTGGGCGGCGGCGGGCGCGGTGGGGCTGGTCAAGGTGCTGCTGTCGCTGGCCCACGAGGAACTGCCGCCGCTGGCCAACTGGCAGCGGCCGCACCCGGAGATCGACTTCGCGCGCACGCCGTTCCGGCTCGCCGCGGAGGCGAGCGCCTGGCCGCGCGGGGAGCGGCCGCGGCGCGCGGCGGTGCACACGTTCGGGATCGGCGGGACCAACGCCCACGTGGTGCTCCAGGAGGCGCCGCCCGCGCCCGCCCGGCCCGGGCCGCCCGCGCCCCGAGCGGGCCGGGTGCACGTCCTGCCGCTGTCGGCGCGCAGCGACAGGGCGGTCCGGGCGCAGGCCGCCCGGCTGGCCGCGCACCTGGAGCGGCACCCCGAACTGCCGCTCGACGCGGTGGCGTTCACGCTGCTGACCGGGCGGGCCCGGTTCGCCCGCCGCGCCGCGGTCCTCGCCGGTGACCGCGACGGCGCGCTGGCCGCGCTGCGGGTGCTGGCCGCGGGCGGCACGCCGTCGTACGGCCCCGAGTGGGCGGTGCTGCGCCCCGGCGGCGGAGCGGCGGAGGCGGCTGCCGAGGAGTCGTACGGAGACACGGCCGCGCTGCGGCAGGCGGCCGCCTGGGTGGCGGGCGGCGAGGGCGAGCCCGCGGTCGCCCCCGACGGGGTACGGCAGCGGGTCGTGCTGCCCACCTACCCCTTCGAGCGGGCCCGGCACAGGGTCGCGCCCCCGCCGTACGCGGGGGAGCCGGGGGCGGCGGGGGCGGCGGCCGGGCAGCCGCATCCGCGGCCCGCGCTGGAGAACGCGTACGCGGCGCCGTCCGACCGGCTGGAGGAACTCGTCGCGGGCGCGTGGGGCGATGCCCTGGGCATCTCCGGCATCGGCCGCGACGACAACTTCTTCGACCTCGGCGGCCACTCCCTGCTCGCGGCCCACGTCACCGCCACCCTGCGCGGTGTGCTGCCGGTCCCGACCGACGCCACCGACCTGCTGGCCGCCCCGCCCACCCCGGCCGGCCACGCCGACCGCCTCCGCGACCGCCTGCACACCGCGCTCGGCGCCCTGACCGACGACGAAGCGGCCGCCCTCGCGGCGAAGTTGGCGTGAGGCGTGCCCGGCACCGCTCCCCCGCGGTCGTCGGCCCGGCGGGCCCTGCCGCCCAGGCACCGCGAGGAACGCCGCCGGTCAGGTGCCCGCTCGGACGCGTACGACGGCGCCCGCGGCACGGAAGCCCGGCGGGCCGGACAGCGTCGGCGGTGGGCGCGTGCCGCCCCGCATGCCGGCGGCCGGGCGGTGCGGCGGTCCCGGCCCGGGGCCGCCGGCCGGCCGCGGGGCCCGCGGACGCGCGACCGACACGCCCGGGGCCGCGGCGCACCGCCGTACGCCTCCCCCGTGGCCCGGGCCCCTTGGCTCCGCGCCCTGACCCCACCTCTTGACCCGACCCCTTGACTCCACCCCCTCACCCGAACGGAAGCCGGGAGACAGGCATGACCGACGAACGCTCGCAGGAATCGCCCGGGCAGCACGGGCTGTCCGACGCCAAGCAGCGGCTCCTGGACCGGTGGCTGGCCGGTGCCGCCCGGCCGGAGGGCATCGGCCGCAGCGGCGGGCAGGGGCCGGTGCCGGCCACCGCGGCCCAGCGCCGGATGTGGGTGCACGCGAGGCTGCTGCCCGGCACCGCCGCGTACAACATCGGGCAGGCCGTACGCCTGACCGGACCGCTCGACGTGGTCGCGCTGCGCCGGGTGCTGGCCGAACTGCTGGAGCGCCACGAGGCGTTGCGCACCACGCTCGCCGAAGCCGACGGCGTGGTGCGGCAGGTGGTGGCGCCGTCGCTCGAACTGCCGTGGGCCGAGGCCGACTCCGGGGGCGACCGGAGCGGTGAGGCGGCGTGGATCGGCGCGCTGGACACCGAGCCGTTCGACCTGGAGCTGGGCCCGCTGGTGCGGTTCGGCCTGCTGCGGCACTCCTCGACCGAGCACGTCCTGATGCTGGTGGTGCACCACGCGGTCGCAGACGGGCTGTCGCTCGCGGTGCTGCTGCGTGAACTCTTCACGCTGTACGAGGCGTTCACCTCCGGTCTGCCGAGCCCGCTGCCCGCGCCGCAGGTCACCTACCGGGACTACGCGCGCTGGCGCGAGGAGCGGGAGGCGGGTCCGGAATACGCGGCCCATCTCGCGGCGTGGCGCGAGGAGTTGGGCGGACAGCCGCCGCGGCTGGACCTGCCCGCGGACCGGCCGCGCCCGCAGGTCGCCGGCTCCCGGGCGGTCTCGCACCGCTTCACGCTGGCGCCCGAGGTGTGGTCGGCGGTGCGGGAGTTGGCGCGCGGCCATGACGCGACGCCGTACATGGCGGTGGTGGCCGCGTTCACGGTGCTGCTGCACCGCTACACCGGGCAGCAGGCGGTGCCGGTGGGCTCGGTCGTCCACGGCCGGGAGCGGCCCGAACTGCGGGACGCGGTGGGCTGCTTCGCGGACACGGTGGTGCTGCGCACGCGGGTGGAGCCGGAGCTGCCGTTCGGGGAACTGCTGGACCGGGTGCGGGGCACCTGCCATGACGCGTACGCGCGGCAGGAGGTGTCGCTGGACGCGGTCGCCGCCGAGCTGCGCTGGGACCGTTCGGCCGGTGCCGGGCCGCTGCCGCAGGTGCTCGCGGTGATGCAGAGCCCGCCGCGGGGGGCGCGGGTGGCGGGGCTGCGGGCGGAGCCGGTGGAGCAGGAGGTGGACTCGGCGCGCTTCGACCTGGTGCTCAACTGCTGGGAGGACGGCGGCACGCTGCACGGCGCGGTCACCGGCAACGCCGACCTGTACGACGCGGCGACGGTGGCCAGGACCGCCGGGCACCTGGTGCGGCTGCTGGGCGACGTCGCCGGGCGCGGCGGGCAGGCGGCGGTCGGCGCGCTGGAGGTGGTGCCGGACGAGGAGCGGGAACTGCTGCTGCGCTGGGGCCGCCCGGTGGAGGGCGACGACCCGCTGGTGGACCGGGACCTGGCCGCGCTGGTGCGGGAGGCGGCGCTGCGCGACCCGGGCGCGGTGGCCGTGGAGTGCGGCGGACAGTCCGTCACCTATGGGGAGTTGGAGGCGCGGGCGGCGGCGCTCGCGGCGCGGCTGCGGGCGGCGGGGGCGGGTCCTGACACGCTGGTCGGGGTGCTGCTGGAGCGTTCGGTGGACCTGGTGGTGGCGCTGCTGGCGGTGCTGACGTCGCAGGCCGCGTTCGTGCCGCTGGAGGTGTCGTGGCCGGCGGCGCGGGTCCGGGAGATCACCGAGCGGTGCGGGCTGGCGCTGGTGGTCGGCGCGGCGGACGCGGACCGGCTGCTGGCCGGCAGCGGCGTGGCGGTGGTCCGGCCGGACGCGGACGGCGAAGGCCCGGACGGGGAGGCGGAGTGGGCGCCGTCGGGACCGGCCGACATGGAGCGGATCGCGTACGTGATCCACACCTCGGGCTCCACCGGCACCCCGAAGGGCGTGATGATCCGGCAGCAGGCGATCTGCAACCGGATGCTGTGGCAGATCGGGAAGCTGGGCCTGCGGCCGGACGACGCGGTGCTGCACAAGGCGCCGCTGGGCTTCGACATATCGGTCAACGAGATCTTCCTGCCGCTGGTGGCCGGTGCCCGGCTGGTGGTGGCCGAGCCGGGCGACGACGGCGACGTGGACCGGCTGCTGGCGACGGTCGAACAGCGCGGGGTGACGTTCCTGTACATCGTGGCCTCGATGCTGGATGTGCTGCTGGAGCGGCCCGGCGCGGCGGCCGGGCTGCGTTCGCTGCGGCATCTGTGGTGCGGCGGCGAGGCGTTGACGGCGGATCTGTACGCGCGGTTCCGTGCGGTCTCGCCGGCCCGGATGTACCACGGCTACGGCCCGGCGGAGACGACGATCGGGGTCAGCTGCCGGGTGTTCGAGCCGTCGGAGTCCGCTCGGCGCGTCACCATCGGCCGGCCCAACCCCAACGCCCGGCTGTATGTGCTGGACGCGGCGCTGCGGCCGGTGCCGGTGGGGGTCGGCGGCGAACTGCACGTCGGCGGGCTGCCGTTGGCCCGCGGCTATCTCGGCGACCCGGAGCGGACCGCAGAGTCCTTCATCGCGGACCCGTACGCGGACACGCCCGGTGCCCGGATGTACCGCACCGGGGACCTGGCGCGGTTCACCGCGGACGGCGAGATCGAGTTCCTGGGGCGCGTGGACGACCAGGTGAAGATCCGCGGGTTCCGGGTGGAGCCGGGCGAGGTCGCCGCGGCGCTGGCCCGGCATCCGGCGGTGCGGCAGGCGGCGGTGCTGGCGCGTACGGCGGCGGGCGGCGGGCACGAGCTGGTCGGGTACGCCTCGGTGCGCACCGGTGCGGACGGTGCGCAGGGCGCGCAGGCGCCCGGCGGGGAGGAGCTGCGGGGCTGGCTGGCCGGGCTGCTGCCGGCGCACGCGGTGCCGCGCGCGGTCCTGCTGCTGGCCGACCTGCCGCTGACCACCGCGGGCAAGGTCGACCGCAGGGCGCTGGCCGCGCTGCCGCTGCCGGTCTCCGGCACCGAGGGGGGCTGGACCGCGCCGGCGGCCGGCACGCAGGACGAGGTGGCGCGGATCTGGGCCGAGCTGCTGGAGGTGAAGAAGGTCGGCGCGCACGACAACTTCTTCGACCTGGGCGGCCATTCGCTGCTGGTGGTCCGGGCGCAGACGCTCATCGAGCAGCGGATCGGGGTGAAGGTGCCGCTGCTGACGCTCTTCTCGAACGCGACGGTGGCCCGGCTGGCGGCCTTTCTCGACGCGGGCGGCGGGGCGGGGCCGGGGGGTGAGGAGGCGCCGGGCGAGGCGGGCGCGCAGGCCCGGGCCCGGGCGTTGCGCGGCCGGGAGGCGCTGTCGGCGCGCCGGTCGCGCCGCCCGCAGGGCCGTCCGCAGGTCCCGGCGGCCGGGGAGGGCGCGTGAGGGCCGCCGGGCAGGGCGCGGGGGCGGAGGGCGCCGGAGCGCACACCACCGCAACGGACGGTACGGCCACGGGCGGCGCGTTCCCGCTGACCGACACCCAGCAGGCGTACCTGGTCGGCCGCGGCGACGCCTACCCGCTGGGCAATGTGAGCACGCACGCCTACCTGGAGCTGGAAGGGCCGCTGGAGGTGGGGCGGTTCGTGCGGGCGTGGCGGCTGCTGGTGGACCGGCACGGGATGCTGCGCACCGTGGTGGACCCGGCCCGGCAGGAGCAGCGGGAGCTGGCGGAGGTGCCGGACCCGCCGGTCGAGGTGCTGGACCTGCGGGAGCGTACGGAGCAGGAGGTGGCCGCGGCGCTCGCGTCGGTGCGCGAGCGGCTGTCGCACGAGGTGCGCCCGGCCGGGGTGTGGCCGCTGTTCTCCGTCGTGGTGTGCATGCTGGCGGGCGGCACCTGCCGGGTGCACGTCGGCTTCGACGGGCTGACCGTCGACTGGGCGAGCTGGCACGTGATGTACCGGGACCTGGCCGCCTACTACGACGACCCGGCCGCCGAACTGCCGCCGCTGCCCGTCGACTTCGCGGGCTACCTGCGGCAGCGCGCGGCCCTCGCGGATACGGGGGCGGCGGCGGCGGAGGAGTTCTGGGAGCGGCGGCTGCCGGAGCTGCCCCCGGCGCCCGCGTTGCCGCTGCGGGCCGACCCGGACACCGTGCGCTGCCCGCGCTTCGTGCGCCGTCAGGCCGTGCTCGACCCGGAGACGTGGGCGCGGCTGCGGCGGCGCGGGGCCGCGGCCGGGCTGACCCCGACCGGTGTGGTGCTCGCCGCCTACGCCGAGGTGATCGCCCGCTGGAGCGCCACCGACCGCTTCACGCTCAACGTGCCGAGCATGAACCGCGACCCCTCGGTGCCCGGCGCGGCCGAGCTGGTGGGCGAGTTCGCGTCCTTCACGCTGGTCGAGGCCGACCACGCCGGCGCGGACGGCTTCGCCGTACGCGCCCGGGCGCTTCAGCGGCGGCTGCTGGAGGGGCTGGAGCACGGCGCGGCGGGCGGGGTGCGGCTGCTGCGCCGGCTGACGCGGCTGCGCGGCGGGGAGCGGGCCCGGATGCCGGTGGTGCTGACCAGCACCCTCGCGCTGGCCGAGCCCGAACCGCACGTCCTGGAGCGGTCGTTGCGGCCCGTGTACGGGATCACGCAGACCCCGCAGGTGTATCTGGACGCGCAGGTGGAGGAGCGGCGCGGCAGCCTGGCGTGCAACTGGGACGCGGTGGAGGAGCTGTTCGAACCCGGCGTGCTGGACGCGATGTTCGGGGCGTGGACGTCGCTGCTGCGGCGGCTCGCCGACGACGAGGGGCTGTGGGAGCGGGACGACGTGGGGCTGCTGCCCGCCGGGCAGGCCGCGCGGCGCGAGGCGGCGCAGGGCCCGGTGGTGCCGGTGCCGAGGGAGCTGGTCCAGGACGCGTTCCTGCGGCAGGCCGCGGCCCGCCCGGACGCGCCGGCGGTCGTCAGCGCGTCGGGCACGCTGAGCTACGGCGATCTGCTGGCGCGGGCGGCGCGGCTGGCGCGGCGGCTGCGGGACCTGCCCGGGGTGGCGCCGGGCGCGCTGGTGGCGCTGCTGCTGGAGAAGGGCGAGGAGCAGGTGGTGGCGGCGCTGGGGGTGCTGCTGGCGGGCTGCGCGTATGTGCCGCTGGACCCGGAGTCCCCGCCGGGCCGCCTCGCGCGGCTGATTGAGACGGCCGGGGC
This sequence comes from Actinacidiphila sp. bgisy145, assembly GCF_057708125.1. Classification (NCBI taxonomy): domain Bacteria; kingdom Bacillati; phylum Actinomycetota; class Actinomycetes; order Kitasatosporales; family Streptomycetaceae; genus Actinacidiphila; species Actinacidiphila sp. bgisy145. Next base: position 63,119 of record NZ_JBYIRL010000016.1, read on the forward strand.
CGCGGCGGTGGTCACGCACGGGCCGCCGGCCGGTGCGGTGCCGCCCGGGGCGCGGCCGGTGCTGCGCACGGACGAACCGGCGCGGGCGGATACCGGCGCCGGGCTGCCGCCGTCGGACCGTACGCCGGGCGACCTGGCGTACGTGCTGTTCACCTCGGGCACGACCGGGGAGCCCAAAGGGGTGATGATCGAGCACCGGGGGGTCGTCAACTGCCTGCGGGCGACGGCCGAGCGGTTCGGGCTCGGGCCGGACGACCGGTGCCTGGGGCTGACGGCTCTGCACCACGACATGTCGCTGTTCGACGTCTTCGGCGTGCTGGGCGCGGGCGGCACGCTGGTGCTGCCGAGCCCCGAACGGCGCACCGACCCCGCGCACTGGCTGGAGCTGATGGCCCGGCACCGGGTGACGGTGTGGAACTCGGTGCCCGCGATGATGGAGATGCTGCTCGCGCGGCTGGCCGACACCGGCGGGGCCCGCACCGACGACCCGGCGGCGCTGCGGCTGGCGTTCCTCGGCGGGGACTGGGTGCCGCCGGCGGCCGTACGGGAGCTGGGCGAGCGGTTCCCGGCGGCCCGGGCAGTGTCGGTGGGCGGCCCGACCGAGACCACGCTGTGGAACATCTGGTACGACATCGGGCGGCCCGGCCCGCACTGGACCTCCGTGCCGTACGGCACGCCGATCGCCAACACCCGCTACCACGTGCTGGACAGCGCGCTGCGGGACCGCCCGGACGGCGTCACCGGGGAGCTGTACTGCTCGGGTCCCGGTGTGGCGCGCGGCTACCTCGGCGATCCGCCCGCCGACCGCGCGGCCTTCGTCACCCACCCGCGGACCGGGGAGCGCCTGTACCGCAGCGGCGACCTGGGCCGCTACCGGGCGGACGGCGTCATCGAGTTCGCCGGGCGCGCGGACGGCCAGGTGCAGATCGCCGGGCGGCGGGTGGAGCCGGCCGAGGTGGAGGCGGCGCTCGCGGCGCATCCGGGGGTGGCCCGGGCCGCGGTGGTGCCGGTGCGGCGCGAGGCGGCGGCCGGCCACCGCGGGCTGGCCGCGTTCGCGGTGCCGGCCGGCGGGCGGGCGGCACCCGGCCCGGCGCAGCTGCGGGCCCATCTGGAGGGGCTGCTGCCGGGGTATCTGGTGCCCGGCAGCATCGTGGTCTGCCAGGCGCTGCCGCTGACCGGCAACGGCAAGGTCGACCGGGAGGCGCTGGCGCGTCAGGCGGCGGCCGCTCCCCCGGCCGCCGCACGCGGCGACGACGGCGGCGGGGAGTCCGGCGACCCGCTGGTCGAACTGCTCGCCAGGACCTGGGCCGCAGCGCTCGGGCTGCCCCGCGTCGGGCCGCACGACAACTTCTTCGCGCTCGGCGGGGACTCGCTGGTCGGCGCCCGCATCCTGGCCCGGCTGCGCGACGCCTTCCCCGACGAGCGGCTGTCCCCGCGCGCCCTCATGGCCACCTCGGACGTGGCGGCCATGGCGCGGGTGCTGGCCGAGGAGGAGGCCGAGCCGGGCCGGATGGCGCAGATCGCCGCGGTCCACCTGTATGTGGCCGACCTGTCGCCGGAGGACCTGGACGCGGCGCTGGCGGCCGAGCAGGCGCCGCCGGGGGGCGCGTCGTGACCGGCGCGGCGCCCCCGGACCCGCGCCGGGCCGAGCTGCTGCGCCGTGCCCTGGCCGCCCGCGGCCTTCCCGCCGCGGCGCCGCCGCCCGCCGGTGCCCCGGGCGGGCGGCTGCCGGCGCCGCTGTCCACGGCGCAGCGGCGCATGTGGTTCCTGCACCGGCTGGCGCCGGACGACCCGGCCTACCACCTCACGGTCGGGGTGCGGCTGAGCGGCGCGCTGGACGCCGGGCGGCTGCGGGCGGCGTTCGAGGCGGTCACGCACCGGCACGAGGTGCTGCGGACGGTCTACCGGGGCGACGCCGGCCGGGAGCCGGTGCAGATCGCCGCGCCCGAGGGCACCCCGCTCCCGTTCGAGCAGCGTGAACTGCCGCCCGGCCGGCCGCGCCCGGCGGTCGAGGAGGGCGTCCGGGCGTGGGCGGGGCGGCCGTTCGACCTGGGGCGGGACCTGCCGCTGCGGCTGCTGCTCCTGCGCACCGGTGCGCAGAAGCACCTGCTGTTCCTGACGATCCATCACATCGCCTGCGACGACCTGTCCTGGCAGGTGCTGCTCGGCGAGGTGTCGGCCGCCTACCGCGGCGAACCGCAGGGCCCGCCCGCATCCCGGCAGTACGCGGACTTCGCCCGCTGGGAGGCCGAGGAGCTGTCCGGACCGGCGTACGAGGCGTCCCGCGCGTACTGGCGGGAGCTGCTGGCCGGCCCGCCCGGGACCGTACGGCTGCCCGCCGACCAGCCGCGCCCGCCGGGCCCGCCGAGCCGGGGCGTCCGGCGTCGAGCGGCGGTCTCCCCCGGCGCGGCCGCGCGGATCAGGGAGCTGGCGCGCCGGGCGCGGGCGTCGCCGTACATGGTGCTGCTGGCGGCCGCGGCGCTGCTGCTGCGCCGCTGCGGCTCCACCGGACCGGTGGCGTTCGGCACGCCGGTGGTGCGGCGGCCGCGCCCGGAGTTCGAGCCGCTGGTCGGCAACTTCGGCAACGTGATGGTGTTGCCGGTCGACGTGGGCGGGCCGGGCGGGGAGCCGGAGCCGCGCGCGCTGCTGGAGCAGGTGCGCGAGGTGTGCGCGCAGGCGTACGCGCACCAGCACGTGCCGTACGAGACGGTGGTCGCCGATGTGCGGCCGGACCGGGGCGGCGGCGTGCCGCGGCTGTTCGACGTGATGTTCTCCTACCGTTCGCACCTGCTCGGCGGGCTGGACCTGCCGGGGGTGGAGTGCGCGGAGTACCCGGTCGACCCGGGCACGTCGCGGTTCGACCTGGTGCTCGACGTGGCGGACACCGGCGGGCCGCATGGCAGCGGCGGCAGCGGCGGCATGTCCGTGACCGTCACCGCCCGCGCCGACATGTTCACCGCCGCCACCACGCAGCGCCTGGCCGACCGGTTCGCCGCCCTCGTCGAGGAGCTGGCCGCCGGCGGCGAGCCGGGCGCGACCCCACCACTGCCGACCGGCGAGGGCGCTGTCGCGCGCCCGCGCCGCGAAGGGACGACACCCGCCATGCCCGACACCTCCGCCGCCGCGGGCGGCCCCGCGTACGCGCCCGGCCCTGGCCCTGGCCCTGGCCCCGGCTACGATCCCGACCTCGACATCGCCGTCATCGGCATGGCCGGCCGCTTCCCCGGCGCGGCGAGCCTGGAGGAGTTCTGGGCGGGCCTGGCCGCCGGGCGCGAGGCGGTGTCCTCCTTCACCGCGGAGGAGTTCACCGCCGCCGGCAACGACCCGCGCGAGCTGGACGATCCGGGCCTGGTGCGCAAGGAGGCCGCGGTCGAGGGCATCGAGCTGTTCGACGCGGACTTCTTCGGCTACCGGCCCTCGGAGGCCGAACTCCTCGACCCGCAGCAGCGGTTGTTCCTGGAGTGCGCCTACCACGCGCTCCAGCAGGCCGGCTGCTCCCCGCGCGAGCACCCCGGGCCGATCGGGGTGTACGCGGGCGCGAGCCAGAGCCGCTACTTCCTGGAGCGGGTGCACCCGCACATCGCGGACGCGCCGCGCTCGCTGGCGCTGCTGCCCGCGCAGTCGGCCAACGCGCCGGGCACCTTCGCCACCCGGGTCAGCTACGAACTGGGCCTGACCGGGCCGGGCATCACCGTGGCGACCGCCTGCTCCACCTCGCTGGTCGCGCTGCACCTGGCCTGCCGGGACCTGCTGGACCACGCCTGCGACGTGGCGCTGGCCGGCGGCGCCTGCCTCAACCCCCGCCCGCACACCGGCTACCACCACCTCCCCGACGGCCCGCTGTCGCCGGACGCGCGCTGCCGCGCCTTCGACGCAGGCGCGAACGGCATGTTCCCCGGCGACGGCGTGGGCGTGGTGGTGCTCAAGCGGCTGGCCGACGCCCTCGCCGACGGCGACCCGATCCGGGCGGTCGTCAAGGGCTCGGCGGTCAACAACGACGGCGACCGCAAGGCGGGCTTCTCCGCGCCCAGCGCGGCCGGCCAGCGCGAGGTGATCCTCGCCGCGCACGCCGCCGCGGGCGTCGCGGCGGCCGACATCGGCTACGTGGAGGCCCATGGCACCGGCACCCCGGTCGGCGACCCGATCGAACTGAAGGCGCTGCTGGAGGCGTTCGCGGCCGACCCGGACACCGCGGCGCGGCCCGGCTCCTGCGCGCTGGGCTCGGTGAAGACGAACATCGGGCACCTGGACGCCGCCGCGGGCATCGCCGGGATCATCAAGACCGTCCTCGCGCTGGAGCACGAACTGCTCCCGCCCAGCCTGCACTTCGAGCGGCCCAACCCGCTGATCCCGCTGGAGGGCAGCCCGTTTCGGGTCGTCAGCGAGCCGACCGCGTGGCCGCGCACCCCGGGCGCCCCGCGGCTGGCCGGGGTCAGCGCCTTCGGGATCGGCGGCACCAACGCCCATGTCGTCCTCCAGGAGGCGCCGCCGCGGCCCGCCCCGGCCGCCGGCACCCGCCGCCACCACCTGCTGACCGTCTCCGCCAAGTCGCCGCAGGCGCTGGCCGACAGCGCCGCGCAGCTCGCCGACTGGCTGACCGAGCACCCGGACCTGGCACCGGCCGACGTGGCCCAGACGCTGCGGTCGGGCCGCGAGGAGTTCGACCACCGCCTGGCCGTCACCGCCGCCGACCTGCCGGGGGCGGTGCGGGCGCTGCGGGAGGGCGCCGGCCGCGCCGGCCGGGCGGCCGCGCCCCGCCCGGTGGCGCTGCTCTTCCCGGGCGGGGGCACCCACTTCGCCGGGATGGGCGCCGAACTCGACGGCGTCGAGCCGGTGTTCACCGCGGAACTGGACCGAGCCGCGGCCGTCATGGCCGGCCACGGCCGCGATCTGCGGGCCGAACTGGCGCAAGACGGCGCCGGGTTCGTCGGAGTGGTCGCCACCGGCTACGCGATCGCCCGCCAGTTGGAGGCGTACGGCGTCAGGCCGGTGGCGCTGCTCGGGCACAGCCTGGGCGAGTACACCGCGGCCTGCGTGGCCGGGGTGATGTCGCTCCAGGACGCGCTGCCGCTGGTCGCCGCGCGCGAGCGGCTGATGGCCGAGGCGGGCGGCGCCACGCTGAGCGTGCTGCTCGGCGAGGAGCAGGTGCGGGCCCGGCTGACCGGGAGCCTGTCGGTCGCGGCGGTCAACGGGCCGCTGCACTGCTCGGTGTCGGGCCCGGTGGCCGAGGTCGAGGAGCTGGAGCGGCGACTGGCCGAGGACGGCGTGGACTGCTCGCGGCTGCGGCTGGCCAGCGCCGTGCACTCGGCGCTGCTGGAGCCGGTGCTGCCCCGGTACGCGCAGGCGCTGGCCGGGGTGGCGCTGCACGCGCCGCGCATCCCGATCGTCTCGAACGTCAGCGCCGCGCCGCTGACCGACCAGGAGGCGACCGACCCGGCGTACTGGCTGCGCCACACCCGGCACACCGTCCGCTTCGCCGACGGCCTGGCCGCCCTGCACCGCGAACGCGGCGGCCCGGTCCTGGTCGAGGTCGGCCCGGGCCGCGGCCTGACCCGCCTGGCCGCACTCCAGCTCGGCGACGGCGCCACGGCGGTGCCTGCCATGCGCCACCCCCGGGACGGCTACGGCGACGGCGAGGCGCTGACCGCCGCGCTCGGCGCGGTGTGGGCGGCCGGCGGCACCATCGACCGGCACGCCCCCTACGGCGACCGGCCGCCGCGCCGGGTGCCGCTGCCCGGCTACGCCTTCCAGCGGCGCCGCTTCTGGATCGACCCGCCGCCGCGCGACGCGGCGCCGGCCGGCACGTACCTGGTGCCCGACGGGCTGCACGACCCGGCGTTCGGCCGTGCCCTGGAGCTGGCCGCCGGCGGCAGCCGGCTGCTGGTCGCGGGCGGCGGGCCGGACGAGCCGGCGGCGGCCGTCGCGCACCTCGACCCGGCCGCCGAGTCCGCCGCGCTCGCCGCGGACGACACGCTGCTGCGCGGCCGGATCGCCGTCGCGCACCCGCCGGCCGGCCTGACCAGCGTCATGGACGCCCTGTGCGCCCGCCACATCATGTGCTTCCTGCACCGCGCCGGGGTGCGCACCGCGGGCGGGACCGCCACCACCGCCGGGGAGGTCGCCGCGACCGTCCGCGTCACACCCGGCTACCGGCCGTTCCTCGACGCGATGCTCGCGGTGCTGGCCGAGGACGGGTACGTCACCCGGGACGGTGAGAGGGTCGTCTTCCGCACCCGGCCCGGGGACGCCGCCGACCTCGGCGCGGAGCCCGGCATCGAGGAGCTGGAGGCCCTGGTCCGCTCCCAGTACCCCGACCGCGCCGACGAGGTGGAGCTGCTGCGGCGCTGCGCCGAGCGCTACCCGGACGTGCTGGCCGGCGCCGTCGAGGGGCACCAGGTGCTGGTGCCCGACGGCGAGGGGGACATCTCGCAGGAGGTGGTGGACCAGCGGATCGGCAGCAGCGACGTCGCCGTCCACACCCGGCTGGTGGCGCAGGCGGTGGCCCGCCTCGCCCGGCAGGCGCGCGGCGGGCGGCTGCGGGTCCTGGAGGTCGGCGCCGGGCGCGGCTACCTGACCTGGGACGTCGTCGAGGCGCTGAAGGGCGTGCCGGGCGTGGAGTACCACTTCACCGACCTGGGCCGGTCCTTCGTGCTGGCCGGGCAGCGCACGGCGGCCGAACGCGGCGCGGACTTCATGCGGTTCGGGGTGCTGGACGTCTCCCGCGACCCGGCGCCGCAGGGCTTCCCCGCCGGCGGCTTCGACGTGGTGCTCGCCTTCAACGTGCTGCACGCCACGCCCGACCTGCGCGACACGCTCGGCCATGTCCGGTCCCTGCTCGCCGACGGCGGGCGGCTGTTCCTGCTGGAGGCCGCCGGTCAGCGGCGCCCGTCGATGCTGACCGCGGGCCTCTTCGCGGGCTGGTGGTACTTCCGCGACGACCTGCGCGCGCACTCCCCGCTGCTGCCGCCGGAGGGCTGGCGCGACCTGCTCGGCGAGCGCGGCTTCGAGGACGTGCGGATCTTCCCGCACGAGCCGGGCCTGCTGGCGGCCGCCGACCACGCGCTGCTCACCGCGCGCGCCCCGCTGTCCGACGCCGCCGCCGAACGGGCCGCGCGCATACGGCGGTTGGAGGAGGCCGGCGGCAGCGTCGAGGTCATCGCGCCTGAGGCGGCGCGCGGCCTGACAGCGGCGCTCGGCGCGGTGCTGGACACGCCGGAGCCGGTGGTGCTGCGGCTGATGGAGTCCGCGGACCGCACGCCGGCGGCCGAACGCCCGGGTGAACGCCCGGGTGAACGCCCGGCTTCCGAACACCCGGCTGCCGAAGGTCCGGGCGCCGCGCCGCCCGCGGGGGGCGGGCTGTACGGCGGCGGGACGGCGTTCAACGCCCGCCCGCCGCTGGAGACGCCCTACGTCGAGCCGCGCGACGACCTGGAGCGGACCATCGCCCGCACCTGGGCGGCGGTCCTCGGCGTCGACCGGGTCGGCGTCCACGACGACTTCTTCGACCTGGGCGGCGAGTCCCTGCTCGCCATGCAGCTCGTCACCCGGCTGCGCGAGGAGCTGGACGTGGCGCTGTCCGTGAGGTCCTTCTTCGACGCGGGCGAACCCACCGTCGCGGTGCTGGCCGCGCTGATCGGGCGTTCCCGCGCCGCGGGCCCCGCGCCCGCCGCCATCACCCGGAGCCCGCGCCGGGCCAAGACCCCCACCGCGCAGGAGTGAGAGCCCGTATGCCCACCGAACCCGCACCGTCCGTGCAGGCCGCGCAGCCCGCACACCCCGCGCAGCCCGCGCCCGCCGCGTCCGCCGCCCCGCTGGAGTTCCCCGCCTCCTACGACCAGGAGCGCATGTGGTTCTTCCACCGGCTCGACCCGGGCAACCCCACGTACAACGTGCCGCTGGTGCTGCGGCTGCGCGGCGCCCTCGACGCCGGGCGGCTCGGCCGCGCGCTGCGGCGGGTGGTCGACCGCCACGAGATCCTGCGCACCACCTACGCGGCCGGACCGGACGGCGCCCTGCGCCAGTTCGTGCACGAACGCGTCGACGTCCCCCTGGAGTCGGTGGCCCTGGACGGCCCCGCGCCCGCCGAACCGGTGACGGCCGACCCGGCGGTACGGGCGCACCTGCGCGAGACGGTCCGCGCGCCGTTCGACCTCACCGCACAACCGCCGCTGCGCGCCCGGCTGGTGCGGCTGGCAGGCGATGACCACCTGTTGGTGTGCTGCGTGCACCACATCGCCACCGACGGCTGGTCGCTCGGGCTGCTGGTCACCGAACTCGACGCGTTCTACCGCGCCGACGCGGGCGACGGCTCCGGCTCCGGCTCCGGCTCCGGCTCCCGCGAACTCCCGCCGGGCCTCGCGGAGTTGCCGATCCAGTACGCCGACTATGCCGAGTGGCAGCGCGCGACCCTCACCCCGCAGCCGCTGGCCGACCGCTACGACCACTGGCGCGAGGTCCTCGCGGGCCTGCCGCCGCGGATCGCCCTGCCGACCGACCGGCCGCGCCCCGCGGAGCCGACCTTCCGCGGCGCCCGGGTCGACTTCGACCTGCCCGCCGAGGCCGCGGCCGGCATCCGCGCCCTCGCCCGCCGCCACGGCGCCACCTTGCACATGACGCTGCTCGCGGGCTGGAACGCCCTGCTGCACCGCTACGGCGCCGGTTCGCGGATCGTCGTCGGCACGCTGCTGGCCAACCGGGACAACGCGCAACTCGCGCCGCTCATGGGCCTGTTCGTCAACACCCTCCCGGTGCGGGTGGATGTGGACCCCGCGCAGCCCTTCACCGCGCTGCTGGCGGCCGTACGGGCGGCCGCGCTCGACGTGCAGGCCCACCAGGACACCCCCGTGGACGGGCTGGTGCGCGCGCTCGGCGCCGACCCGGGCGCGGGCGCGGGAGCCGGCGGCAACCCGCTGTTCCAGGTCCTGTTCGCCCTCCAGAACTTCGCCGACCAGCGGCTGCGCCTCGGCGGTCTCGATGTCGAACGCCTCGACGACGAGGAGGAGTCCACCCGGTTCGACCTCGAACTGCACCTGTGGGAGCACCCCGACCACCTGCACGGCTCCCTCGTCTTCGACACCGACCTGTTCGACCCGGCGACCGCCGAGCGGATCACCGGCCACTACCGCCACCTGCTGGCCGCCGCCGTCCGCGACCCCGGTACCCCCGTCGGCCGCCTCCCGCTGCGGTCCGCCGCGCGGGAGCGGGAGTTGGCCGGCGCGATGGCGCGCGGCGGGCTCCTGGTGCGCGACCCGGCCGGGCTCCTGCCGCCCGAGGGCGTGCCCGGCGAGGTCCACAACTCCGGCGGCGAGCCCACCGGGCAGCGCGGTGTCCTCGAACCCGGCGGCACCGTACGGCTGTTGAACGCGGTCGGCTTCGACGGCGTGGTGCCCGCGCGGGTGGACATCGGCGGGCGCCGGGTCGAACCGGCCGCCGTCGAGGAGGAGTTGCTGCGGGCCGCGCCCGCCCTGGCGGACGTGGCGGTCGTGCCGCGGACGAGCGCGGCGGGCCCGCCGGAGCTGCTCGCCTACGTGGTGCCCGCCGGGCCGGTGGACCTCGGCGCGCTGGCCGCGCACCTGCCGGTGCCCGGCTGCGTGCTGCCCGTCGCGCGCCTGCCGCTGACGCCCGACGGCGCCGTGGACGTCCCCGCGCTCCTGCGCCTGCCGGTCGCCGATCCGGCCGAGGCCCACCGCCTCGAAGCCCGCCTCCGCGCCGCCCACCCCGCCGTTCCCCTCGCCGTCCTCCCCACACCCACCGCACCGCCCGCCCTCCCCCGCGTCCCGCGCCCCGAGCCGGCCGCCCCCGTTCCGCAGCCGGCTGCCCCGCCCGCCTCCACTGCCGCGGACGGCTCCCCCGCAGGCCGGCCGCAGGCGCTCGCCGACGGCGGCCCGCCGGTCGCCCCGGTGGACCGTACGCTCGGCGACACGCTGGCGCGGGTGGCCAAGGCGGCGACCGGGGGGATCGTCGTGATCGGGGAGGACGGCGAGGAGACCGGCCTGTCCTACGGCGACTTGCAAGGGCGGGCGCTGCGCGTGCTGGCCGGGCTGCGGGCGCTCGGGGTGGGCCCGGGCGACCGGGTGCTGCTCCAGTTGGAGGAGCACGCCGCTTTCCTGACGGTGCTGTGGGCGTGCCTGTTGGGCGGGCAGGTGGCGGTGCCGCTGGCGGTGCCCGCCGACTACGCCGCCGGTGACGCGGCGTGCGGGCGGCTCAGGGGCGCGTGGGAGGCGCTGGAGCGTCCGTTGGTGGTGGCCGCGGACGCGCGGCTGGCGGAGCTGCGGGCGGCGGGGGCGGACTGGCCCGGTCTGCGGGCCGCGGGGGCGGACGGGTTGTCCGCGCACGAGCCCGCGCGGCCGCGCCCGGCCGACCCGGACGACCCGGTGCTGCTGATGCTGACCTCCGGCAGCACCGGTCGGCCGAAGGCGGTGGTGCTGCGGCACCGCAACGTGCTGGCGCGCAGCGCCGCGACCGCGGCCGCGAACGGGCTCGGCGCGGACGAGGTGTCGGTGAACTGGCTGCCGCTGGACCACGTGGGCGGGGTGGTGATGTTCCACCTGCGGGACACGTATCTCGGCTGCCGCCAGGTGCACGCGCCCGCGCGCTGGGTGCTGCGGGACCCGCTGCGCTGGCTGGAGTTGGCGCACCGGCACCGCGCGAGCGTGACGTGGGCGCCGAACTTCGCGTTCGGGCTGGTCGGCGACCGGGCGGCCGAGCTGCCGGGGCGTGGGGCGGGCTGGGACCTGTCGCGGCTGCGGTTCGTGATGAACGCCGGTGAGGCGATCGTGCCGCGGGTGGCGCGGCGCTGGCTGCGGCTGCTCGCGCCGTTCGGGCTGCCGGGCACCGCGATGCGCCCGGCGTGGGGGATGTCCGAGACGTCGTCCGCGGTGGTGTACTCCGACCGGTTCACGCTCGCCGGGACGTCGGACGACGACGCGTTCGCGGAGGTCGGCGCGCCGCTGCCGGGGACCGCGGTGCGGATCGTGGACGGGCCGCAGCAGGCGCCGCGGGTGCTGGCCGAGGGCGCGGTGGGCCGGCTCCAGGTGCGCGGCACCACCGTGACGACCGGTTACCTGGCGGCGCCGGAGCAGAACGCGGCGGCGTTCACCGGTGACGGCTGGTTCGACACCGGGGACCTGGGCCGGATCGTCGGCGGCCGGCTGACGCTGACCGGCCGGGCGAAGGACGTGGTGATCCTCAACGGCGTCAACCACCACAGCCACGAGATCGAGTCGGCAGTGGAGGAATTGGACTGCGTGGAGCCGTCGTTCACCGCCGCGGTGGCGGTGCGGCCGCCCGGGTCCGGCGGTGACGAGCTGGCGGTGTTCTTCCACCCGCGGGGCGCGGCCGGGCCGGAGGAGGTCGCGCGGCGGGTGCGGCACGCGGTGCTGGACCGGATCGGCGTCAATCCGCGCTTCGTGCTGGCGGTCGCGCGTGCGCAGGTGCCGAAGACGGAGATCGGGAAGATCCAGCGGGCGGCGCTGCGGGCCCGTTTCGAGGCGGGCGCGTTCACCGCGGCGCAGCAGGCGGCCACGCTGCCGGACCACTTCCACCGCCCGGTGTGGGTGCCGCGCGCGCTGCCGCCGCGGCCGTCGGCGCCTGCCCTGGACGGCCCCGTCCTGGTGCTGCCGGACTCCGGCGGCGTCGCCGGGCGCCTGGCGGCGCTGCTGCGGGCCGCGGGGCGCGAGGTGGTGGTGGCCGAGGGGCCCGGCGGCGACGCCCCCGTAGGCCTGCTGCCGGCGGCCGTGGTGGACCTGCGCTGCTACGGCCGGCCGTCGGGCGCTTCCGCGCGGGGCGAGCTGCACGCGCTGCTGGGGCTGATCCGGGGGTGCGGGCCGGCCGGTGCGGTGTACGCGGTGACCAGCGGTGCGGTCGCGGGGCTGCCGCAGGAGGTGCCGGACGTCGAACGGGCGCCGCTGGCCGGACTGTTGGCGACGCTCGGCCAGGAGCTGCCGGGGGCCCGGGTGGTCCAGCTGGATGTGCTGCCGGGTGACGCGGACGAGGTCGCGGCGCTGCTGGCCGCGGAGGTGGGGCGGCTGCCGCGCGAGCGTGCGGTGGCCTACCGCGGGGGCCGGCGGCTGGCCCGGAGGCTGGTGCCCGCGCGGGCGGGGAGCGGGGCCGGACGTGCGCCGTTCCGCGCGGGCGGGCGCTACCTGCTGACGGGCGGCGCGGGCGGCGTCGGGCGGCTGCTGGCAGCGGAGTTGGCCGCGTCGTACGGTGCGCGGGTGCTGTGCCTGGGGCGCGGGCCCCGGCCGCCGGCGCTCGATCCGGCGGCGGAGTACGTCCGCGCGGATGTCACGGACGCCGGGGCCGTGGGCCGGGCCGTACGGGAGGCGGAGGCGCGGTGGGGGGCGCCGCTGGACGGGGTGCTGCACCTGGCGGGCTCCTACCGGGAGGTGCCGCTCGACGCGTGCGCGCCCGCCGATCTCGACGCGGCGCTGGCCGCGAAGGCCGACGGGGCGCGGGTGCTGGCCGAACTGCTGGGCGGGCGGCGGGGGTTGCTGTTCGTCGCGTTCTCCTCGGTGAACGGCCTGTTCGGTGGCGCGTCGGTGGCGGGCTACTCGGCGGCCTCGGCCTACCTGGACGCGCTCGCAGGCGCGCTGCGGGAGCGCGGCCTTGACGCGTACAGCCTGGGGTGGAGCATGTGGGACGAGACCGGGATGAGCGCCGGCCACCCGATGAAGAGCCTGACGCGGGCGCGGGGCTACCGGGTGCTGCCGCCGGACGAGGCGCTGGCCTCGCTCGTGGTGGCGCTCGGCCGCGACGCGCCGCACCAGCTGGTGGGGCTGGACCCGGGCCGCCCGTGGGTGGCCTCCCAACTCGGCGGCGGTTCGGCGGTGTTGACGGAGCTGTCGGTGCACGCCGAGGCGGAGCCCGCGCTCGGTGCGGCGGCGCCCGACCGGTTCGGTACGCCGTCCGCGGCGCCGCGGGTCGTGGTCGGTCCGCTGCCGCTGGACCCGGTCACCGGCGAGGTGGACCGGGAGCGGCTGGCGAAGTCCGGTGCCGCGTCGGCCACGCAGGCGGGCGCGGGGGCAGGTACGGGCACCGGCTCTGCGGACGGCGCTCCGCGCGACGGCCTGGAGTCGGTGATCGCCGCCGTGTGGGCCGAGGTGCTGGGCGTTTCGGGGATCACCCGCGGCGCGAGCTTCTTCGACCTGGGCGGCGGCTCCCTCCAGGCCACCCGCGTCCACGGGCTGCTCCAGGACCGCCTGCACCGCGACATCCCCCTGGTGGAGCTCTTCCGCCGCCCCACCCTCCGCGCCCTCGCCGAAGCCCTCGCCCCCGCTCCCGCCTCCTCCACTCCCCCGCCCGCCCCCGGCACCCGCGGCCGCTCCCGCGCCGCCCGCCGCCTCCGCGCCACCCCCAAGCCCTGACCCCGAGGGAGGGGCCCGGCCGCCCGGGCCCCTCCCGGTCCTGCGCATAGGGTGTCGTCATGCCCCTGAGCCGCATGGTCCTCTCGTCCGGTCGCTCGATCGACCTCACCGAGCTGCGCATGTCCTCGACCTACGCGGGGGTGCTGGAGGGCTACCCGAGCAAACTCTTCAACGACCGTACGGTCAGGCGCCTTCGACGTCGGGCCGAAGCCGCCTTCCCCTCCGCGCCGGTCCACCTCCTGCCGCCCACCCGCAGCTACCCGGACGGTCCCGCCGGCCCCTTCGGCCCGGTCGAGGTCCTGCCCTCCGTCACGTGCATCGGCGTCTTCGACTCGACGGTGGTCTCCCCCGCACTCGACCCGGTCCTGCACCGCTCCACCCTCACCGTGGCCTGGTTCCAGCCGACCCCGTCCCCCGAGCACGCCGATCCCGCCCTCCACACCCTTCCCTGGGACACCCTGGCCGGCGACTACGCGCTCTAGCCGCCCGTGTCCGGCGCCCCGTGAGAACGCTTTCGCTCCGCCGCGGTGGTCAGGATGCCGAGCAGCACCGCGAGATCGGCCGCTCCCTCGGCGTCGTCGGCCCAGCGCATGACCGCCACCGGACGAGCATCCCGGAGGAAGACACCTTCCCGTGCCAGGAGGAACGCCAACGCCAGCATGGCGGCACGGGCGTTGCCGTCCTCGAACGGATGGAAGAAGAGGACGTCGAGGTAGGCACGGGCCGCGCGTGCGGGCAGCGGCAGATCCGCGTGCGTGCTCTCGGACAGGCAGCGCTCGAAGCGCGTCCGTGTGCCGGGGGCGAGGCCGTAGCGCTCCTGCCCGCCCTTCGCGGAGGCGGGTGCCGGACGGAACCCGACAGACTGACGGCCCAGCACGGTCCGCTGCCACCCCGCCAGGAGCGCGAAGCTCAGCGGAACGCCCTGCCGCGCGTCGGCGAAAGCCGCGTCAAGGGCTGCCATGACCCGTGCGGCCCCCTCGGCGTCGCGTCGGCCCCGCCCGCGTCGGCCGCGGAGGCGGGCAGGGGGCGGGCGCTGGTGTCGGCTCGGCGGACGGCGCTCCGCGCGAGGGCCCGGAGTCGGTGATCGCCCGGGCCCGTCGGCTCTTCGACCGACCGACCGACCAACTGACCGGTCAAGTCCGCCGTTCTGCCATGATCGGTCGCGGTCGGTCGGGGTGTCGGTCGGGAGGTGCTCATGGGTGGGTCCGGGTCAGGGCGGTCCGCGCGGGTGGCCGCCTACGCGGAGGTGGGTGCGCGGCTGTCGCTGTGGAGCGACCGGCGGCTGGGGGAGGCGGTGGCCGCCGCGCCGGGCCTGGGTTCCGGCATCGGCGGCAGGTCGGCGGAGATGGAGGTGGAGGGGAGGCGGGTCTTCGTCAAGCGGGTCCCGTTGACGGACCTCGAGTTGCGGCCGGCGCATGTGCGGTCCACCGCCAACGTGTTCGGTCTTCCGCTCTTCTACCAGTACGGCGTCGGGTCGGCCGGTTTCGGCGCCTGGCGCGAGCTGGCGACGCACATCATGACGACCGGTTGGGTGCTGGGGGACGCGTACGCGGGGTTCCCGCTGCTGTATCACTGGCGGGTGCTGCCGGACGCTCCCCCCACCGGCTTCGCCGACGAGTTCGGGGGCGTGGCGGGGGCGGTGGCGCACTGGGACGGCTCGCCGGCGGTGCGCCACCGCCTGGAAGCGATCGGGCGGTCGTCCGCCAGCCTGGTGCTCTTCCTGGAGCATGTGCCGAGGACGCTGGGCGCGTGGCTGGGCGAGGCACGGGCCGGGCAGGAGAAGGAGGTCCGCTCGCCCTACCTGTGGGTGGAGGAGGAACTGCGCCGGGGAACGGAGTTCATGAGCGCGCGCGGGCTGGTCCACTTCGACGCGCACTTCTCCAACCTGCTCACCGACGGCCGGCGGGTCTACTTCGCCGACTTCGGGCTGGCCTTGAGCCGCGACTTCGAACTGTCGGCGGAGGAGCACGCCTTCCTCGCCGACCACCTCGTCTACGACCGCAGCTACGCACCGGGCCACCTGCTGCGCCATCACCTGCCCGACGGCGTGCGCGGCGGCGCCGACCACGGCGCCTTCCTGCGCGCATGGGTCGCGGGCCGCCGGCCACCCGGTGTGCCGGCCGACCTCGGCGCGGTCATCAGCCGCCACGCCCGGCACGCGATCGTCCTGGACGACTTCCACCGCCGCCTGATCGCGCAGAGCAAAGCCACCCCCTTCCCCGCAGCCGAGGTCCGGCGCGCCATGGGCGACGTACCGTCGGCACGCTGAGGAGGCGCCCCGCCCACACCGACCGCCCGAGCCAGGCTGTCGGGCCGTCGGTCCGTCGGTCCGTCGGTCCGTCGGTCCGTCGGTCCGGCCGCCTAACGGTCAGCCGGTGACCGGCTTCGCGGCGTCGATCCACCCGGCGAGCTGGTTCATGTAGCCCGCCTGGGAGACGTAGTCGAGCGTCGCCGACAGCCACGGGTGGACCTGGCCCGCGGCCAGCGCCGGGCTCTGCTTGACGGTCGGCTGCTTGGCCAACTGGGCCCGGTCGTAGCCGTCCTGCTCCAGCAGCCAGAGGTCGCCGCCGACCTGGCCGGCGTTCTCCCAGCTGTAGTCGGCCCAGTAGAAGCCCTCGGGCTCGGGCGCGAAGAACTTCACGCCGAGGTCGGAGTAGAGCCGCAGCGCCGGGTCGTCCTGGTACTTGGCGGCGTTGATGCCGTCGCTGTCGGCGTAGATCGCCGCGACGGTGACCGGGTGCGCCGCGGCGGCCTTCCGCAGCCGGTCCGAGGCCGCGTCATAGGTGGCCTTGGCCTTGGCGACCGTCGCGGCGTCGGCGCCGAGCGCGGTGGCGAGCTTGGTGGTGTGCGCCACGACGTCGGCGCCGTCGCCGCCGATCAGGATCGTGATGACAGGGGCGATCGCCTCGACCTGCTTCTGCTGGGCGAGGTCCTTGAAGCCGTAGTCGGGCTGGGTGGTGTCGATCGTGCCCTTCTCGTCGGTCGGGTATGCCTCGGAGACGATGACGTCGGGGCGGGCCGCCGCGAGCTTCTCGACGTCGATCTCGCCGGCGACCGAGCCGACCTGCTGGACGCCGGAGGTGTCGAGCCCGTCGAAGCGGGCGTCGGCCTTGAACGTGGCGTAGCCCCAGGCGGCGACGGGCTCGATGCCGTAGTGCATGAGGGGGACGATCTCGTCGTTCATGCCCGCCACGCGCTGCGGCGCGTGGTCGAGGGTGACGGTCTTGCCGAGGTCGTCGGTGAAGGTCCAGCGCTGGGAGGACGCCGACGCGGCGCTGTCCGCGCCGGAGTTCGACGAGGAGCAGGCGGCCAGAGCGGCGATCAGAGCCAGGGCGAGGAGCGGGAGCAGGCGGAGGCGTGGAAGGTTCGACATAGTGAGCTTAGGTTAGCCTAACCTTCCTCGTCCTCCTCCGGCAGCACCAGCGGAGTGCCGGTCACCGGGTCGGGCACCACCCGCGCGCGCAGCCCGAACGCCCGCCGCAGCAGCTCCGGTCGCAGCACCTCGGCCGGCTTCCCGTCGGCGAGCACGCCCCCCTCGCCGAGGGCCACCAGCCGGTCGGAGTAGCGGGCCGCCAGCCCCAGGTCGTGCAGCACCATCACGACGGTGGTGCCCGACACGCGGTTGGTCCGCCGCACCAGCCGCAGCACCTCCAGCTGGTGCGCGAGGTCGAGGTAGGTCGTCGGCTCGTCCAGCAGCAGGGTCGGCGCCTCCTGCGCGAGCACCAGGGCGATCCAGGCGCGCTGCCGCTGACCGCCCGACAGCTCCGTCACCGCCCGGTCGGACACCTCGGCGAGCCCGGTGTCGGACAGTACCCGCGTCACCACCGCGTCGTCCGCGGGCGTCCACGGCCGGGCCCAGCTCTGGTGCGGGTTGCGGCCGCGCATCACCAGGTCCCGTACGCTCGTGCCGGCCGGGGCCACCGGGCTCTGCGGCAGGATCGCCAACCGGCTCGCCACCGCGCGCGAGCGGTACGTGCGCAGGGGCTCGCCGTCCAGCAGGATCGTGCCCGTGCGCGGGGCCAGCAGCCGCCCGAACGCCTTGAGCAGGGTGGACTTGCCGCAGCCGTTCGCCCCGACCAGCGTGGTGACGGTGCCGGCCTCGATGTCCAGGTCCACGCCCTGGAGCACGGTGCGCCCGTCGTAGCCCAGGCACACACCGCGGGCCTGGAGCACGGGTACGGCGCCGCCGGCCCCGGATACGGGTACGGACTCGGGTACGGGTGCGGCGGTCATGCCGTCATCTCCTTGCGGTGTCTGACCAGCAGCCAGATCAGGTACGGCGCGCCGACCACGGTCGTGACGATCCCGACCGGCACGTCCCACGGGAAGACCGTGCGCGCGAGCGTGTCGGCCAGCAGCACCAGGCAGGCGCCGGTCAGCCCGGACAGCAGCAGCGGCGGGCGCGCGGTCCCGGCCGCGCGCACCGCGATCTGGGGCGCCACGAACGCGACGAACCCCACCGGGCCGGCCGCCGCGACCGCGGCCGCCGTGAGCAGCACGGTCAGGCCGACCACGACCGCGCGGTGCAGTTGGACCGGCAGTCCGACGCCCCGCGCGATGCCGTCCCCCAGGTGCGAGACGGCCAGCGCGGCCGACCCGGCGAGCGCGAGCGGCACCAGCACGGCCACCGCGGCCAGCAGCGGCCGCACCCCGTCCCACGACGCGCCGGACAGCGAGCCGACCAGCCACTGCGAGGCGGCCGTCGCCTGGGTGACGCGGGCGCGCACCAGCAGATAGCTGGTGCCGGCGTCGAGCATCGCCGCCACCCCGATGCCCACCAGCACCAGGCGGTAGCCCTCCACACCGCCGCCGCGCCACCCCAGTCCGTACACCACGGCCGCGGCCGCGACCGCGCCCAGCGCCGCGGTGGCCGGCATGCCCGCGCCCAGCAGCGTCCCGCCGACGCTCTCCCCGCCGCCGCCGAGCACCACGGCCGCGACCGCGCCCAGCGACGCCCCCGACGACACCCCGACCACGTCGGGCGTGGCCAGCGGGTTGCGTGTGACCGTCTGCATCAACGCCCCTGCCACGCCCAGCGCCAGGCCCACCAGCGCGCCGGTGAGCACCCGCGGCAGCCGCAGGGTGACCACGATGAGCCGGTCGAAGCTGTCGCCCCGCCCGGTCAGCGTCCGCAGGATGTCGGGCACCGACACCTGCGCCCCGCCGACCGCGATCGCGGTCACCACCAGCGCGAGGGCGAGCAGCGCGGCCGCGGCCGTGGCCGCCAGCACCCGCGGCCGCCACGCGAACCCGAACGGCCCGACCAGTACGCCGTGCCGCCCCGCGGCCCCGGCAACTCCCGCGGGCGCGGCGGGCTGTACGGCGGTCACAGGCTGACCAGCGAGCGGCGGCGGGCGACCACGACGAAGAACGGCCCGCCGACGACGGCGAGCATGATGCCGACCTGGACCTCGGAGGCGCCGCCGATCTCGCGGCCGGCGATGTCCGCGACCAGGACGACCAGACAGCCGACGAGGGCCGCGGCGGGCAGCAGCAGCCGGTGTCCGGCGCCGACCAGCGCGCGGGCCAGGTGCGGAACGACCAGGCCGACGAAGGCGATCGGGCCGGCGGCGGCCGTGGCGGCCGCGGTGAGCAGGGTGATCGCGGCCAGGCCGGTGCCGCGGGCGACGAGCAGGTTCTCGCCGAGGCCGCGCGCGAGGTCCTCCCCCAGGGCGAGGTTGTCCAGGGCACGGGTGTTGAGCGCGGCGAGCAGCAGCCCGGCGGCGGCGAAGGGCAGCGTGGCCCACACGTCGTGGAGTTGGCGGCCGGACAGCGAGCCGACCACCCACAGCTGGTAGGCGCGCAGGCTGTCGCGGTCGGCGAGGGTCAGGAAGGACGTGATCGCGCCGAGCAGCGCGGAGACCGCGGTGCCGGCGATGGCCAGCGGCACCGGGTTCGCGGTGGCGCTGCCGGCGACGGTGATCGCGAAGGCGGCCAGGCTCGCCAGGAGGGCGCCGGCCAGCGCCAGGCCCACCGACGCGGCCGGGCCGGACAGGCCCAGCACCACGATGCCGAGGACGACGGCGAGCCCGGCGCCGGCCGAGACGCCGAACAGGCCGGGGTCGGCCAGGGGGTTGCGGGTGTGGCCCTGCATGACGCTGCCCGCCACGCCCAGGCAGACCCCGGCGATCAGGCCGATGACCGTACGCGGCACCCGCGAGCCGTAGACGACGGCGGCGTCGGTGCCGGAGCCGGGGTGGAGCAGTCCGTGCAGCACTGCTGCGGGGGTGAGCGGATTGCTGCCCAGCAGAAGGCTCGCGACGCACACGGCGGCCACGGCCACGGCCAGCGCGCCGAGGGATCTCCCACCGGCGGCACGGAACCGGGACAGGGACGGGGACGGGAACGGCCGGCGGGTCCGCTGCGGCGGCTCGGCCGGCTCCGTAGCTACGATCACGAAAGTTAGCTTAGCCTTACCTTCATGAGCACTCGCGCACGCACCCTCACCCGTGAATCCCAGCTGTTCCGTGCCTCGGTCGTGTCGACCACGCGCCTGACCCCGAACATGCAGCGCGTGACCGTACGCGGCGACGAGCTGCGGGGCTTCCCCTGGCGCGGCTACGACCACTGGTTCCGGCTGTTCCTGCGCCACCCGCACCAGGAGCGCTTCCACGTGCCGGAGGCGGGCGGCGAGAAGTGGTGGCAGCCCTACCTCGCCATGCCCGACGAGGTGCGGCCGCACTGCGCCAACTACACGGTCGCCGACTTCCGCGCCGAGGACGGCGAGTTGGACATCGACGTGGTGGTGCACCGCGGCCCGGACGGCGAGTTGGCCGGCACCGTCGCCATCTGGGCCTGCTCGACCGGGCACGGCGAAGAGCTCGCACTGATCGACCAGGGCATCCTGTTCGACCCGCCCGCCGACGCCTCCAGCGTGCTGCTGGTCGCCGACGAGTCCGGCCTGCCCGCGGTCGCCGGCATCCTGCGCTCGCTGGCGCCCGACACCGTCGGCCGGGTCTTCCAGGAGGTGCCCACCGACGGCGACCGCCGCACCCTGGCCGGCCCGCCCGGCGTACGCGTCGAGTGGATACCGCGCACCGACCCGGGCACCGCGCCCGGCAGCGCCGCGCTGGCCGCCCTGCGCGCCCACCGGGACATCGACCCGGACGGGTACGCCTTCGTCGTCGGCGAGCAGACGCTCGCCACCGAAGGCCGCCGCCACCTGCACCGCGCGGGCATGCCGAAGGACCGCATCACCTTCTCCGGCTTCTGGAAGGCCGAGCAGCACTGAGGCCCGCGGGAGCGCCGCCGCGCACGGTCGGCTCCTGGACGACCGGACGACACGAGCGGGCGGCGGGCCCGCGGCGGGCCCGGCCGCTGACCGTTCGGCCCTCCTCTCCTGGGGTGAACGGCGGTTGCGCCTGAGCCGGTGCGGGCGGCCGGGCCGATAGGAAGGAACAGGGCACGACCTGGCGCGACGGACGCCCGCGCCGGCCCCCGACCCGGGCCGACCGCCCGGAGAAGGGCGACGGTATGGACGCGCGCCGAAGGCGACCGGGCGGACCCGAACGGGCCCGGCGGCAGGAACGCAGGCAGCGGCAGCAGCAGCGCCAGCGCGAGCGGCGCCGCGAGCAGGCCCGCCCGGCAGGCGGCGAACGGGACTTGGAGACCTCCCGCGAGCGCGCCCGGGAGCGGGCACAGAGCAACCCGGAGAAACGGTCCGCCCAGCGGGTCGACCAGCTCTACCGCACGCTGCTGCGCCGCCGCAAGCACCCGCTGAGCCCCTCGGACGTGGCCGTCGCGGACCTGCCGAAGGTGCGGCTGGCGGTGACCGCGGCCGCGCTCGGCAACACCATGGAGTGGTTCGACTTCGGCGTCTACGCCTACCTCGCCGACACGCTCGGCAAGGTGTTCTTCCCCGCCAGCAGCCCCGGGACGCAGGTGGTGTCCACCTTCGCCACCTTCGCCGCCGCCTTCCTCGTCCGGCCGCTGGGCGGGCTGGTGTTCGGCCCGCTCGGCGACCGGATCGGACGGCAGCGGGTACTGGCGATCACCATGATCATGATGGCCGCGAGCACCTTCGCGGTCGGCGTGCTGCCCAGCTACTCCTCCGCCGGGCTGCTGGCGCCGCTGCTCCTGCTGGTGTGCCGGCTGGTGCAGGGCTTCTCCACCGGCGGCGAGTACGCGGGCGCGACCACGTACATCGCCGAGTACGCGCCCGACAAGCGCCGCGGTTTCCTCGGCAGTTGGCTCGACTTCGGCACCTTCATCGGCTACTCGCTCGGCTCGGGCCTGGTCACGGTGCTGACGCTCACCGCGGGGTCGGACGGCCTGGAGCACTGGGCGTGGCGGATTCCGTTCTGGGTCGCCGGGCCGCTGGGCGTGACCGGCCTGTACATGCGGCTGAAGCTGGAGGACACGCCCGCGTTCAAGGAGGAGGTCGAGCAGGCGGCGCACGCGGCGCCGGGCGAGGACAGCCCGGTGGAGCAGGCGCGGCAGTCCGGCGGCGGACGGCTGAAGGAGATCTTCACCGACCACTGGCAGGCGGTGCTGATCTGCATGGGGCTGGTGCTGCTGTACAACGTCACCAACTACATGGTCACCTCCTACCTGCCGACGTACATGACCTCCACCCTCGACTTCGGGTCCACCACCGCGCAGTTGATGGTGCTGGCCACGATGCTGCTGGTGGTCCTGACGATCACCGCGGTCGGCCGCGGCTCGGACCGCTGGGGGCGCAGGCCGCTGTTCATGACCGGCAGCATCGCGCTGGTCGCCCTGTCGGCGCCGGCGTTCCTGCTGATCCGGCAGGGCGGGATCGCGCTGCCGGCGGTCGGCTGCGCGGTGCTCGGCCTGCTGCTGGTGACCTTCGCGGGCACCTCCGCGGCCACGCTGCCCGCCCTGTTCCCGACCCGCATGCGCTACGGCGCGCTGTCCATCGCGTTCAACATCTCCGTCTCGCTCTTCGGCGGCACCACCCCGCTGTTCGCCTCCGCGCTGGTCGAGGCGACCGGCGACAACATGATCCCGGCGTACTACCTGATGGTCGCCGGGGTGATCGGCTTCGTCTCCACGCTGTTCCTGCGCGAGACCGCGGGCAAGCCGCTGCCGGGCTCGCGGGCGATGGCCGAGACCCCCGGGCAGGCCCGGCGGCTGGTGGCACGCAGCCGTACGGCCGCGGGGCGGCAGGCGCGGGACATGTGGATCAGGCTCCGCGGCCGCGGCCGCGGCTGAGCGCCGGGCCTGCCCTGCTGGCGCGGGTGCGCGCCGGTGCACGAGAATCGGCCGGTCGGTCGAGGCAGCGGGGAGCGGGGAGCGGCGGGGGGACAGGAGGCGGGTGGGCGTGGGGGCGGACGCGGGCGCAGGCGCGGGGGTGGGCGTGGAGACGCCCGGGGAGCCGGCCGTACCCGGGGAGCAGGGCGGGGGCCTGCGGCGGCCCCGGTTCGTCGGGCGCGCGGCCGAACTCGCGCAGCTCACCGAGGCGTTGGCGCACCCGCCCGCGTTCGTCGTGGTCGAGGGCGAGGCGGGCATCGGCAAGAGCCGCCTGGTACGGGAGGCGGTACGGGCGGCCGGTGCCGAGACGGAGTGCGGCCGGGCCCCGATCGGCACGCTGTACGTGCGGTGCCCGCCGTACGCCGGGCATTTCACGCTGGCGCCGGTGGTGGACGCCCTGCGGCAGGCCGCGCCCGGTGTCCGCGGCGCAGGACTGTCCGCGGTGGGGGCGGCGCTGCGGCCGCTGTTCCCGGAGTGGGCGCGTGATCTGCCGCCCGTGCCGCCCGGCCTGGTGGACCCCGGCGCCGCGGCGCACCAGCGGCTGCGGGCGCTCGCGGAGCTGCTGGACCGGCTGGAGGTGCGGACGCTGGTGGTGCAGGACGCGCACCGGGCCGATGCGGGCACGCTGGACTTCCTGGTGCACCTCCTGGCGGCCCGGCCGCGGCGGGTGAGTGTGGTGCTGACCTGGTGCCCGGGCGAAGTGCCCGCGGCTTCGCCGCTGTTGCGGCTGACCGCCCGCCCGCCGGAGGACGGGGGCCGGGCCCGGGTCGTACTCGGCGGCCTGCCGGAGGCGGACGCCGCCGCGCTGGTGTCCTCGATGCTCGGCGGGGAGCGGGTGTCGCCCGGTCTCGCGCGGGCCCTGTACGGCTGGACCGAGGGGGTGCCGCTGGCGCTGGCGGAGTGCGTGCGGCTGCTGCGCGAACGGCGCGACCTGGTGCTGCGCGGCGGGCAGTGGGCGCGCCGCGGCCGCCGCGAGATCGAGGTGCCGGCCGCGATCGGTGACGCGGTGCGCGAGCGCGCCGCCCGGCTGGACGCGGACGCGCGGCGGGTGCTGCTGGCGGCGGCCGTCCTGGGTGAACCGGCCGACGCGCAGGTCCTGGCCGCCGTCAGCGGGCTGCCCGCGGCGGACTGGCCCGCGGCGGTCGGCCGAGCCCTGGCCGCCGGGCTCCTCGACGACGCCTTCCCCGCCGCTGCCGGCGGCGTCGGCGCCGCGCCGCACCAGGCCGGCCCGCCCCTGATCGGCTTCCGGCACGCCCTGGCGGCCAGGGCCGTCTACGCGCAAGCGACCGCCCCCGAGCGCGGCGCCGCGCACCGCAGGGCCGCCGAGGCCCTGGCGGCCACCGCGCCGCGCCCGCTGACCGGTATCGCCCGCCACTTCGAGCTGGCCGGGGACGTCGAGCGCTGGGCTGCGTACGCCCGGCAGGCCGCCGACGCCGCGCTGGCCGCGGGCGACCACGCCGCCGCCGTCACCCTGCTGCACGCCCTGATCACCCATCCCGCGCTGCCCGTCACCGACCTGGCCGCGCTCACCGCGAAGCTGCCGCTCCAGACCGCGACGGGGGCGACCGAGCGCGGCGGGATCGTCCGGACGCTGCGCGCGGCGCTGGCCGCGGGGTCCGGGGGCGGGCAGCTCGTGCCGCGCGAGCGGGCGGCGATCCGCGCGCAGCTCGGCCGGCTGCTGCTGGACGTCGGCGAACACGCCCAGGGCGCGGCCGAGTTCGAGCTCGCCATCCCCGACCTCGCCGAGGGCGGCTACGCGGTGGCGTACGGGATGACGATGCTCGGTATCCCGCTGCACGCGTCGTGGCCGGTCTCCACCCATCTGCGGTGGCTCAGGCGCGCCCAGTCCGTCGCGGCGCTCGGCGCGGTCACGGCGGACCAGCAGCGCGTCCTGCACGTCAACCACGTGACCGCGCTGCTCAACCTCGGCGAGCAGAGCGGCTGGGAGCTGGCGCAGCAGCACGACGGCGACGAGTCGACGCCGCAGGCCGCCCGGCAGCACGCCCGCCTCCATCTCAACGCCGGCAGCCAGGGCCTGTACTGGGGGCTGTACGAGCAGGCCCGGCAGCATCTGGACCTCGCGGTCGACTGCGCCGAGCGGCACGGCTACCAGGGCCTGCACGACATGGCCGCCGCCACCAGGGACCATCTGGACTGGCGCACCGGGGCCTGGGAGGGCCTGGACCGGCGGCTGTCGCAGTGGGCGGCGGTGGGCGAGCCGATGATCCGGATCGACGCGCAGCTGGTCGGCGCGATGCTGCGGGCGGCCCGCTCGGGGCCGGACGCCGAGAGCGTCCGGGCGCTGCGTTCGCTGCTGGCGGAGAGCCGGCAGCGCGGCGCGGCCGAGACGGTCGCCGAGGCGGCCGGGGCGCTGGCCCGGCTCACCGCCGATCCGGCGCAGGTGCTGGCCGTCACCGGTGAGCCGGTGCGGCGGATGACCCGCAAGGGGCTGTGGCTGTGGGCCGCGGACCTGCTCCCGCCGCACCTCGGGGCGCTGCTGGCCACCGGCCGCCGCGCGGAGGCCGAGGCGCTGGCCGAGGCGTTCGCGCAGGGCGCCGCCGGGCGGTCGGTGCCGGTGCTGACCGCGGCGCTGGCCTGCTGCCGGGCGCTGCTCGCCGAGCCGCCCGACCTGTCCGGCGCGCCCGAGCGCGCCGCGGGGTCGGCCGCGAGCTGGCGGGCGGCGGCCGAAGCGTGGCAGGCGCTGCCGCGCCCCTATGACGCGGCGCAGGCCCGCGAGCGCGCCGCCCGCTGGCTGCTCGCCGCGGGGCAGCCGGGCGCCGCGGTGCGTGAACTGCACACCGTGGCAGAGGAGTTCGGCGCGCTCGGTGCGCGCCATGACGCGGCGCGGGTGGCGCGCACGCTGGCCGCGTCCGGGGCCGCGTCCGGGGCCGCGTCCGGGGCCGCGTCCGGCGAGCGGAGTGCGAAACGGCGTACCGGGCGCCGCGGTTACGGCGGTCTGCTGTCGCCGCGCGAGCAGGAGGTGGTCCGGCTGGTCGTGCGCGGGCTCACCAACCGGCAGATCGCGCAGGCCCTTTCGCGATCGCCGAAGACGATCGCCGCGCAGGTGAACTCCGCGATGCGCAAGTACGGCGTGACCACGCGCACGGCCCTCGCGGTGCGGTCGACGGGGAAGGCCGCGGCGGCCGGGCCGCCCGGCGCGGACCCCGCCTGAGTCGCGCCCCGCCCGCACCCCGGTTCGACAGCGGTCAACGGGCCTGCGGGAGCGTCGCGTTGAGGAGATCACCGGCCCGTCCCGCAGGCGTCACCCGGGCACCACCGTTAGGTCGGATGACCTAAACAACGGCCGCGCCGGGAGCCGGTGCGTTGACAACTTCCGGTGCCTGGGCGGCCAATGGGGTCTCGGTGACCACCCCCGTCGCCGTCGCCCCTGATCCCGCACCTCAGGCGACCTGTGCCCTCATCCACAGGAGTCGAGCTTTGCCCACCGCCACCACGACCGGCGCCACCGTACGGCGAAGAGCAGCCGCCGCCGTCGCCGGGCTCGGAGCCCTCGCGCTCACGCTGCTGGGCCTCCCGGCCCAGGCGCACGCCACCTCAGCCCCTGCCACTTCCGCCACCTCCACCGCCGCCACCAACGCGACCGCACGGACCGCCGCGGCGGCGACCGGCAGCGACGCGGCCTACCAGCGCAGCTGCGGCGAGGCCGCGAAGGGCCAGTTCGCCTGCTTCGCGCTGCGCCGCACCGACGTCAAAGCCGCCAAGGGCGTGCAGCCGCTCGTCGCCACCCCCTCCGGCTACGGCCCGAGCGACCTGACCAGCGCCTACAACCTGCCCGCCGACGGAGGCGCCGGCCAGACCGTCGCCATCGTCGACGCCTACGACGACCCCAGCGCCGAGGCGGACCTGTCGGTGTACCGGGCGCAGTACGGCCTGCCCGCGTGCACCTCCGCCGACGGCTGCTTCACCAAGGCCGACCAGCGCGGCGGCACCGACTACCCGGCGGCGAACGCCGGTTGGGCCTCGGAGATATCCCTGGACCTCGACATGGTCTCCGCTGTCGCCCCGGCCGCGAAGATCCTGCTGGTGGAGGCGGACAGCGCCGACATCGAGGCGCTGGGCGCGGCGGTGGACACCGCGGTGGCGCTCGGCGCGAAGTACGTCTCCAACTCCTACGGCACCGGCTACGACACCACGGCCGGGAGCGGCGAGTCGGCGACCGAGACGACCGAGGAGGACGCGCACTACGACCACCCGGGCGTGGCCGTCGTCGCCTCCTCGGGCGACTCGAAGTACGGCGTGAGCTACCCGGCGTCCTCGCAGTACGTCACCTCCGTCGGCGGCACCGCGCTGACCCGCGACAGCAACAGCCCGCGCGGCTGGACCGAGTCGGTGTGGAACAACTCCTCCGGCGGCCCCGGCTCCGGCTGCTCGCTCTACGAGCCGAAGCCCTCCTTCCAGTCCGGCACCGACTGCGACAAGCGCGCGGTCGCGGACGTGTCCGCGGTCGCCGACCCGGTCACGGGCGTGGCGGTCTACCAGACCTACGGCGGCAGCGGCTGGAACGTCTTCGGCGGCACCAGCGCCGCGTCGCCGATCATCGCGGGCGTCTACGCCGACGCCGGCACCCCGGTCGCGGGCAGCTACCCCAACTCCTACCCGTACCTCGCCAGCGGCTCGGGCCTCAACGACGTGACCAGCGGCAGCAACGGCAGTTGCTCCCCGGCCGTGCTGTGCACCGCCGGCGCCGGCTACGACGGCCCAACCGGGCTGGGCACACCGAACGGCCTGTCGGCCTTCCGCAGCGGCCCGCACGGCGAGGTCGAGGGCACCGTGACCGACGCCGCCACCGGCAAGGCCCTGGCGGGCGCCCGGGTGGCGGTGGACGGCTTCGCCGCGACCACCGGCACCGACGGCAGCTACCAGGTGACCGTGCCCGCCGGCAGCCACGGCATCACCGTCACGGCGTTCGGCTACGCCGCCGGCGACGACACGGACGTGAGCGTCGACGACAACGCGACCGTCACCCGCGACTTCGCGCTCAAGGCCGTCGGCTCCCACACCGTCTCCGGCAAGGTCACCGACGGCTCCGGGCACGGCTGGCCGCTGTACGCGAAGCTCACCGTGGACGGCACCGCGCTGAGCGCCTTCACCGACCCGGTCACCGGCGCCTACGCGCTGAAGCTGCCCGAGGGCGCCTCCTACACGCTGCACATCACCCCCGAGTACACCGGCTACCAGGCGGTGGCGAAGACCGTCACGGTCACCGCGTCCGACCAGAAGGTGGACGTGGCCGTCCCCGTCGACCCGAACGCCGGTTCCACCCCGGGCTACCGGATCGAGGACACCGCGCCCGTCGAGGCGTTCGACTCGACCACCGCCGCACCCGAGGGTTGGAGCGCCGCGAGCACGTCGCCGTACGCCACCGCCGGCTGGGAGTTCGACGACCCGGCGGGGCGCGGCAACCTCACCGGCGGTGACGGCGCGTTCGCCGTCGCGGACGCCAAGGCGTCGACGTCCCCCGCGTACATCACCGGCACGCTGGACAGCGCCTCCTACGACCTGAGCAGGATGTCCGCGCCCGAGCTGGACTTCGGCACCGCCTTCCAGCAGCAGTCCGGGGCGGTCCCGATCATCTCCGCCTCCACCGACGGCGGCAGCACCTGGAACCTCCTCTGGGTCGGCACGGGCTCACTGGGCGCCGGCTCGACGGTCGACATCCCGCTGACCTCCTACGCCGGCGCGTCCTCGCTCAGGGTCCGGTTCCAGATGACCTACTACGGCAGCGCCGACATGTACTGGGAGCTGGACGACGTCCAGGTCGGCGAGCGCACCCCGCAGGCCGTACCCGGCGGGCTGGTCGTCGGCACCGTCCGGGACGCCAACGACGGCGCCGCGGTGACCGGCGCGGCCCTCGACGTACCCGGCGCCGCCACGAAGGCGGTCTCGGCCGCCACTCCGGACGACCCGGCCGTCGGCGGCGGCCTGTACCACCTGTTCGCGCCGCGCACCGGCACGCACCAGGTCACCGCGGCCAAGGGCGGCTACACCAGCTCCTCCGCCGCGGTCCGGATCGCCGCGGACCGCACGGTCCGGCAGGACTACACGCTCAAGGCCGGCCGGCTCACCGTCACGCCCGGCCGCGTCGACGCCGCCACGAAGCTCGGCGGCACCACCACGCAGCGCCTGACGGTCACCAACACCGGCACCGCCCCCGCCACGCTGCGCCTGGCCGAGCAGCCGGGCGACACCGAGGCGACCGGCGCCGGGACCCCCCTGAAGGAGACCAGGACCGACTACACCCCGACCCGCTCCGCGAAAGCCCAGGCGGGCCCCGCGAAGACCGGCACCTCCACCGGCGCTTCCACCGGCACCGCGGCGGACGCGGGCACCGGCGGGACATGGCAGAGCGGCACCGCCTACCCGACGACCATCATGGACAACGCGGTGGCGGCCGACGGCGGCACGGTCTACTCCGCGTTCGGCTACGACGGCCTGTCGGACACCGCCGCCATGTGGTCCATGGACCCGGCCACCGGCACCTGGACGCAGCGCGCGTCCGCCGCCGACACCCGCGAGTCGCCCGCCTACGGCTTCATCGACGGCAAGCTCTACGCCACCGGCGGCTGGGGGTCCGACTACCAGCCCGACGCCAAGCTGGAGATCTACGACCCCGCCACCGACACCTGGTCCACCGGCGCGAGCGTGCCCATCGCGTACGCCGGCAGCGGCAGCGGCGTGCTGGACGGCAAGCTGTACGTGGTCGGCGGCTGCGGCGGCGGCCACTGCGCCGGCACCGAGGTGCAGGTCTACGACCCGGCCACCGACTCCTGGTCGGCGGCCGCGGACTACCCCGAGCCGATCGGCGCCGTCTCCTGCGGCGCCCTGTCCGGCACGCTCTACTGCGCCGGCGGCAGCAACGACGACGCCGACGTGTCCCACGCCTACTCCTACGACCCGGCGAAGAACGCCTGGACGGCCATCGCCGACCTGCCCTCCGCGATGTCCGCCACCGCCGGCACCGTCGCGGCCGGGCAGTTCGTCCTGACCACCGGCATCAGCGCCGGCGCCGCCACCAACAAGGGCTACGCCTACGACCCGGCCACGAACCGGTGGAGCAGCCTGCCCAACGCCCCCACCGCGACCTACGGCGCCGGAGCTGCGCCCGGCCTGTACAAGATCGGCGGCTCGACCCAGGCCGCCTCGCCGCTGTCGAACGTCGAGGTGCTGCCGGGCTACGGCCCGACCGGCGCCACGGACGTGCGCTGGCTGCGCGAGAGCCGCCGCACGCTCACGCTCCGCCCGGGGCAGCACGCCACCGTGACGGTCACGCTCACCGCCTCGGCGGCCGGCGGGATCACCAAGACCGGTGTGTATGACGCCGAGTTGCCCGCCACCTCGGGCACGCCGTACCACGTGCCCGCGGTGCCGGTGACGCTGACGGTCAAGCCGTCGAAGGGCCACGGCGGGGGGAAGGGCTGACCCCTCCCCCGCACACCACGGCGGCGCGCCCCACCCGGGGCGCGCCGTCCGCCGTACCGGACGCGTTCCGCACGCTGCGGACGGGCGCCGAGGGCGGGGACAATCCTCATGTGATCGATCGTCACGTGATCGGCCGTCACAGTGAAGGAGTGTCCCGATGTGGTCCACCGTCATAGCCGTCCTCGGCACCCTGCTCGGCGGGGGGCTCACCGGGCTGCTCCAGAGCCGCGGAGAGCGGCGCTCCCGGCTGGCCGCCCGCACCGACGAGAAGGCGCGGGCACTGCGCACGGCCCTCGGCGAGCTGGTCGCCGCGCTCGGCGACCACCGCCGGGCGATGTGGCACCGCGAGGCACTGCGGCTGGACGGCGCGGCCCAACACACCTACGAGGCCGCCCGGATGGAGTCCCGCTCGACGCGCTCGGCGGTCACCGCGCCGCTGGTGGCTGTCTCGGTCATCGAGCCCGCCCTCGCACAGGTCGCCAAGGAGGCCGCGCAGGCCGCGTTCGACCTGCGCGACGCCCCGGACCGCGAGGAGCTGGCCGCGCGCCGCGAACGCGCGATCGCCGCGACCGACGTCCTGGTGGCCGCCGCGGGCCGCGCCATGGCCTGAGGCCCTCTGCCGGGCGCTCAGCGGAAGCGGATGGCCCTGAAAGCGCCGCACGGAACGGCGCCCGCCCGTCTGCCGACAGCGGCGCGGGCAACTGCCCGTCGGCCCGCTCGCAGGCGCGGCCCCGGCCCCGGCCCCGGTCAGACGGTCACCACCCCGCGCGGGTCGAAGAGCGTGACGGTCACCGCGCCACCGGGGGCCTCCGCCGTGGTGGCCGGGGGCCACTCCAGGTCGGGGGTGGCGATGATCGCGATGTCCGCGGCGTCCGGCACGGGCTGCCCCGCGGCGCGCAGGGCGTCCAGCGCGCTCCGCAGCTCGGCCTGATAGGCGGCCGCGACCGCCCGGGCCCGGGCCTCGGCGAGCTGCATGGACCGGCCGAAGTGCGGCACGCCGTCGACCGGCACCACGGCCCGGTCCTCGATCCGGATCACCGGCGGCGGCCCGCCCCCGGCCACCGCCGCGGCGATCGCCGCGGCCGCCTCCCCCGCGCTGCCCGCCACCCACGCGCGCTGCTCCCCCGTCAACGGGACGTTCCCATCAACGACGGCGCCCCCGTCGGCCGGTGTGTCCCACACGGACGTCGGCCCCGACGACACCTGCACCGGCGCGCTGCCGAGTACGTCGGTGGTAGCGGTGATCGTGGCGGGGTGCGCGACCGGAGTGGGGTCCACCGCCTCCGCCGGCGGCGTGCTCGTGGCGGTCGAGGTCGAGGCGGACGTACTCACCGACGCCGGAGCTGCGGTCGAGGTCGTCACGGTCGTGCTCGCAGCCACCGGCGCCGTGGAGGCGTTCGTAGCCGTGCTCGCTCCCGGCACGGTCGTCGCCTCCGGCGGGGCAACATGCGGCGCGGGCATCGCCTCGACCGCGGGCGCGGGTGCGGGTGCGGCGGGTGCCTTGACGGTGGGCGCAACCGCCACAGGCGCCGAAGTGGCCGCATCCGCCGGCCGCGTGGTCGAACCGGCCGCGACCGTCGACGCCGGAGCGGCGGTCACGTTCGTGGCCGTCACGGTCGTGCTCACCGCCGCCGGCACCGTGGACGCGTCCGTAGCCGTGCTCGTCACCGGCACGGTCGTCGTGTCCGTCGTGGTGGTCGTCGCCGGTGCCGTCGTGTCCGGGGTCGGGTCGGTGGACCAGTAGTAGGCGTGGTGGTCGGTGCTGGTAGGGGTGCCGTAGGTGCCGTTCTCATCGTATTTCTGGAGGGTGACGCGGACGGGTTGGCGGAAGAGGCGCTGGGTGCCGTCGGTCTTGCCCTGGCCGGGCTTGTCGCCGGTGAGGCCGTGGGGGACGGTGGGCGGGGTGAGTTGGCGGCCGGGGACGCCGGGCGGGCGGGTGACGGGCGTGTCGGCGGTCAGCGCCTGGTCCCGGCTGAACTGGATCGAGTTGAGGCCGGGCAGCGGCACCGTCGCTCCCGGGTTGCGGGTGAGGAAGCTGACGTCGAGGGGGGCGACGCTGTAGGAGGCGCCGCGCCCGGCGCTCGTGGTCAGCTCGTCCTCGGTCGAGACGGTGACCTCGTCCTTGCCGTCCCCGCGGCGCCCGATCTCCTCCGCCTGGCCGGTCGGCTGCATCGTGACCTTCAGTCCGGTGCGGTGGTCCGGGCCGAGCGGTGCCGTACGGTAGCCGGCGGCCGGGTCCTTCAGGTGCGGGAAGACCGTGGACAGCGCCTGGCCGGAGAGCGCCTGGCGGGTCGAGATCTGCTGGGCGACCGGCGTGGTCTGCTCGGTGTGGAGCTGGTGCCCGGGTCCCAGCCGGGGGTCGTGGACGAAGGAGTTGACGACCTGGCGGGCCGCGTCGGGGGCCATGGCCCACGCGGCGTGGCCGAGCGCGCCGGTCGTCGCGTTCCACACCTGGGAGGCGGCCGAGCCGGTACGGCCGAGGACGCCGTCGCCCCACGGGCGGGGCGTGCCCAGCAGGTTGTGCGCGGAGTCCACCAGCCGCTCGGGGTGGTCGATGCCGACCAGGTCGTGGCCGGCGGCGAAGTCCGCCTGCCACTGGGCGCGTTGACCGGGGGTGCCGTTCAGCTGTTGCAGTTCGACGCCGTTGCCCTGGGCGCTGCCGGACGGGTGCGGGGTCGCGGTCGTGGTGCCCGTCGTGCCCGCGGTCGCCGTCGTCGTCCTCGCGGGGGCGGTGCTCGTCATCGACTCGGGCACCCAGGCGGAGGCCCGCCAGTCGGGCCGTACGGGGCGCGGCGCGGGCAGGTTGACGAACCGGCTGGTGGCGTTGCGGCGGGTGACGGTGACGTCGAACCGCATGGGCGTGCTGAACTTGTGCAGGTCCTCCTTGGAGGTCGTCTTGTGCTCGACCTTGGTGGTCTGGCCGGAGGTGTGCGAGGTGTTGCCCTTGGTGTCGGCGCCCGCGGTGCCGGTGTTCGTCACGTTGTTCAGGTGGCTCTCGGCCGTCGGGGCGCGGTAGGAGACCCGTACGTTGCCGTCGCCGCCCGCGGACCAGGTGCGGCCGCTGTCGCCGGTGACGGCCTGGCTGCTGGCCACCTTGCGGGTCCAGCCGCCGTCGGACTGCCGTCCGTCGTGCTGCCAGCCCTCGGGGGTGCCCTTGACCAGCACCTGCGTCACGGTGCGCACGCCGTGGTGGTCGTCGACCCGGTGGACCAGGATGCCGGGTCCGACCAGGTCGTCGTAGTGCGCGCCGAGGTGGTCGGGGGTGATCACGTCCGCGAAGGGCAGCGCCGCCACGGGGACGTCGCCGAGCCCGTCGCCGGCCTCCAGGTCGCCGGGGGGCAGCGAGCCGCCGCGGATCTGGCGGTCGACCTCGCGCAGGATCTCGTCGGTGGAGGGGATCTCGATCCGGCTGCCGCCGCTGACGCCGTTCTCCAACGGGACGGAGCGGCGCGGCGGTTGCTGTGTGGTGCCGGTACCGGTCGCGGTGCCGGCGCCGGTCGCGGTGGTGGTCGAGGTGCCGGGGTCCGTCGTCGTGGTCGGGCGGACGGGCGGGGTCAGCGCCTTGG
This sequence comes from Actinacidiphila sp. bgisy145, assembly GCF_057708125.1. Classification (NCBI taxonomy): domain Bacteria; kingdom Bacillati; phylum Actinomycetota; class Actinomycetes; order Kitasatosporales; family Streptomycetaceae; genus Actinacidiphila; species Actinacidiphila sp. bgisy145. The sequence goes on from NZ_JBYIRL010000016.1 coordinate 96,702, forward strand.
CCTCGGCGTCGGAGAGCAGCACCCGCACCGGGTGGTTGTGGGCGACCGGCTCACCGTAGGTGACCTCGCCGGTGGAACTGGTCACCTTGCCCTGGAGGATGATCCGCGCGTCGCCCTCGTAGACGTGCCAGGGTCCCTTCTGGGTGGTCTTGTTGCTCGTGCTGAACGTGTGCTTGACCGCGTCCGCGGTGCTGCCGCCGTACGATCCCTTGCCGCGGATGCCGCCGCGCGCCTGGTACGTGGAGGTGTGCGGGTCCTTCGGGGTGGCGGGGAAGCGGCCGAAGTCGCCGCCGACACCGCCCTTTCCGGTCAGCGCGGACTTGTCCTGGACCTTGACCGATGTCTCGGTCTTCGTCTCGACGTCCAGCTTGCCGTCGCCGGAGAGCGTCTCGCGGTAGGTGAGGTTGGTCAGCTGGGTGCGCTGGGAGAGCCCGGCGGTGTCGCGGTTGCGGCCCGAACCCACGTGCTGGTCGGCGGTGTTGGTCCAGCCGCCGTGCGACGCCGAGACGTTCGCGCGCAGTTGGGACTGGGTCGCGAGCGGGTCGACCAGGTCGTGCAGGTTCGGGATGCGTACCGGCAGGACGGAGTTCCCTTGGGCGTGGCGGGTGTTGAAGGCGCTCTCGATCGCCTGGCGGGCGTGGTCGCGGTAGTCGTCGGCGCCGCCCACGTGGTCCACGAGGTGGTGGTCCGGCAGCTGCTGGACGGTCACGTGCGCGGGGGGCGCGTCGGTCGCCGGTGTCTCGGTCCGGCCGATGTCGACCGTGACGTGGCCGCCGCCGGTGTCGACGTGCTGCACCGCCTGGTGGTTGGGCTCGACCGGAAGCGTCGGCACCCGCAGCACCGGGTGGTCCGAGTCCTGACGCACCGTCAGGACGTCGAAGGAGACCGGGTAGGAGTAGCGGTCGCGGTCGCCGGAGACCGTCAGGGTGCGCTTGACCTCGGTGCTGTCACCGACCGTCGTGCCGTGCGTCGGCGCGTACGTGCCGTCCGCGTTGACGTTGAAGAAGCCGCGGTTCAGGTCCATGTGGTCCAGCGAGCTGCGCAGGTTGCCGCTGCCCGCGACCACGTGCGAACTGCCCTGGGTGACCGCGCGTTCGCCGCCCGCGGTCCGGGTGAGCGTGTTCTTCGCAGTCGCGTTCTGCGTGCCCGTGTGGGTGCCGTCGCCGAGGTTGGCCTTCACCAGCACGTCGTACGTCTTCGCGTTCAGCAGCGGCAGGTGCGAGCTGTCCAGGCTGACCCGGAAGGTGCCGTCCACCAACTGGTGGCCACTCGCGCCGAGTTGGGAGGGCGCGATCTGCCTGCGCAGGTCCGCGAGGTTCGTGATCGCCTTGGGGGGGACGCGCACCGGCGGGTGGGCGCCGGAGGCGGTCCCGGCGGGCGGGTGGACTATGTGCGGCGGCGGCAGCACGCCGGGGGCCGTCTGCCACAGCGTCTGCACGATGTGGCGCTCCAACTGGTCGGAGCCGGGGAAGTCGGAGAAGGTCGTGCGCTGCACCAGCCCTGGACCGGCCAACTGCTGCCCGGGCGGCGGCTGCCGGGTGGCTGCGCCCGGGGCCGTGGCGGCGCTGGTCGCATCGGTGGAGGTGGCGGCGGACGTGGAGGTCGTGGCGGCTGGGGAGGCCGTGGAGGTGGTCGCGTTCTCCTGCGGGTGGGGCAGGACGCGTACGACGTCCCCGGTGGGCGCCCGCAGCGGCGGCTCGATCTGGACCACGTGGGCGCCGGGCGGCGGGGTGGCCGGCGTGTGGTCGGTGATCTCCTCGGTCGTGGTGGAGTGCAGGCCGTCGGTGCCCGGGGAGAACTGCTGGCGGGTGAGCCAGACCCGGAACCGCGTGGGGGTGGTCACCACGTCGGCCGGGCCCTTCTGCTCGACGGTCACGCCGTCCTCGACCCCGTGCGCCCCCTTCGCACCATAGGCCGTCGTCTGCCCGTACGTGTACGTGCCCGTGCCGGTAAGCCACTTGGTCTCGCCCGCCGGGGTGCTGTGCCACACCTCGCCGGACGCGCCGCCGCCCGCGCCCAGCGCCCATCCGCTGCTCTGCGAGTGGTTGCGGGCCTGCTCGCCCTTGTTGCTCCACCCGGTGCTGGTGGTGGTGTCGGTGGTGTGCACCACCGTGGAGGTGTCCGGCTCCGCGGCCAGCCGCAGAAAACCGGTGCCGCCGTCGGACAGCGTCAGCGGCTTGGACAGCAGACCGGGGCCCGAGACCTGCTCGAAGTGCTGGATGACGTGGTCGGTGTCGAGGAAGTCCACGATGTCCTGGTGGGCGGTGCCGCCCGGCTTCGCGTCCTTGGGCAGCGCGTCGAAGACCGCATCGCGGACGCCGCCCAGACCGGTGATCGTCAGCGGGTGCCCGGCGGCCGGCCCCGGCGCGCCGGTGCGCGGTGGCGCGGTCGCGGTGCCCGCAGCGGTGCCGTCGGCGGCCGTCGTGCCGGTGCCGGCCGTCGTGCCGGTACCGGACGTGGTGCGCGGGGGCGGGTTCCAGCCGTCCCAGGTGTGCGGACCGGTGGTGCCGCGCGGCGCGGTGCGCGGCACGTCGGCCCGCAACGGGCCGCTGATCGGGGCCGGTTGGGTCGCACCGTCCTGACCGCCGACCGTGAGCGCGTCCCCGTTGTGGTCCACCACCTGGACGTCGAACGTGGCCTGCGAGGTGTAACTGTCGGTCTTCCCGGTCAGTTTGACCTCGCCGGAGGTCTTCGCCGACGTGGAGCTGGTCGTCTCGGTGCCGTGGCTGGCGCCGCCGGCCTTCACCGCGCCGTTCACGAGCACGAACAGCTTGGGGTTCACTGGCTGCAGGAAGGCGGGGTTGTAGTCCAGCCCGGCCTGCGAACTCGTCAGCTCCGTCTTCACCTTGGGCGGGGCGTAGTCCGGCTCTGCCTTCACGTCCAGCCCGTCGCCGTCGTTCTCCTTGGCGGCGTCCCGGGTCGGGTCCAGCTGCCAGGGCGTGGTCTGGGCCCCGACCCGCACCTCGTACGGCTTGCCGCCGACGTGGATCGGGAAGTGCCAGCCGCCGTTGACCATCTTCGGGTACTGCTTGCGGAAGTTCGCCGGGTCGAACTGCCCGTTCAGCCGCTGGACCACGAGCGGGTCGTTGCCCCGGTCACCGAGGAGTGCCTGCACCCGCTGCCGGATCTCGTCCGGCCCGGGCGCCTCCACGATCCGCTTGCCGGCGAACGAGTTGTCCCGCCAGTCCCCGCTCAGCTGCGCGGGCGGCGGGTCCTCCGCGGGCTCCTTCACGGTCTGCGTCCCGGGCGGGGTCTCGTGGTCGGTGACCACGGGCGCGGTGTCGGTGCTGGTCGCCGTGTGGCCGGGGTCGGTCGTGGTGGTCGTGTGGCTGGGGTCGGCCGTCGTGGACGTGTCGACGTGGTCCGTGCCGGTACCCGCTCCTGTATCCGTACCCACGGCCGTGAGCGGGTGCTCCTGCGGCGGGGTGACGGTGATCGTCGGCAAGTGCGGGTCCGGGGTGGTAGTGGTCTCGGCGAAGGGGTCGGTGACCGGGTCCACGTACGCGTGGCTGCGGGTGACCGGCGGCACCTGGGCGCGGGCTGCCTGCCAGGCGGGGTCGTGGTGCGCGCCGGTGTGCGGACCGGCGCCGGTCGCCGTGCCGGTCCCGGGGTGCGGGACGTCGCCGTGGCCGCCGGTGAGCGCGCCGAGGAGCGAGACGTGGCGGCTGCCCAAGCCACCCCGCGGCAGGCCGTCGGGGGACGGCACATGGTAGTTGCCCATCAACCCGCCGGTGACGCCGCCGCTTTCGGGTGTGTCCGAGTCCTGGTACTCGTCCCGCAGGCCGAGTTGGTGCCCGATCTCGTGGGCGTACGCGATCGGGGGCGCCCCGGTGGGCCAGGTCGTCTGGTCCATGGCCGCGTTGGCGCCGCCGTGCGTCAGGTCGACCGTCAGGTGCGCCGGTTCGCCCGGCGGCACGGGTTCGACCGTGACGTGCAGGAGGTCGCCGTTGGGCATCCGGTAGCCGGGGGCGTTGAAGTACGTCTGGACGCCCTGCTGGACGCGGTTCAGCGTGTCCGCCACGCCGTCCGGGCCCGTCTCGCCCGGGTGGATGGACACCTTCACGGTGAGGTCGGTGTAGGGGGTGCCGCCGGAGGTGAACCGGCGCTGGTCGAAGGAGGAGTGCACCACGAACCGCGGCGCGTGGTTCAGCCGGGCGGGCGGCCGGACCGCGGCCGGGGACGTGGCGGTGGACGCCGTGTGGTCGACGGCCACGGGCGGTTCCACGGTGGACGGGTGCGCGGTGGACGGGTGCGCGGTGGACGGCTCGGTCGTCGTCTCGGTGCCGTGGTCAGCGGTGTGGTCGGTGGTCTGCTCGGTGCCGGGGCCGTGCAACAGGTCGTCCAGCCCGGAGGTGTCGGGCACGGGGCTGCGGGCCGGATCGGTCCGGGCGCCGTCGCCGTCGCCCGTGCCGGTCGTCCCCGACGTCTGCTGCTCCGGCGGCGCCGGGCGCTCCTGGAGCGGGACCTGCTCCGATCCCGGGTGTGCCGCGGGCTGCGCGGTCGTGGGCCGGTCGTCGCCGCCTGCGGTCTGCTGCCGGACCGGGGTGGCGTGCGAGGTGGTGGCAGTGGTCTGGTCCGAGCCGCTGCCGTGCGAGGTGGTGAGCGGCTCCTCCAGGGCGGGTTGCGGCTGCTGCCGTGCGGGGGTGGACCCGGGCGCGGCCGCGGTGTCGGCGGGCGGGGCCGGCTCGTGGTGGTCGGCGGCCGGCTCCGGGCCTGTGCCGATCCGCCCGAGGTGCCCGGGGGCCTGCTGCCCGCCGATGCCCTGGCCGAGTTCCTGGGTGAGGTCCGAGGCCCGCTGGTCGTACGGCAGCGCGTGGTCGAGCTGGTCGCGCAGGTCGGAGACGTTCTGGCCGGACCGGGCGGCGGCGCCCGCGTTGCCCGACAGCAGGTCGCGGGTGTGCTGCTGCTCGGCGTTGTCGAGGTCCTGGCGGAGCTGGTCGATCCGCTGCTGGCGTTGCTGGTCCAACTGGTCCTGGTGGGCGGCGCGCTGGTCGATCGCGCGTTGCGCGTCCTCAGGGGTGTTCGCGTCGTACACCTGGTTGCGCAGGTCGCGCGTCGTGGGGTCGTCCTCCAAGGCGTCGAGGCGCTGGCGCAGTTCGTCGTCGGAGGGCAGGCCGGCGCGGCCGTCATGACCCGGGCCGTCGGCGGTGTGTCCGGTGCCGGCGGTGGTCGCGGTGCCGGTGCCCGTGGTCGTCCGGGGCGCCGGGGCGGTGTCGCGCAGCTGGTCCAGGCGCTGCTGGAGGTTCTGGATCTGCTGCTGCTCGCGGTGGTCGTGCAGGGCGTCGAGCGCGGCGGCGGCCTCGTCGGGGCCGGCGGCGTGGCTGATCTGCTGGAGCAGCGCCTGCTCGTCGGGGCCGGTGTCGCCGCGCAGCGCGTCGAGGCGCTGGTTCAGGTCCTCGATGCTGCTCCGGCCGCCGCCCGTCTCGGGCACGTGGTCGGAGTTGAGCTGGTCCAGGCGCTGCTGGAGGGCCTGGTCGGTGCGGTGGTCCTGGAGTGCGGCGAGGGCGCGGGCCGCGTCGTCGGGGGTGGCGGCCCGGTCGACGGCTCGGGTCAGTGCGGCTTCGTGCGGGTCGGGCCCGTTCGGTTGGCCGCCCAACTGGCGGAGCCGGTCCTGGAGGTCCGCGGTCTGCTGGAGGTCGGCGAGCTGGGTGCGCAGCTGGTCCGCGTCGGGCCCGGTGGCGGTGGCGAGTTGGCGCCGTACGTCCTCCACGTCCGGGTGGTAGGGCTGGGGAGCGTCGGGGCCGGTCAGCGCCTCCGCGGGGGCGTGCTGCTCGACGAAGTCGGTGTACTCGCGCAGGTGGCTGTCGAGCAGGGCAGGGTCGCCGCCGCGGTGGGCCTGCTCGACGGAGTTCACCAGGTGGTCCCAGGTGCCGCGGGCGGACTGCGGCGCCCGGGTGTTCTCGAAGCCGCCGGCCGCGTGCTGGCGGAAGTCCTCGTAGCGCTGGTTCAGCGCCGACGTCTCCACGTGGTCCCGGAACGACTGGAGGCCGCGGGTGGCCCCGCTCAGGTTGCCGTCGCGCGCCGCCTGGCTGACGGACTGCCGGTAGTTCTGGCGGTCCGGCGCCGACATGCCCGCGTCCCGCCCGGCGCGGTCCAACGCGTCCAGCCGCGCGTCGATGTGGGCGGTGGGCGAGACGAGCGGGGTCGTCGGCGCGTCGGGCGCGTCGTGGATCGGGTGCGCCGCGTCGCCGATCGGGTGGGTGGGGACCGTGAGGCCGTCCAGGTCGCCCAGGCCCCGGCCGCCGCCGGAGCCGCCCTCGGCGGACCCGTCGCCGTGACCGTTCGCGGCGGACGCGGCGGGAGCAGGCGCGGCCGGCGCGGGTGCGGGCGCCGGGGTGCTGCCCGGGGCGTGCGTCGGCACGTCGGGGAAGGTGTGCGGCTGGGCGGTCACCGCGGTGCCTGCCCCGCCCGGCGCCGCCACGGGTTCGACGGGTGCGACGTGCTGGACCGGCGCGGTGGTCGGGGTATGCGTCGGCACGTCGGGGAACGCCGGGCTGCCGCCGCTGCTCTCCCCGGGCCCGCCGGTGGTGAGCGGCGCGTGCGGGGTCTCGGTGGGCGGGTCCGGGAGAGTGAGGTGGGTGCCGCCACCGGACGACTCGGCTGTCGTGGTCGCTGCCGCGTGGGCCGGCGGTGTCTCGCCCCCGCTGGTCGTGACGGTGCTCCCGGTCGCGCCGCTCGCATGCCCGGTGCCGGTGCCGCCGGTGGTGGTGACCGTGGGTGCCCGCGGCGCCCGGGGAGCGACCTCGGACGGCCCGCCACGTGTGGCAGCGCTCTGCCCGGGGTCGGCGGCCCGGGTCGGCGCGGGGGCGCCCGTGCCCTGCCCGGTGCTGGTGCCGGTGCCGGCGGCGTCCGTACGGGCAGGGCCTGTTCCGGTCGGTGTCTGGGCCTGGTCCACATGCGCGGACGACGCAGGCCCGCCCGCCGCCACGTGCTCGGTCACCGGCGGCGCCGAAGTGGCCCCGGACTGCGGGGTGTTGCTGCTCGCCGCGCTCGGCGTGCTGCTCGGCGCCGACTCCTGGTGCGGTCCGGTGGGAGCGGACTCCACCGGCACGTGCGTGCTGCCGCTGCCTGTGCCGTGCTGCGTCGGCGTGAAGACGTTCCCGCTGTTCCCGCTCTCGTGCGGCGCGCTCGTCCGGGTCTCGCCCGGCGCCCCGGAACCGGTCGTGCCGGTGGAGCCGGTGGAGCCGCTCGCGGCGGCAGGCGCGTGGTCGGTGCCGGTGGAGCCGGTGGCGGGGAACGCCGTCGTGAAGCCGGGCAGCCCGTCCTGGCTCGTGCCGCCGTGCCCGCCGGACTCGCTGGTGCGCGTGTCGCTCTGCGTGCCGGTGCCGGTCGGGGCGCCCCGCGAAGTGAGGGTGCTGGTCCCGCCGTTGCCCGCGGCGGAGTCGGCGGTGTCCGCGGCCGGGTGCCCGGTGGCGGCGTCGCTACCCGCCCCCGTCGTACGGGTCCCGGTCGGCGGCGCGCTGCCGTGCTCTGTGGCGGGTGCGGTGACCGGTGCGGTGGCGGGTGCGGTGGCGGGTGCGGTCGCAGGCGGCCGTTCGGTGCCTGGCTCGACCGCGGGCGGTGCGTGGCCGCTGCCCGACGTGGCGGACGCACTGACCTGCGAGGGCGCGTCGGAAGCATGGCTGTCGCCGCCGGCGGTCCGTACGGTCGTACCACCCGTTCCGCCGAGGTTCGACCCGCCGGTGCCGCCCGTACCCGTACCGCCCGTACCCGTACCGCCGGAACCGTGGCCGCTGCCGCCGATGTCCCCGCTGTTCCCGAACTCCCCGCCGCCCCCGAAGTCTCCGCCTGTCGACTTGTCGATCCCGTGCGGGTCGGGCAGGTCGATGGTGGTCGGCATGTGGATGTCGAAGTCGTCGACCTTCGTCTCGTCTCCCCCGCCGCCGCGCCGCTTGCCGCCCCCGGCGATCGCGCCGATCGCCCCGGCCGCACCGCCGAACCCCAGGTCGGAGGGTTCGCCGCTGTGGAAGAGGGAGTTCAGCGCCGCGGTGCTGCCCACGCCGGAGATCCCGCCCAGCAGTCCCCGGCCGATCAGCGACGCGCCGAACTTCGGGAAGAAGGTGTCGCCCAGCCCGAAGGTGAGCCCGCCGATGGCGCCGCCGATCGCCCCGCTCTCGATGGCGGAGATCGTGTTCTCCACGCTCCAGGAGGTGCGGTCGCCCTTGAGCATCTGGATGCTCTGGATGACCGCGTCCATCCCGAGCATCATGCCGACGCCGGTCGCGATCGACGTCAGCAGGCGGCGCAGCAGCATCCGCACGATGAGCCGTACGGACGTGATCAGCGCGGGGATGACCTCCGGCGCCCAGAACGACATCTGGGCGATCTCGGCGGCCAGCCACACGAGTTGCACCAGGATCATGTACTTCGCGTACTCCAGCTGCACCCCGGTGTTCCGGCCGAGCTTGCCGAGTTGGCCGGACGCCTCGGCCATGTCCGGGACGTTGGACTGGAGTTGCTTGACGAAGGACGCGAACTCGTCCGCGACGGAGCCGCCGATGCTGTGCAGCACGCCCCGGGTGGCGGGGGAGATCTCGCGGCTGATGGCGGCGAGCGCCTGTGCGGCCTCGTCCCAGGCCAGGCCGAGGCTGTGCATCTTGTCCTCGTCGCCCTTGGGCCAGGACTGGCCGACGGCCAGGCGGGCGACCCAGCCGAGTTCCGGGGGCAGGTTGATGCTCACGAGCGGCCTGACCGCTGCCGGCCGCCGCCGTCCCCGCCGCCGTCCGTCGTCTGCACCGGTTCGAGCGAACCGCCGAGCTGCCGCGCGGACTCGGAGTTGTCGGACTCGATGCGCTCGTAGCCGCTCGCCATGGTCTTCAGGCCGTCGCCGGTGCTCCGCAGCACGTCGCCCGCGTCGAGTGTCGCGTCCAGGATCTGCCCCTTGGGCTTGGTGTACTGCCGCAGGAACGCCTCACCGCTCGCGTCCTCGCCCCACGGCTCGCCAAGCGAACCGAGCTTCGACTCCAGGGTGCTGTGCACGTTCAGGAACCGCTGCGCCAGCTCCATCATGTAGGGCATCTGGGCCTGGAGGCCGTCGGTGTCGACCGAGAACGACTCGCCTGACATGGGAACTCCCTCGGGTGGGCGCGGAGATGGTCGCGGTGGTGGTGGGGCGGCGGGGTGGCGGAGCCGGTGCGGGCAGGTGGGCGCGGCTAGGGGCGGCCGGCGGCTCCCTCCGGGCGCCCGTTGTCGATGTAGTCCCGCACCTGGTCCGGCATCGCCGGGTCGTCGGGCAGGATCGCCTTCGGGTCGACCTCGCCGCGCAGCAGGTCGCCCACGGTCACTCCGGGCGGCAGCGCGAGCGAGGTGAGTTCGGCGACCTTCTCCAGCGCGTCGGCGCGGGCCTCGCGGATCGTGGACAGCAGCGCGTCGGCGAGTTCCTTGGGCGCCATCCGGTGGTAGGCGCCGGTCGGGAACTCGATGGCCGTCACGTCGCCCTGCGCGCCGACGGTCACCTTCACCGTCTGGCGCGGCGCGGTCGCGGTGCCGGTCACCTCGTTGATCTGCCGCCGGGTCTCGACGGCCTCGTCGCGCTGCTTGCGGTACAGCTCCAGGAGCTCTTCGATCTCCTGGTCGTACGGGGTGCTCATGGCTTCCTCTCCTCGCGTCGCCGCCGTGCCGAGCCGTTCCGGGTCCTTTCCGCGGGGGCCGCTCAGTACACCCCGGGCGGGCCGTCGGCGGTCGGCGGGGCGCCCCAGGTGTCGCCTTCCTGCACCAGCAGGTCGGCGATGCCGCGCGTGGCGGACTCCTCCTCGTCGGGCTCCTCGTGCGACGCCTCGGGCTCCTCCTCGTCCCAGTCGTCGTCCGGGGACGCGGCGGCGCAGGACAGCGGCTGGTCGGCCGGCGGCAGGACGGTCGTCTCGCCGCCCGCCGCGGGCCGATTGGGGCGCCAGGTGGCCAGCGGCTGGTCGTCGCCCTCGGCCGTCTCGGGCCGCTCTGCCGTCTGTTGGGCACCCGCCGGGCCCATGCCCCAGGTGCCTTCGTCGGCGGTGGCGTACCCGGGCGCGCTGATCTCGGGCTCCTCCTCCGGGCGGCCCGCCCACAGCAGGGGTGCGAACGCCGCGCCCGCGACGCCCCAGGCGGCGGTGTCCTCCTCCGCCAGGTCGTCGTCGGAGGGGCGGAGTACGACGAGCGGGTCGCCGAGGTCGTCGGCGCCCGCCGTGTCGTACGGGGACGGGGCGGCGGCGTACCGCGCGTCGCCGTCGTGCTCCGGGGTCCCCGGCACAGCCGGGGCGGTCATCCCCGACGCGAGCGCGTCGGCGGCCAGCGCCTCGGGGGCCGCGGGTTCGGCGAACGCCTCGCCGGTCGGCTCCACGAGCGTGCCGTGCTCCTCGTCGTCCCCGCGGCCGGTCCCGCCAGGCGCCGCGAGCCCGCCCATCGGCAGGAACGGAGTGGCGGCTGCCGCGGCGGCGGGTACGGCGAGCCCTTCGGCCGTCGTCCCGCCCGTCTCCGCGGCCGCGGGCAGCCCGGACAGCGTGCCCGGTGCGGCCGGCACCTGGCCCGCCGTTTCGGCGTCCGGCGTGCCCGCGTCCGTCCACGGGTCCGCGCTCGGCGCCAGCAGTCCGGACGCGTCGGAGGACACGCCCTCCTCCCGGCCCGCGCCGCTGCCCGGCATACCGCCCGCTCCCGGCATCATCATGCCGGGCTCCCCGTTCGGGGCGGCTGCCGCCTGCTCCTCCTCCGCCACGTCCCCGGGCAGGTCGAGTGCGCCCTGCCCGCCGGGTACGGTCCCGGCCGCCGCGACCTCGCCGGACGCGGGGTCGTACGCGCCCGTCCACGGCTCGGCGGTCGGGTCGAGCAGCCCGGACGCGTCACTACGGTCCTGGCCACCCTGCTGCCCGGCCTGGGAGGCGCCCCCCATCCCAGGCATGAACGGCATCCCGCCGCCGCTGCTGCCAACTCCCGTGCTCCCACCGCCCAGATCGGACGATCCCGAGAACTCTGACGGCTGGTAACCCGCCAGATCCAACCCCCCATCCGCACCCACCGGCACCCCACCCGACGGCAACAACCCCTCCCCCGCCACATCCCCATCCCCCGACCACGGCTCCGCCGTCGGATCAAGCAACCCAGAAGCGTCACTACGCTCCAAACCACCCTGCTGCCCCGCCTGCGAAGCCCCACCCATCCCCGGCATGAACGGCATCCCACTCCCGGACGCCCCCACACCCCCCACATCACCGGCCACTTCGGACGACCCCGGGAACTCCGACGGCTCGAACCCCGCCAGATCCAACCCCCCATCCGCACCCACCGGCACCCCACCCGACGGCAACAACCCCTCCCCCGCCACATCCCCATCCCCCGACCACGGCTCCGCCGTCGGATCAAGCAGACCGGACGCGTCACTACGCTCCAGACCACCCTGCTGCCCCGCCTGCGAAGCCCCACCCATCCCCGGCATGAACGGCATCCCACTCCCGCTACTGCCGACACCCGCACTCGCCCCACCAAGGTCGGACGATCCCGGGAACTCCGACGGCTCGAACCCCGCCAGATCCAACCCGTCATCCGCACCCACCGGCACACCGCTGGAAGGCAGATACCCGTCGCCCGCCGTGCTCGCATCCCCCGACCACGGCTCCGCCGTCGGATCAAGCAACCCAGAAGCGTCACTACGCTCCAAACCACCCTGCTGCCCCGCCTGCGAAGCCCCACCCATCCCCGGCATGAACGGCATCCCACTGCCGCTGCCGCTGGTGAGGCCGGAGCCGCTGGACAGGCCGGTGGAGCCGGGGAACGCGGAGGGGCTGTAGCCGGGCGTGTCGGACTCCAGGCCGAGGTCGCCCGCGGTGGGCACGCTGCCGGCGGTGGAGGTGCTGCCGGGGAACGCGGACGGCGAGACGCTCTTGACGTCGCCGAGGCCGCCCAGGCCCGCCTCGTCGCCGAGCCCGCTGTCGTCGCCCAGGGCCGCGTCGCCGCCGATGCCGGTGTCGCCGGGGTAGTCGGCGGCGGTCGTGCCGTCGTCCCAGGTGCTGGGGTCCTCGGCGAGGTCGGAGCCGGGCAGGTCGCCGGTGCCGTCGACGCCAGTGCCGCCGGCGAAGCGCGAGGGCAGGGTGGTGAGGGGGGTCAGCCCGCCGAGTCCGGTGCCGTCGCCGACCCCGTCGGTGCCGCCGAGGCCGGAGCCGTCGCCCAGTCCGGAGCCGTCGCCGAGTCCGCCGGTGCCGTCGACACCGGTGCCGCCGTCGTACGCCGCCGGGTTGAGCGCGCTGTCCAGCGCGTTCGGGTCCAGGGTGCTGTTGTCGTCGCCGAGCCCGCCGAGCCCGGAGTCGTCACCGAGCCCGCTGCCGTCGCTCAGGCCCGAGCCGGGCCCGTTGGTGTCGAGGCTGCCGGAGTACGGAGTGGGCGCCAGCGCGTTCTCGGCGGCGGTGTAGCCGTCGGGGTCGGTCAGTGCCTCCGGCCCCTGCGCGTCGATCCCGGGTGTGTCGGTGTTGGCGAGCGGGCCGATCTCGGCGGGGGTGATGTCGCCGACCTGGTCGCCGGGGTCGGTGATGTCGTCCGGCGGGGTGTCGACCGGGGGCGTGTCGCCGGCGCCGGGGCCGGTGATGGTGCCGGGCGGGCGCACCGAGTCGATGGTCACCTGGTAGTCGGCGGCCAGGCTCTTCAGCACCTGGCGCATGTCGTGGTTGAGCATCTTGACCAGCTCGGGCTTCTTGCTGACCGGGATCAGGCCGTTGCTCATCGGCGTGACGCCCATCAAGGTCGCCTGGTTGGCGTACCAGACGTCGATCTCGTGGATCTTGTTCTGCGCGTTGGTGAGGTTGACGGCGTTGTCCGCCAGCTGCTGCGGCACGGAGTTGCCCGAGCCGCTGGTACCGCCGGAGAGCACGTCGGCGGTCGCGGCGACCTGTTTGGAGAACGTGCTCATCATGTCGTAGAAGGCGTCGGCGGCGTCGCCCTTCCACGGCCCGTCGTCCCCGGCGAGGGCTTTCGCCTGGTCCTGGAGGGCCTTGGCGACACCCGACAGCACCATCTGCACGTGGTAGAAGACGTTCGCCGCGTCCTGGAGGCTCTGCGGCGAGGCGACCGAAGCGGCGCGGTCGAGGTTGTCGGAGTCGTCCACACCCGCCGACATGCCGCGGATCGCGGCCTCGATCTGCTTCCAGTCCCAGCTGTCGTAGTCGGAGATCGAGCCGGTCGCCGTCGGGTCGCCGTAGATCGACCCGTCGTCGCCCTGCGAGAACCCGTTGCTGTCGTAGTCGGTGCCCATGTGCGCAAGTCCTCCGTCAATACGCCGTCGCTGTGCGCCGGTCCCGCCCGGCGGGGCGTCCGGTGGCCCGGGCCGCCCCGCCGGACGGGACACGTGCGCACGGCCTGCCGTCTCCGGCCCGCCGTGTCGCCCGCCGGCCGGTGCGGCCGCCTACGCGCCGGTCCCGCCGGTCCCGCCGCTCGATCCGCCCGCGTCGGTCAACAACACGGTGAAGTCCCCGCTCGTCGACTGCATGGCCTTGTCCAGGTCCGTGGACGTCATCTTGTTGGCGTCCTCCAACGTCGCGTAGTTCGACGCCAGTTGGCGGACTCCGTCGCGCAGGTCGCCCAGGCCCTGCACCAGGTCGGCCAGCACCTTGCCGTACTGGGCCTTGAGCCCGTCGTCGGCGTTGAGGCCGTTGACCTTCGTGCGGATCTGGTCGGCGTGGTAGAAGGCGCCCGGCGCGACGTTGATCGGGTCGAGCTTCTTCGCCGCTTCCTGCGTGGGCGTGATGAGCTTGTCGATGTTGTCCGCGAAGAGCTTCATCGACGGGGTGTCCACGCTCGTCCCCGAGCCGCTGCCGGAGCCGCCGGGTACCGTCGGCGCCGAGAACGGCGTGTCGTCGGAGTACGTGCCCTGCCCGTTCGGCAGCGTCGTGCCGCCGTCGTACTGCTCCGGCTTGTGCGCCGGCGGCGACGGGGTCGGGGGCAGGGTGCCGTCGAGGGTTCCGTAGGTCATGGCAGGTCAGCCCCAGAGCTGGACGCCCGCGCGCTCGCCCTGGGAGTAGTACTCGTTGATGTTGCCGAGCTGCTGGGTGGCCAGGGCCGCCTTCTGCGTCATGTCCGCGGCGGCGGCGTCCCACTGCGCCTTGACCTGGGCGTAGGTGGCCTGCGCGTCACTGGTCCACTCGGCGAGGTTGATCTTGGCCTGGTTGTCCAGGTCCTGGAGGGCCTGGTTGATGCGCTGCGTGATGGCGTTCATCTCGCCGACGATGACGTCGACCTGCTCCATCTGCACGGTGTACGTCGCCACGGGGGCTCCTTGGAGGAAAGAGGGTGGAACGGGCGTGGTGCGGTGATGCGGGGGTGCTGCGGTGCGGGCGGCTCAGAAGCCGGGCAGGCTGGTGACGCCGGACGCGATGTTCTGCGCGACCTGGTTGGCGGTCTGCTGGGTCTCCTCGTGGGTGTTCGCGTAGACGTTGGTGTTCTGCTGGAGCTTCTCCAGCATCGTCCGCAGCGCCTGGTTCACCTTGTTGAAGTCGTCCAGCCACGCCTGCATGGCGTTGCCGTAGATGGTGGAGGCGTCACCGGTCCAGCTGCCGCGCAGGCCGTCGATCTGGCCGGCCATCTGGGCGTAGGAGGTGGCGCCGTCGTCCAGGGCGGTCTGGAAGGTGCCCTGGGCGGCGGTCATTCCCTGGAGTTCGACTGATGTCAGTGCCATGGTCGGGCGGTCCTCTCGTCGGTGTCGGGGTGGTGCTTCGGTGTCCCGGCCTGCCGCGGGTGGCGCTGGGTCGCGGCGGGCCGGAAGTCCTTACAGCCGGGCCAGCGGCTCGGGCCGCTGGTGCGGGGGTTCGGGCGGCGCGGCCGGGGGCGGCGCGCTCTCGTCGGGGGCGAGCACCGCGGCCTGCTCGGCTTCCGGCCGGGGCAGGTCGGCGGTGGTCACGGTGCGGGCCCGGGCGCCGGCAGCCAGGTGCTCGGCGAGGCGGTGCGCGCGGTGGGCGCCGACCGGCTCGGGCGAGCGGCCGAAGGTCTCGGCGAGCGCCTGGGCGGCGTCCTCGTCCAGCTGGAAGCCGTAGCCGCGCAGCCGGCGCCGCACCAGTTCCACGGACTGCTCGGGCGTGTAGGGCGCCAGCCGGACGTACTCGGCGAACCCCTGGGCGATGTCGGTGCGTTCGCGCATCAGGCCCATCAGGTGCTCGGGGGTGCCGATCAGCGCCAGTACGGTGTCGCCGGGCACGGCGACGATCCGGGCGAGCGCGCCGAGCACGGCCTCGCGGGACTGCGGGCTGCGCTGCTCGAACGCCTCGGTCCACTCCAGTACGAGCAGGCCGCCGCTGTTCTCCTCCAGCGCGGACGCCAGCCGCAGCAGCGGCTGTTCGGCCCAGCGGGCGGGCAGCGAGGACAGCCGCACATGCCGGGTGGCGCCGGTGGGCAGCAGCCCCAGTTCGGCCAGGCAGCGCCCGTAGAGCGCGGCCAGCGCGCGGCGGCCGCTGCCGGGCGGGCCTTCGAGCACCACGTTGGCGCGGACCGACAGCGGCTCCGGGCCGGCGCCGGGGCGCTGCTGGGCGGCGGCCAGCGCGCGCAGCCGGGTGCGCAGAGCCGCCCGGGCGGTGTCCAGGCCGGTGACGGCGGCCAGCCGCCGCAGGCCGGGCAGTTCGGGCAGTTCGGGTTCGGCGGCGCCGTCGGCGCCGCCGGGGGCGCTGGGCGCCTCGGTGACGTCCTCGCCGGTCAGGACGCTCAACGCGCTGTCGTCCTGGTGGGGTTGGGCGGACAGCCGGGTGGCCTGGCGGCCGATCATCTCCTCGAAGATCTTCCGGGCCACGCGGCCGTTGCCGAAGGTGTCGCCCTTGGGGACCTCCACGAAGTAGCGGTCGAGGGCCTCAAGGGCGCTGTCGTCCAGTTCGTAGTAGTGCTTGGCGCACAGGCCGCGCACGATGGTGACGAGTTCGTCCGGTGCGTAGTTGGGGAACTCGATGGTGCGCGCGAAGCGGGAGGCCATGCCGGGGTTGGAGGCGAGGAACTGGTCCATCTGCGCGGAGTAGCCGGCGACGATGACCACGATCTCGTCGCGGTGGTCCTCCATCAGCTTCATCAGCGTCTCGACGGCTTCCTGGCCGAAGTCGGGGCCGGAGCCGCGGGACTGGTTGGTCAGGGTGTACGCCTCGTCGATGAACAGGACGCCGCCGAGGGCCTTGGTGAAGACCTCGGTGGTCTTGATGGCGGTGCCGCCGATGATCTGCGCGACCAGGTCGGCCCGGGCGACCTCCACGATGTGGCCCTGGCGCAGGATGCCGAGTTCGGCCAGGACCGCGCCGTACAGGCGGGCGACGGTGGTCTTGCCGGTGCCGGGCGGGCCGGCGAAGACCAGGTGTCGGCTCATCGGCGGCATGGGCAGGCCCATCTCCATCCGCCGCTTGGTCATCTTGTTGAGGTCGATCAGGCCGGTGACCTCGCGTTTGACGCTCTCCAGGCCGACCAGCGACTGGAGTTCGGCGAGCGGTCCGGCGCCGGTGGCGCTCTGCACGACCGAGGCGGGGCCGGGCCCGCCGAAGCCGCCGGAGCCGCCGTCCGCGGCGGTGGCGGTCAGCTCCTTGCCGCCGCCCGAACGGCCGCCGTGCGGCCCGGAGTCGTCGCGCAGGTCGCAGTCGTGGATGCCGACCGGCTCGGCGGTCTGCGAGCGGACGGCCTCGCCGGCGTTGTCGAAGACGGTGCAGTTGCTCAGCTCGGCGCGTGAACCGGCCGCGAGGTGCACGCCGTTGGCGGCGGCGCCGTGCACCCGGCAGCCGACGGCGGTCAGGGTGCCGCCGGCCACCCGCAGGCCGTCGCCGTCGGAGCCGCGGAACTCGCTGTCGCGGGCGGTCAGTTGGCTGTCGGTGCCGATGACGACCGTGCCGCCCTCGATGGTCGCGGACTCCACCTCGGCCTGCGCGGAGTCCGCGAGCGCCAGCGCGGTGCCGCCCCCGACCCGCAGCCGCAGCTCCGACAGCCGGGCCGTGACCCGCTCCCCCAGCTCCATGCCGGCGGCGCCGGTCACCGCGACCTCGCCCTCGTCGAGGTCCAGCCGCGCGCCGCCCAGCGCCTGGACGGCGGGGCCGCCGTCGGCGACCGCGAGCCGGGTCAGCCGGATGGCGCCGCCGCCCAGCCGCAGCGCCGCGGTGGACGCGCCGCGCACATCCAGCTCACTCGCGGCGACCTCGGCGCCGTCCTCGGTGAGGACACCCACCGGGGTGCCCTCGATCCGGCAGCGCTCCAGCACCGGCCGGCCGCCCGCCGCGGCGTGCAGCCCGACCTGCGCGGCCCCGCTGACCACGCAGTCGCGCAGCACCGGCGCGCTGTCCTTGACGTACACCGACTCGCCGCGCGAGCCGCTGAAGGTGCACTCGGTCAGGGTCGCGCCCGCGGTACTGGCCAGATACGCGTCCAGCCCGGCGCTGCCCGACACCTCGACGCGGGTCAACTCCGCCCGCCCGTCCTGCTCGACGGCCAGCGCGGGCTTGCCGCTGCCGGTGATCCGGGTGGACTCCACCACGACCGCGCCGCGGCCGTTGACGCACAGGCCGTTGCCCGCCGCGCGGTCCAGGGTCGACGAGCGCAGCGTCAACCGGCCCTGCTCGGCGACCACCACCGCGGAGGAGCCCGCCTCGGCGACGGTGGTGCGCTCCACCACGTTGCCGCCGCCGGAGGTCAGCACCACGCCGGCGCCCCGCGGGTTGGAGACCTGGCAGTCCCGCAGCGCCACCGTCCCGGTGTCCCACGCCAGCACCGCCGTCCACGCCTCGCCCGCCACCCGGCAGCCGTCCAGCGCGGCCTGCCCGCGGCGCACATCGAGCACCGGCGCCTCCGGGTCGGCGCCGCTGAGCAGCAGCCCGGACATCTGCACGGCCTCGGCGTCCACCACCACGGTGCTGCCCGCGGGGGCGTGCACATGGGCGGTGCCCCCGGCGCCGTCGGCGGCCAGCGTGACGGTCCGCACCAGGTGCAGCGCCTCGTCGTAGCGGCCCGGTCCCACCGTGATCAGCGCGCCCTCGGCGGCGTCCGCGAGCGCCTCGGTCAGCGTCCGGTACGCGCCGGGCCGGTCCGGGGAGACCACAAGCACTTGCCGGTTCACTGCGTCGCTCCCTTGTCGTGCGCGCCCGCTGCGGGTGCGTCGGTACGGGCCCGGGCGCCCGGCCGGGGTGCCTCGGGCATCAGGCCGGGCGGGCTGTGCGGCGTACGGGGCCGGTCGGCGTCCGCGGCGACCGGCGTCCTCGGCAGGGCGGCCGCGGCCCGTTCCAGGCTCTCCAGGGCCCGTTCGTCCAGCGCCGTCCGCCCGGGGGCGACCCGGCCGTCCGCGCCGATCTCGGTCGCCGCCATCTCGCGGATCAGCACCAGGTCGCCCGCAGCGGCGGCCGGGCGCAGCACCTTGAACGTGGTGCCCGGCAGGAACACCACCCGGTCCGGCGCGGAGCCGTCCAGGAGGTTGGTGCGCCGCGCGGTCATCGACCACACCACGAACGTCGGGCGCTCGGCGACCTCCTGGATCGGCTGCGCGGAGGCGGCGCAGAACGACCACTCCGTCACCAGCCGCCCGTCGCGGTACCAGGCCCGCTCGGCGTCCGTCAGCTCCGCGCCCAGCACGGCGATGCCCCGGTACGACGGCAGCCGGCGCAGGCCCGACGCCACGCAGCGGGCCAGCGGCACGTGCGGCCCGACCCGCGCGGAGCGTACCGACGCGTCCACGCCCGCGCTGTTGCCCGTCAGGTACAGCCGCACCGCCACCAGGTCGATCAGCGTGTCCGTCGCCTTCTCGCGGCTGCCGCCCCGCAGCCCCGGCACCTCGGACATCACCCGCGACACGGTGCCCGCGGCCACGTCGTACTGGGCGCGGAACGTCTTGCGTACCCAGTCCCGCTCCCGTTCGATGCCCCGCTCCGGCGGCACCGCGCACGCGGCTCCCTTCGGCACGGGCTGCACCCGCACCCCGGAAGGAGCCGCGGGGGCGGGCGGGGTTCCAACGGGGGCCGCGGGCGCGGGGGCCTTCTCGGCGGGGGCGCTGTCCGCGGCCGGCGGCATCGGCTTGACTGGCGGTTCCACGGTCACCGGCGCCGCGGGGAACGCGCCCGCGGACTCCAACCGCAGCCCCGCGGGCCGCGCGGCAGGGGCGGGCGGGGCCGCCACCGGGGCAGCCGGGGCAGGCGGGGCCGCGGGCTCGGCCGCCACCGTCGGCGGGGCAAGCGGCATCGGGGGCGGTGCGACAGGCGGCGAGCTCGGGGGCACGGGGAGGCCGCCCAGGAGGGGGAGCGTCCCCGGGGGCGGGGCGGCGGGGCGTGGTGCCTCGGCGCCGTTCGACGGCAACGCGGCTGGCCCTGACGGCAGTTCGGGGGCAGCCGTCGGCGCGGTGTCCGCGGGCACGGCATCCGGGGACGGGGAGTCCGGGGACGGCGGGAAGATCGTGGCCGGGTGGGCCAGCGGCAGCGGGAGCCGCCGGATGGACGGCTGGTCCGCCTCCGGCATGGGCCGCATGGGTACGAGGACAGCGGGCGCCACGGGCCCGGCGTTCACCGCCTCGGGCGGCGCCGGCGCGCCCTCCTCCGCAACGACCCTGTCCGCTACGCCCGTTGCCACCACCGGCTCCACCGGCTCCACCGCCTCGGGCGGCTCCGGCACACCCTCCCCCGCAACACCCGCGCCCGCCGCGGCCGTTGCCCCCGCCGTCTCCGCCACCACCGCCTCGGATACGACCGCCTCGACCGCGAACGGCTCGGCCACCGCCGGCTCGGCCGGCACCGACTCGGTCGCCGTCGAGGTGACCCACCCCGTGGGAAGGCCCAGCCCCGCGGTGAGTTCGGGCAGCGGCCGGGGTCCGGCAGGCTCCGGTGCGGCGGCGGCACGTGCCGCCGGTGCGGGAGCGGACAGGTCATCGGCGGCGGTGGCCCACACCTCCGCCTGGAACGGGCTCGTCACGGCGGCGGAGGCGGCGGCCTGAGTCGGGGCCGGGGCCGGGGACCCGAGGGTCACCTCGGCCTCGACCGCCTCTGCCGTCACGACATCGTTATCGGCAACGGCGTCCCGAGCAGAGCCCTCGACCGTGACCGGGGTCCAGGGCGCGGTGCCCGCGGGCCGGGTGGCCGGGGGGATCGCCGCGGTCACCGCTTCGTAGGGGTCGGGGACGGCGATCGGCTCGGCGTACCAGGCGCCGGTGTCGACGGCGGGGTCGTCGGCGGGTCGCAGGACGAAGCCGCCGCGGGCGTCGGCGCCCAGCCGCCAGAGCGCGTCCTCAGCCAACGCCCGCATGCGGGCGGCGAGTTCCGGGGAGCCGCGGTGGTAGAGGAAGAGCCGGTCGCCGGGGACGGGGGCGATCCGGCGGACGTCGTCGCCGTCGGCGGGCTCTTCCGGCGGGCGCATCCACAGCCCGCTCTGCACCACTTCGAGGACCGCGTCGAAGGCGTACTCGTAGACGCCCGGGGCGACCGGGTGGAAGCCGGGCAGCGGGGCGCGCACCCCGGCCAGCGCGGGCGGCGGCGCGCCCTCGGTGCCGCGCGGGCTGTAGAGGACCTCGCGGACGAAGGTGGCGCCGCTGCCCGTACCCCCGCCCGCCGGGCTACTCGTCCGACCCCCGCCCGCCGCACCGGCGTCGGCCGCGTCCGCGTCGCCGGGCGCGGCGGGGTCGTCCTCGGCCGCTCCCGTGTACAGCACGACCTGGTGTTCCAGCGCGTCGGCGAGCTGCTGGCCGAGTGCCTCACCCTCCTGCGGCAGCGCGACCGGGCCGTAGTGCACGAAGCGCACCCGGGAGCGGGTCGAGGGCAGCACGGTCTCCCAGAACCGCAGCACGTCCGCGAGCGGGACGGCCGGGCCGCCGGGGCAGCCGAGGACCACGGTCATCACGTCGGGGTCGACGGCGATGAGGCCGAAGAGCCTGCGGCGGTGGTCGTCGGCGCCGTCGGGCAGCGCGCCGCGCACCCACACCCCGCAGGGCAGCGGTTCCACGACGGCGTAGGGGCTGGTGGCCCAGGGGCGGTCGGCCATGGAGAACTGCCAGCGGGGCTTGGGGAAGCCCATCGAGTCGTGCTCGACCGGGCGGCCGGGGCGCAGCCGCAGCCAGCCGGAGCCGTGGCCGCCGGGGATGTAGAGCCCGCCGCCCGCGGTGGGGAGCACCTCGCCGTCGGGCACCACGACGACCTTGCCGAGTTCCTCGGCGATCCGCTGGCCGGCC
The DNA here is from genome assembly GCF_057708125.1 of Actinacidiphila sp. bgisy145. Lineage (NCBI taxonomy): Bacteria > Bacillati > Actinomycetota > Actinomycetes > Kitasatosporales > Streptomycetaceae > Actinacidiphila > Actinacidiphila sp. bgisy145. The sequence continues at coordinate 117,802 of NZ_JBYIRL010000016.1, forward strand.
CGCCGGATCTCCGCGGAGGTGCCGTTGCCGAAGACCATCCGCAGGCTGCCGCCGCTGTCGGCCAGTGCGCGGACCATGGCGTCGGCGGCGGTGTCCGGGGGGATGCCGGGGACGTCCACGACGACGACGGTGTGCTGGTCGTCGCGGGCGAGGGCGCCGGCGAAGCGCCAGGCGGCCTGGTCGTTGCGGCCCTTGGTCTGGAGGAGCAGTGCGTCGCCCGCCGGGCGGCACTGGAGTGCGGGGCCGGGCGGCAGCAGGGACTTGATGCTCTTAAACACCGCTGCCTCCCGTGCCGCTGGTACCCGGCTTGGTCAGTTCGGGGCCGGTGGGGAGCAGGGCGAGCAGGTCGTCGGGGAGCACCGAGACGAGTCCGGACAGGCCGAGCGCGGCGGTGGTGTCGTCGTTGGCCAGCCGGTAGGCGGTGCCGTCGTCGGTGATGAGGAAGGTCCGCGGGTGGGTGGCCTTCTTGAGCACCTCCTCGCGGCTGGCGGCGACGACGCCGTGGCCGGGCGGGACGACCACGGCGCGGCTGCCGGTGGCGGCGGCCCCGGTCTCCAGGACGACCTGCGAGTCGAGCGTGCGGCCGTCGACCTGCTGGGCCAGGCACACCGCCTGCCCGGTGCCGGCGACGGCGGGCGCGCCGGCCACGTCGGGCAGCGCGCCGGCCATGGCGGGGTCGTCGGCGATCTTCACGGCGGCCAGCGCGGAGGCGGGCACCTGGAGCGGCGCGGGGATGTGCGGTTGAGCGGCGAGCAGCGCGGACTCGGTGGCGGTGGTGCGGGCGACGCCGTCCCGGGTCATCACATAGTAGTGGCCCGCGCTCCCGGTCGGGTCGGACGAGGTGTCGGCCGCGCCGCCCGCCGCGGTGCCCGTGGTGAACAGCTGCCCGACGGTGACGGTGTGTCCGGCGACCTTCCCGGCGGGTTCGCCCAGTCCGGCGGGGCGGATCGCGGTGAGGGCGCGGCCGGTGGGCACCGCGGCGAGCCAGTCGGCGGGGGCGGCGGTCTGCCGGTCGGTGTCCAGGCCGAGCGCGAGCAGGGTGGCCTGGCCGGGGACGGGGTACTTGGTGCCCTTCCACAGCAGGTAGCGGGTGCCGTCGGGGCCGGCGAGCAGCGCCTGCCGGCCGGCGGGGACGGCGGTGGTGTGCCCGGCGGGGCTGAGGTCCAGGCTCTGCCCGCCGTTGAGTTCCGGGCGCAGGCAGCGGGTCCAGGTGTTGCCGAGCACCTCGGCGGGGGCGGGGACCTCGTCGGGTGCGCCGGGGATGCCGACGGCGGTGCCGTGCGGGATGCCCGACAGGTCCTGCTGGGAGACGGTGTGCGCGGTGGCGTGCCCGGCGAGCAGCAGCACCGAGGCGTAGTTGCGGACCGGGCGCAGCACGCCGCCCACGTACAGGTAGCGGTTGCCGGTCTCCTTCTCCACGATGTAGGCGCCCGAGGCGCGCCAGGAGTGGTCGGGGGCGGGCGCGATCAGGCCGTAGACGCCGAAGCCCACGCAGAGCAGGAGAACGATGCCCACGCCGAAGAAGGTGCCGAGCGAGGCGCGGCGGGTGGGGCTGTCGCCGCGGCCGGGGTCGCCGCTGACGAGTGCGGTGGCCAGTCGGCCGACGGCGAACTGGTAGGCCTGGACGTGGTCGCGGCGGGTCTGCACGGGTGGTCCTCCTCTCGGTTCCGGTCCGGGTGCTCAGCTCGTCATCTCGCGCAACCGCGCGTAGACGTGCAGGAGTTGCAGGAGCAGCGGCAGCAGCGCCATGGCGACGAGCATTTCGGTGATGTCGCCGCTGTGGCCCCATACGGGCAGCAGGCGGCCGGTGGGCAGCCGCCAGGCGGCGGCGAGCAGGGCGACGACGGTGAGCAGCAGGAGCGCGACGGCCACGCCGCGGTGGCCGGTGCCGCCGGTGGTCCACTGCTGGAGGAGCAGCAGCGCGAGGCCGCCGCCGGCGGCGATGACGGTGGGCACCCGCTGGAGGGTGCCGGTCAGGCCGCGGGAGCGCAGCAGCACCGCGGCGCCGAAGACCAGCGGCAGCGCCCAGCCGATCCAGCCGTGTTCATGGACCATGAACCAGAACACGACGCCGAAGCAGAGTGCGAAGCCGATGCTGAGGGCGTCGAGGTAGGAGGTGGCGGCGCGGACCCGGCGCTCGACCCGCTCCTGCGGTTCGGGCTCCACGTCCTCCTGCAACTCGGCTGCGTTGTGCGGCAGTTGGGGTACCCGCAGCCGGGCGGCGCGCAGGGTGATCCGGGGGGCGAAGTGGCCGAGGACGAACAGGGCGACGCCGGCCACGGCGACGGCCTGGCCGGTGCGCCAGTCGAAGGCGGTGCGCACTCCGAGGGTGGCGGCCGTGGCGGCGGCGACGACGGCCGCGGTGCCGGGCACCAGGAAGGGCGTGGCGCGCAGGGCGACCAGTGCGACGGCGACCGCGGTGACGCACCCGGCGGTGACCAGCAGCCCGGGCACGCCCGGGTCGAAGCCGCCGCCGGGGCCGGTGCGGAAGGACAGTCCGGCGAGCGCCGCCATGGCCAGCGCGGCGATGCCGCCGGTCAGTACGGCGGCCGGGTCGGCCGTGAACCGGGCGCCGGTGACGGCGGCCGCGGTGAGGACCACGGCGGCGGCGCCCGCGCCGTATCCGGCGAAGTCGCCGGGGCCGCCGCTGAGCAGGGCGAGGGCGAGGAAGGCGGTAGCGAGCGCGGCCATCGTCAGGGCCAGCGCGCGGGTCAGTTCGGGGCGCCAGCGGCCGGGCAGGGCGCCCACGACGTGGGCGACGCCGTCGGCGATGTCGTCGAAGTGCAGGGTCGGCAGCGGTTCCTCGACCGGGCGCAGGTGGAGTACGTCGCCGTGGTGCAGGCCGAGTGCGTCGGGGGTGCCGTCGGGGTCGAGCGGCGGCTCGCCGAGGCGTTGCAGGGACCACGGCGTACCCCGGTCGCGCACGTCGGAGACGACGTGCTCCACGAGGACGGGCAGCAGCGCGGCCAGCGGCAGCGTGACGGGGATCGCCAGGTCGGCCCGGCCGCCGGGGCCGACGACGGTCACCCGGCACACCTCGGTGCCGGTGCCTGCTGCGGGTATCACGGAGGCACTGGTCATCGCGTCGCTCCTGTGCGGTGGGGCACGCCGCCGCCCCGGCCGCCGCGGGCGGCTCGGGGGGTGGCGACGGGGGTACGGTCGGCGGCGGCACTGCGGCGGTCGGTGGCGGGGCGGCGGCCGGGGGCGGCGTGGCGGCGGTTGCGGTTCACTCGGCGGCCACCAGTCCGGTCTGCATGAGCTTGACCGCGCGGCGGGTGACGAGTTGGGCGCGGCCGGCCGGCAGGGTGCGCGGCTTCGCCTCGCCGATGAACTTGCCCTCCTCCTTGGGATAGGAGAAGAGCAGGGCCGGGTTGCCCAGCTCCCACAGGCGGCGCAGCACCGGGTCCATCATGGCCCGCATCGCCCCGGAGGTGCTGCGGGCGACCACCAGGTGCAGCCCGATGTGCGGGGCCTGGGCCAGCAGCGGCACCAGCGGGGTCATCGGGGACGGGGCGCCGGGCGCGCCGGAGAACAGGTCGTAGTCGTCGATGAGCACGAACAGCAGCGGGCCGCTCCACCAGTCGCGGCGGGCCAGGTTCTCCGGTGAGATGTCGGCGCCGGGCACCCGCTTGCCGACCGACACCGCGGCGCTGGCGGCGAGTTGGCCGAGCGCGTCGCTGTCCACGACGTAGCCGACCCGGTACGCCTCGGGGACGGCGGTGAGCAGGCCGCGGCCGGGGTCGGCGACCATGATGCGGGCTTGCTCGGGGGTGTAGCGGGAGGTGATGGCGGCGATCATCAGCCGCAGCATGTTGGTCTTGCCGGTCTCGCTGTCGCCGAAGACCATCAGGTGCGGGGTGGTGGCGAAGTCGTGCCAGGCCGGTTCGAGGCGCTGTTCGTCCCAGCCCATGCAGACCCGCAGGTCGCCCTCGGCGGGCGGGAGTTGGGCGGCCGACAGCCGGCTGGGCAGCAGCCGGACGCCGGGGGCGGGCGTGCCGGTCCAGAAGGCGCCGATCTCCGCGACGGCCTCCTTGGTGGCCGCGGTCAGGTCCTCGGTGTGCGGGGAGCTGTCCAGGCGGGGCAGCGCGGCCAGGAAGTGGTGGCCGCCGGAGGTCAGGCCGCGGCCGGGCTGGTGCGGCACGGCCGCGGCGGCGCGGGCGCCGACCTCGGACTCCAGGGTGTCGCCGAGCCGCAGTTCGAACTTGGTGCCGAGCAGGTCGCGCAGCCGGGGCCGGAACTCCGACCAGCGCACCGCGGAGCCGATCACGTGGATGCCGAAGGACAGGCCGCGGGCGGCCATGTCGATGACGCGCGGCTCGATGTCCTCGTAGTCCTGGCGGAGCGTGCCCCAGCCGTCCACGACGAGGAACACGTCGCCGTAGGGGTCGTCGATCTCGCCGGCGGCGCGCTGGGCGCGGTAGCCGGCCATGGACTCCAGGCCGCGGGCGGCGAACTCGCTCTCGCGGCGCTCCAGGAGCTGGGTCAGTTCGGCGACGGTCCGCTGCACCCGGTCCCGGTCCAGGCGGGTGGCGACCGATCCGACGTGCGGCAGGCCGGAGGTGGACACCAGGCCGCCGCCGCCGAAGTCCAGGCAGTAGAACTGGATCTCCTGCGGGGTGTGGGTGACGGCCAGCGCCATCATCATGGTGCGCAGCATGGTGGACTTGCCGGTGCGCGGCGCGCCGACCAGGCCGACGTGGCCGTCGGCGCCGGACAGGTCGGCGGTGAGCAGGTCGCGGGACTGCTCGTAGGGCTTGTCGACCATGCCGATCGGGAAGCGCAGCGACGCCAGCCGCGGGTAGTCGGCGGCGCTCATGCCGCGCTCGGGGTCCGGCACGATCGCGGGCAGCACCTGGTCGAGGCTGACGGAGGAGTCCAGCGGCGGCAGCCACACCTGGCGGGCGGGCGGCCCGGCGTCCTCCAGCCGGTCGACGAGCACCTCGAGCAGGCTCTCCTGGCTGAGCGGTTCGCCGTCCGGGCCGACCTTCGGCCGGGCCTGCTCCTCGGCGGCCCTGGCCGCCTCGGCCAGCGCGGCTTCCTGCTCGGCGCGGGCGGAGAGCAGTTCGCCGGTGCGGTCCAGTCCGAAGGCGGTGACCTCCTGGGCGGCGCGCTGCTGCGCGGCGGGGTCGGCCCCGGCGGCGGGTTCGGGCGCCGGGCCGGAGACGTAGGCGGCCTTGAACCGTACGAGGTTGGTGGTGTCCACCTTCAGGTAGCCGTTGCCGGGCGCGGAGGGCAGTTCGTAGGCGTGGGAGACGCCGATGACGCTGCGGGACTCCATCGAGGAGAAGGTGCGCAGGGCCAGCCGGTAGGACAGATGGCCCTCGACCTTGTGGATGCGGCTCTCGTCCAGGCGCTGCGAGGCGAGCAGCAGGTGCACCCCGAGGCTGCGGCCGAGCCGACCGACGGACACGAACAGGTCCACGAACTCCGGTTTGCTGGCGAGCAGTTCGGAGAACTCGTCCACGATGATCAGCAGCGAGGGCAGGGGGGCGAGGGTGGCGCCGGCCAGCCGGGCCTTCTCGTAGTCGAAGAGCGAGGAGTGGCCGGCCTCGCGCAGGAGTTCCTGGCGGCGGATCATCTCGCCGTTGATGGAGTCCCGCATCCGGTCGACGAGGTGGATCTCGTCGGCGAGGTTGGTGATGACCGCGGAGGTGTGCGGGAGGCGGTCCATGTTGAGGAAGGTCGCGCCGCCCTTGAAGTCGACCAGCACCAGGTTGAGGACTTCGGAGGAGTGGGTGGCGGCCAGTCCCATCACCAGGGTGCGCAGCAGTTCGCTCTTGCCGGAGCCGGTGGCTCCGATGAGCAGGCCGTGCGGGCCCATGCCGCCCTGCGCGGACTCCTTGAGGTCGAGTTCCACCACCTCGCCCTCGTCGGTGACGCCGAGCGGGACCCGCAGCCGGGCCGACTGGCTCAGCCGGGGCCGCCACTTGGCGGTGGCGTCGAAGGTGCGCGGGTCGCGGATGTTCAGCAGCGACGTCAGGTCGAAGTCGGACTCCAGCGGCCGCTCGGTCAGGTCGATGGCGCCGCCGGTGCGCAGCGGTGCCAGGCCGCGGGCGAGGGTCTCGGCGGCGACGGCACTGAGCGCGTCGGCGGAGGCGGAGGCGGAGGTGTCGTCCCCGGCGGGGAAGCTGACGGTGCCGTCGCGGACGGTCAGCCGCAGCACGTCGTCGCCGCCGAGGAGGGTGCCGGTGGCGTCCAGCAGCAGGGTGTTGCGCAGTCCCTCGCCCAGCAGCCGCGAGCTGTCGGGCAGCCGGACGCCCTGGGCGACGACCACGACGAAGGGCTCGGTGACGTTGGGCGAGGCGTCCGGGTCGTGGTCGGGGCGGTCGCGCACCTCGGGGCCGAGCAGCGCCATCAGCTCATCGTGGTCGCCGGCGGCCAGCCGTACGGCGCCCGCGTCGTCCTGCTCGTCGGGGTGGGCGTTGTGCGGCAGCCACTTGACCCAGTCCCACTCGGCGCGGGCGGCCGGGCTGCCGAGCACGGCCACGCGCAGCTCGTCGGGGGCGTGCAGCACCGCCAGTTGGGCGATGATGGCCCGCATCAGCGCCAGCGCCTCCTGGCCGTCGCCGGCGAACTCCACCCGGGCGAAGCGCCGCAGCGCCACCGGGATCGGCAGGTCGGGCACGGTCTGGTGGGCGCGGGTGAAGCGGCGCAGCGAGATCGCGGTGAGGGGTTCGAGGTCCTCGACGGGCTTCGTCTGGGGCGGGAGGAAGGCCAGTTCGGCGCGGCGGATGCCCATGCCGATCCGGACCCGGGCGAAGTCCTCGTGGCTGGGCCGGCGTTCCCACAGCCGCGGCCCCATCGCGAACGCCCACAGCTCGCGCGGGTCGGGGTTGTCCCACAGCAGGGCGGCGCGCTGCTCGGCGGCGGCGGTACGGGCCTGGCGGCGCTTCTGCGCGAGGTAGCGGAGGTAGTCGCGGCGTTCGGCCCGCATCCGGCGGCGGCGTTCGGCGCTGCTGCGACCGACCTGGGTCAGCGTCATGCTGATCATCGCGACGCCCATCATCCCGGACATCATGTAGGTGGTCGGGCCCATGCTGCGGACGCTGAACATCAGCACCATGGCGCCGGCGCCCAGCCCCATCGGCAGATACAGCAGGGCCGAACCGAAGTCCACGCCGGCGGGTTCGCCCAATACCGGCGGCTCCGCGAGCTCCACCTGCCCGTCGGGCATCGGTGGCCCGTCGCGACGAGGTGAGCGCTTCACCGGCTTAATGGCCAACGCGGTGACTCCCGGTGTGATGGTGCATGCCGCTTCTTCCTGGGAGGCGACTATAGGGAATCCCGTCAGCGTTGCAACAGTCCCCCATTTCTTTTTTCACGCGCCCGACCTCTTGCCGTAACCGCTTCCCCGGGCCGTTCCGTGACCGGTTCGGCTGTCCGCATGCCCGCTTTGCACCGCGCGATCGGGCAGCGAAGGCTGTCTATTCCGGCCGCCGCCAACGGGCGGCCCGCCGATAGCAACAGGCGATTATTCCCCGGGCATTCACCTTTAGTCCTCCGCACGTCGGTTACCTCGGGACCGGGTGGTCACGAAGTGGACACGGCGGTGTCGGCGGAAGGGACGCAGACTTCGAGACGGACGGCATCGCCGCAGGTGGGATGAGGTTTACGGGCGCCGCCGCGCCCGTTCGCCAGGCACCCGGGCGACCTCGTCGGCGGTGGGCGGCGGCCGGTGATCGCCGCCCCGCGGCGGGCCCGCGCCGCGTGTTTCACCGACTGTTTCACCATGCAACCGGTCAGCGCGGAAGCGCGCATCGGGCAGCCGGCCACCGGGAATCGGATCACCCGCGCGCCCCGCGGACCGACTCCCGACTTCCTCCCCCACCGCGCACGGACGGGGAAAAGACGGCCTGAACAGCGCCTTCCGCGACCAAGAACCCAGTCGGGACAAAGGTCCCCACCGAGCCGACATCCGACAAAGCGGTCGCAGTCGGCTCACGGAACCCCGCCACCGGCCTCCGGGGCGGCCAGCTCAGGAGGGCCGGGGCAGACCGCCCGCCCACCGCGGCCCGCGCGCCCACCGGTTTCGCACAGCCCGCACCGCCGGGAAGCCCGCGTCGGCCGGCGGGAACACCACATTCGCTTTCGGCCCACTCCAATTCGCTGCCCACGGCCCACTCCGCGCATTCCGCGAAGCGCCGCACCCATTTCCGCGGTGGCGAACTGCGGAGCCCATTCCACGAAATGGCAGGCCGCCGCCCATTCCGGCACCGAACATTGGCGCCCCCGGCCGCTGTTCCCTTCCCGCGGCACCCGCCGCCGGCGCCGCACCGGCCCGCCGGCACCGCCCCGCCATGGGCGCGCTCCCACCGCTCGACCTCTCCGCGTCCCCGCAGGCCGCAGGCTACCGGCCGGTACCGACACGTACGACGGGCGCCGTCGCGGCCAGGCCACGACGGCGCCCGTACGTAAGCCCACCAGGCAAGACGCGGTCCGTACCAATTACCGCGCATCCGGGAGCCATCACGACACGCCCGGGGTCTCCCCACTTTCTCCACGACCGGACGTGTGGTCGGCCGGGTGAAATACCGCCGACATGGTGGTGGCCGCATGACTGCACTCGGTCACCGGAATTTCCCCAGTGCCCGGCGAGCGGTGCGAACCGCCCGCCGGGCACCCGGCCGCCGGACCGGCGCGGGAGTCGAAAACGGAACCCCCGCAGGTGCGTTGGCCGCGGCCGGCATCCGGCTAGGGAGCGGTGGGCACCGCGGTGGCGGTGAGGTCGTCGAACTGGGTCGCCGTCCCGTAGGTGTCCGTGCCCAGGCCCACCTGGCCCTGGGCATAAGTGGAGTCCGTGACGTCCGCGACGGCCGCACCGTCGATCCGCGCGGTGATCCGGGCGCCGACGAAGGTCAGTTGCAGTCTCGACCAGCTGTCCGCGGCGACCCCGGGAACCGTGCCCGAGGCGAGCACGCGGGTGGTCCTGTCCGGCGCGAGGACCTCCAGCGACCAGCTGCCGGAGTCCGCGAGCTTCAGGGAGTAGCCCTCCCACGCCGTGATCCGGCCGGCGCCCACCGTGTTGAGCTGACCGGCCACCCGGCCCATCAGCGTGGAGGTGGTGCCCTGCCCGATCCGTGCCTTGACCGACACCGTGTAGTCGCCCCACGTCGCGTCGCCCACCAGCGTGAGCGGGCTCGGCACCCGCGCCCACTGGATCGGCTGCCGGCTGATCATCTGCTGGAGGCACTTCCCCCGGCCCCGGCTGCCGGCCGCCGACTGCGCGCCCGCCTGGCAGGGTTCGACCTGGAAGGCGCCCTCCATGTCGGAGACGTAGCGCGCGCTGGCCCCGTCGCGGTAGCCGTTGAAGTCCTCCCGGTACGGCAGCGGCATCGGCTTCGAGGCGGGTGCCTTCGCCGCGGCCCCGCCCTTCCCGCCGGACACGGTGGTCAGCGTGGTGACGGTGCCGGGCTGGAGCGTGGCGGTGTGCGCGCCGCCGGCCGCCGCCGGCACGTCGGCGCCGTGCACGAACCAGTCGGCCGGGTCGGTGGAGTCCAGCGTGGTCGTCCACCGGTGCAGCGCGCCGCGCGGCAGGCCACCGGAGGGCGTCAGCGACACCGTCTGCGGGGCGCTCGCGCCCGTCGTCTCGAAGACGGTGGTGTACGAGGGGTGCGCGCCGGGCGATCTCAGCGTCACATAGGTGCCGCCGCCGTCGAGGTAGCCGCTGGCGGAGTCGATGTACTGCCAGCCCGGATGGGTGAACTGCGCGGTCTGCGCGACCGTCCACAGCGTCGGACCCAGCTGGTAGGCGCCGCTCCAGGGCTCGTTCGCCTTCAGCAGCCCGCTGCCCTGCATCTGCACCGTGGGGTACCAGGCGTACGCCACCGGCCAGTTGATGAAGCCGGTGATGCGCGCGTCGACGTACTCGTGGTTCATCTCGGCCGCCAGCCGGTCCGCGCCGGTCAGGTAGTTGTTCCAGCCGGACTCGCTGGCGAACAGCGGCTTGCCGAGGCTGAGCGCGTCCGGGGTGCTGGAGCAGTGCACCGCGGTGCAGGGGTAGTGCACCCCGACCACGTCGGTGGCCGCGTCGAACGCCGGGTCGTTCTTCATGTCGGTGGCAACCTGCCAGCCGGCGTTGTCGGCGGCGACCACCTTCACCGAGCCGTAACCGTCGTGCTGGAGCGTGGACTTCAGCTGCTCGTACCAGGCCGCGTCCCAGCCCTTCTCGTTCCAGCCGCCCAGGTAGTCGATGTGCAGGCCGTGCTGCTTGGCGCAGCCGAGCCAGCTGGTGAGGTAGCGGATGTTGTCGGCGGACCAGAAGCCGCCGTCGAACCAGCCGGGCGCGCCCCACTCCAGCCCGTAGAACTGGATGTCGGGGTTGCGCTTCTGGGCCTGCTCCATCAGCCACCACTCGTAGCCGCGGTTGCAGTCCACGTCGGTGGCGGTGCGCATGTGGCTCTGCTCGGCGCCGTTGCTGGAGTTGGTGTCGGAGCCGATCTCCACCTTGAGGATCTGGAGCGAGGCGCCGTAGCCGGGCTTGAACATGTAGTCCAGCAACTGGCTGCGCTCGGGTTCGGGGTAGTCGGTGAGCAGCCGCGAGGTGCCGCCGCCCCCGCTGATCGCGCCGACCCCGGCGAAGGTGCGGCCGGTGCCGTTGCCGTCGACCGCGATCTGCTGCCCGCCCGGCTGGGTGGCCGCGCTCGCGCCGGGCGGCGGGGCGAGCAGTGCCACGCAGGCCAGCAGCGCGCTGCCGACCACCAGCGCGACGCGGTGCGGCAGCCGCCGCAGTCCGCGCGGCCGGCGCAGCCGGGCTCTTCGGGCGCGGGGCGCCGGGGGTGCCGTGGGAGTTGCCATCAAAGGTCGCCCTCCTTCGTCCGGGTCAGAGCCTGATCTGGGAGCGGCCCTTGGGGGCCTTGGTGGTGCGCGGCCGGCCGTGCTCGGGATGGACCTCGATCTGCGTGATCCCGTCGGCGTTGAGGTCGAAGGCGGCGCCGGTGTCGCCGAGCAGGAAGTTCCGGACCGCGACGCGTGCGCCGGTGGCGCGGAAGACCACCTTGCCGTCGCGCGCGAGGGTGGTGCGGTGCGGGCCGGCCGACACGTCGTAGCGGTGGCCGCGCAGTTGCACGTTGGACAGGGTGTTGGTGCCCGGCAAGGTGAGCGAGCCGAACATCAGCGCCGACGGGTCGCCGTCCCAGGGGTTGTCCGAGAGCAGCTCGTGCAGGCCCTGCACCGGCATCGCGTTGGACCAGGAGTAGGTCCGCCAGGCCGAGTCGACCGCCGGGCCCATGATGGACTGCCCCGGTTCGGGGTCGAAGGACTCGGGGAACCAGCCGTCGTTCGTCCAGGAGTCCAGGTACATCGAGGTGCTGCGGGTGGCGAACATGCCGGCGATGTCGTCGAAGCCGTAGCGCTTGACGCCGTCGTAGACGGTGGCGTTCATCGGTGGCCAGATCGCGCCCTTCCACTGCTCGGGCGCGGAGCCCTCGCCGTAGCGGTCGAAGAACTTGAAGTGCTCGGACTGCGGGTGCACCGGGCCGCCGGAGCAGTACGCCGGGTCGTTGCGGGCGATGCTGGGCACCACGTAGTCGCCCCAGAACATCTCCGGGTCCAGCAGGTGCGCCATCATCGTCCTCGCCCGCTCGGGCGTGGCGATGCCCGCGAACAGCGGGTAGAACACGGTCGGCGTGACCACCTCGTTCCAGCTGCCGTCGAGGTAGCGGCTGAGGTACAGGCCCTTGCCGGCGTGCCACAGGCGGTCGTTGAGGCGCTGCTTGATCGTCGCGTACTGGACGGTGAAGCGGCGGGCGTCGGCGGCCTCGCCGAGGACCGTCGCCATCTTCGCCAGCGTCTCGGCGAGCAGGGCGTAGTAGGAGTTGAGCGGCACGTCGGTGAGGTTGGTGTTGTCGCGCTTGTCGCCGGAGCCGCCGACCTTGGCGATGCGCTGGTAGTCGGCGTAGACCGGCAGGTCGTCCAGGCCCAGGTGGTTGCCGCGGCCGCCGACGCGGTCGCCGAAGTACGGTGCCTCCAGCAGCCCGTCGCCGTCGGCGTCCCACTCCGGCATCAGGTCGTTGAAGGCGACCAGGTGCGGGTACGCCTTCTCCAGGACGGTGCGGTCGCCGAACTTCGTGTACAGCCGCCACACCGCGTACGCGTGCATCGGCCCGGAGTTCTCCTGGTCGTAGCGGGGGCCGACCAGGTCCACCTGGTTGGGCGGTGCGGGCTGGTCGAAGACGTCCGACTCGTGCTGGGTGGCGAGGGTCTGGCTGACCAGGGCGGCGTCGATGCAGTCGAAGGAGGAGTCCCAGCCGGTGAACAGGCCGCCACCGCCGCCCCAGCCCCACAGCACGTAGTTGCAGTGGTAGGTCCGGTCGTAGTTGGTGTTCAGCGACAGCGCGTCGCGCACCGCGTCCGCTGCCTGGCCCACCGGGCCGGAGCCGGTGAGGTTGGTGTCGCGGATCGCGGCCTGGGCGGCGGCGAGTCGGCGTTCGGCCTGGTGCGGCTCGGGCGGTGCGACCTTCGGGGTGCCGTGGTCGCTGATCGCCGCGGCGAAGGTGATGCTCTCGCCCTTGGCGAGTTCGTAGCGCAGGGCGGCGGTGGCGTCGCCGGCCGCGCCGGTGCCGCCGGTCATCGCCTTGGTCAGGTCGGTGACGGAGGCGTAGCAGGCGGCGCTGACCGGGGGTTCGGTGGGGGTCAGCCGCAGGTGGCCGGTGGCGGAGGTGTCCACCAGGCCGGGCGCGGAGCCGATGACACCGTTGCCGTCGAGCGCGAAGCTCGCGGTCTCCCCCGCGGTGGCGCCCCACGGCGTGCCGACCTCCAGGAAGACCGTGGTGTCGTCGGCCAGCGCGGTGACCGTGGCGACCACCGAACTGCCGTCGCCGGTGCGGGCGTAGCGGACCACCAGGTCGCGCTTCTGCTGCTGGGCGAGGTCGTACTTGGCCTGGATGACGGGGAGTTTGGCGGTGGCGTCCGCGACCTCGGCGGCCGACCACTGGTCGGGGTGGGCGATGACCTCCTTCAGCGCCTCCAGGTGCGCGGGCATCACCGAGCGGTCGTCGCTGCTGATGTGGACCTGCTTGAAGCTGCCGTCGGGGGCCATCGGGCCGATCCGCCAGAGGTTGTTGGTCATCTTCTCGCGGATGACGGTGTTCGCCTTGGTGAGCAGGACCACGCGCACGGCGAAGCGGGCCTCGCCGGTGCCGACGAAGAGCGCGCCCGTCCAGTCCTGCTCCTTGACGCCCGGCATCGCGAACGGCCGCTTCAGCGTCGGGTACGGCAGGGGCGAGGACTGCCCGCCGTGGTTGCCCGCGGTGTCCGCGGCGGCCACGGCCGTGCCGTCGGACGTGGTGCCGTCGGCGGCCGCCGCGATGTTACCGCTCGCAAGCGCGACCACCGTACCGCCGATGCCGGTCACTCCGGCCGCCTTCAGAAAGCTTCGCCTGGGCATGTGACGATGGGTCATAAGACCTTCCGTTCCAGCGTCTGACGGGCCCTGCGCTTGACAACGGAGCAGGCCGGTACGGCACCGCCCGCCGCAGGGCCCGGGGGGCTCACTGCCCCGAGGTGGGTTACGGCATGAACTGCATCACGGGCGCCTCGAATTGTTAGCGCTCACGCGACGGGTGTCAACAGATCCGACATAGTTGCTCCCGCGGCCCCCGAACCCACCGCCGGCACGCCCACGGCCTCGGCGTCGACGGCCAAGTCGGCCCGCAGACCTGGCAGATGCTCGTCGGCAGCTGACCGCCAGGCGCCTTGCGCAGCGTGGGCGCGGGGCGGGCGGGCCTTCGTGGCCGCCCGCCCCGCGCTCCTCCGTGACGGGCGGGTCCGGGGCGTCCGTTGGCCGTCCGGGGCGGCCAACACAGCGGTGTACGACCCCTATTGGGCGGAGACGGACAGGGGAGCTCCGGGGATTTTCCGGGGTGGCCCGGCGGGGGGCGGCTTGTTATGTTGCGGCGGAGAGCCGAACCCGACGATGGAGCAGCATGCCTTCCGTGGAAAATCTCTGGTGCCGTCGCTTTGTTCCCGCTCAGGACCCGGCCGCGCGCCTTGTCTGCCTCCCGCACGCGGGGGGTTCGGCGCCCTACTTCCGCCCGGTGTCGATGGCGCTCGGCAAGGAGTTCGACGTGATCGCCGTGCAGTACCCGGGCCGGCAGGACCGCCGCAGTGAACCGCCGATCACTGAGATGTCGGTGCTGGCCGACCGGGTCGCGGAGATCCTCGCCGCCGAGGACGACCTCCCCCTGGTCCTGTTCGGCCACAGCCTGGGCGCGATCCTCGCGTTCGAGGTGGCCCGCCGGCTGGAGGCGGAGGGCCGGCCGCCGGTCCGGATCGTCGCGTCCGGCCGCCGCGGACCGGCCACCCGCCGCGAGGAGGCCCTGCACCGGCTCGACGACGCCGGGCTCATGGCCGAACTGCGCTCGTCGGACGGCACCCACACCCTCCTGCTGGAGGACGAGGAGCTGATGCGCGCCGCGCTCCCGGCCCTGCGCGCCGACTACCAGGTGGCCGAGTGCTACGCCAGCGAGCCGTCGGCGACCGTGCGCAGCCCCATCACGGTGCTCACCGGCGACCAGGACCCCAAGACGACGCTCGACGAGGCCCGGCAGTGGGAGCAGCACACCACCGGCGGCTTCGAGTTCGAGGTCTACCCGGGCGGGCACTTCTTCCTCGGCCAGCACATCCAGCCGATCATCGCCCTGCTCCGCAAGCACCTCACCCCGGCCTCCGCACCGACCAGCTGACCGCTCCGACCGGCCTCCCCGCCCGCTGGGCGCGGGTTCAGCGCCCGGGCGGCATGAGGTCGGCGCGCCAGCGCACTTCGCCGTCGTGGAGTTCGCCGGTCGGGGCGAGCCCTGCGGCGGTGGCGACGGCGGCCGAGGCCGCGTGGTCCGGGTGGACGTGCGCGAGCACCGTACGGACGTGGTGGGCGGCGAGATGGCGGACCAGCCCGCGGGCCGCCTCCTTCGCGATGCCGCGGCCCTGCCACGGGGTGCCCACCACCCACGCGACCTCCGCGTACGACGCCCCGCCCGGCTCGACGCCCGGGCCGCTGCCCAGCCCGCCGCCCGCCTCACCGTCCCGCACCGTCGCCTGCACGGTACCCGCGAGCCGCCCCTCCGCGCGCAGCCGGATCACCCAGTTCAGCCAGGTCACCCCGGGCTCGGGTGCCCCCGCGACCAGCCGCTCGTACCGGGCCCGCAGCCCCGCGGGCGTCTCCGGCGCCCCGCCGATGTAGCGGTGCAGCGCCGGATCGCCGAGCACGGCCGCCATCGGCTCCGCGTGCCCGGCCTCCAGCGGCAGCATCTCCAGCCGCTCCGTGCCGAACCCGCCGCCCACCGAGCCCACCGCGCCCACCGCGCACCCCTCTTCCCCGCCGCTGCTGACACCGCGGCCCCAGGCTACGGCAGCGCGGGCCGCCTCCCCGAAGCGGCGAGGCGGCCCGGGCGAACCGGCGGCCGGAAGCGCCAGGAGGCCGGAAGGGCCGGGAGCAGCCTCAGCGGCGCTTGGCCACGCTCCGCGCCCGCAGCCGGTCCGCGGTGATCGCCAGCCCCAGCACGCAACCGAGCACGATGTTCGTGTAGTTGGGGTTGATCTGAAGAGTCGTCAGGCCGTTGTTGATCAGCTCCAGCAGGATGGTGCCCGCCACGATCCCGAGGATGCGGCCCTGTCCGCCGACCAGGCTCACCCCGCCGATGACCGCCGCGGCGATCGCCGACAGCTCCCAGCCGACCCCGACGCCGCTGGCCGAGCCGACGCCCATCCGGCCGAGCACCATCATCCCGGCGAACGCCGACAGCAGGGAGCTGGTGACGTACATCGACACCACCCGCCGGTCGCCGCGGATGCCGGCCAGCCGCGCCGCCTCGGGGTTGCCGCCGACCGCGTAGACCTGCCGCCCGGCGTATGTGCGCTCCAGGAAGAACCACGCCGCGATCGCCACCACCGCGAACAGGATCAGCGGCAGCGGGATCTGTGCCACGTACGTCTGGCCGACGTCGCCGAACAGCCCGCCGATCCCGGTGATCGAGGTGCCCGAGGTGATCGCGAGGGTGACGCCCTGCGCGACGGTGTACGTGACGAGGGTGACGACGAACGGCGCCATCTTCAGCCGGGTGACGGCCAGTCCGTGCAGCAGGCCCACCGCGCCCGCGATCACCAGCGTGACCACGATCGCCAGGATCGGCGGCAGCCCGGCCCGTACGTTGAACCAGGACATCAGGATGACGCTGGTGCCCAGCAGCGCGCCCACCGACAGGTCGATGCCGCCGGTGAGGATCACCAGCGACTCCCCGATGGCGATCAGGCCGTACTGCGCCAGGTCGAAGCCCATCCCCTGGAGGTTGACCGCTCCGGCGAAGGTCGACTTGTCCACGGCCAGCGCGACGAAGACGACGACGCAGGCGGCCACCACGCCGACCTCGGGCGTTTCGATCAGGCGGCGGAGGAACGAGGGGCCCGGCGCGCTGCCGGGGTCCGCCTCGGTCGGCGCCGGTGCGGTGCTGGTCTTCATGCGCTTGCCTCTCCCTGCGGGCCCGCGCCCGGCCGCGTCCCGGCCGCCGCGGTCATGATCGCTTCCTTGCCGAACCGGTCGCGGGGGATGTCGTCGACGATCCGCCCGTGTGCCATCACCACGATCCGATGGCAGATCCACAGCAGTTCCTCCAGTTCGGAGGAGGCCACCAGCACCGCCATGCCCTGCTCGGCGGCGGCGTCGATCAGGCTGTAGATCTCGGCCTTCGCCCCGACGTCCACCCCGCGGGTCGGCTCGTCGAGCAGCAGCAGCTTCGGCTCGGCGGCCAGCCAGCGCCCGAAGACCGCCTTCTGCTGGTTGCCGCCGGACAGCGCCCCGATCGGCTGCTCCGGGCTGTGCAGGCGTACGCCCAGGTCGCCGATGATCCGCGCCGCGTGCGCCTTGTCCGCCTTCGGCCGCAGCACACCGCGGCTGCTGATCCGCCGCAGCGTGGTCAGCGTGACGTTCCACCGCACGGAGTGCGCCGCCAGCAGCGACTGCACCTTGCGGTCCTCCGGGACCAGGCCGATCCCCTTCTCGACCGCGTCCGCCGGGTGCCGCGGGCGGAAGTCGCGGCCCAGGAACTCCACCGACCCGCCGGTGCGCGGCTGCGCGCCCATCACGGTGTGCAGCAGCCGGCTGCGGCCCGATCCCATCAGTCCGGCGACGCCGACGATCTCGCCGGCGCGTACGTCCAGGTCGACCGGGCCGAGGCCGTCGGCGGTCAACTCGCGGGTGCGCAGCACCGCGGTGCGCTCCACCGTGGACGGCGGCGCGAGGTCGGCGCGGGCCAGCTCGCTGCCGACCATCTCGCGGATCATCCGCTCCTCGGTCGCCTCCTGCGGGGTGAGGTCGGCGACGAGTTTCCCGCTGCGCAGCACCACCACCCGGTCGGCGATCGCCTGCACCTCGTCCAGGCGGTGGCCGATGAAGAGCACCGCGCCGCCGGCGGCGGCGTGTGCGCGGGCCAGGTCCAGCACCCGTTCGGCCTCCACCGGGCCGAGCGAGGAGGTCGGCTCGTCGAGGATCAGCACGACCGGGCGGTGGCCCCACGCCTTGGCGATCTCGATCATCTGGCGCACCGGCACCGGGAAGCGCTCGACCGGGCGGTCGACGTCGACATGGGTGACGCCGACCTCGGCGAGCAGCGCCCGTGCCTCCTCCCTGGTGCCGGTGCGGTCGAACACCGCCCGGCCCAGCAGCCCGCCGCCGGCCCGCTGCGGGCGCCGCCCGAGCAGCAGGTTCTCCGCGACGCTCAACTGCCCGACCAGCGGGAACTCCTGTGCCACCAGGGCCACTCCCAGCTCGCGGGAGTGGTCGGGGCGCCCGGGCTGGAGCGCCCGGCCGGCGACCTCGATGGTGCCGGTGGTGGGGGTGACGGTGCCGGACAGCACGCCCATCAGCGTGGACTTGCCCGCGCCGTTCTCGCCCACCACCGCGACGATCTGACCGCGGGCCAGGTCCAGCCGCGGGATGTCCAGGACCTTCACGAGGCCGTACGACTTGCTGACGTCGCGCAGCGACACCGCGCTCTCCTCGGCCGCGCCGCCCCGCTCTCCCCCGCCGCCCGGGCGGTCCTCGCCGCCCGGGCGGGTGTCGGCGGAGCCGGCCATCAGCCGATCCCCAGGCTGGTCAGCTTGGCCTGGTAGTCGGCGAGGTTGGTCTGGGTGACCAGGCCGACGCCGGAGCTGAGGGTGATGCCGTCGCTCTCCAGGTACGGCTGCGCGATCTTGAGGGTGGCGTCCTTGCCGAGCACCTTCAGCGCCGCCAGCAGGTAGGCGCCGGTGTAGCCCTGCTGGTAGGGCTGCTGGAGGACGGTGGCCTGGATGACGCCGGACTTGATGAACTTCAGCGTCTGCGGGTCGCTGTCGTCGGAGATGATCTTGATCTTGCCGGTCTTGCCGGCCGACTGGACGGCCTGGCCGGCGGACGGGCCGTCGTAGGAGTACACCCCGTACAGGCCGTTGACGTTCGGGTTGGTCTGGATCGCGGTCTCGGCGTTGGACAGTGCCTTGGAGGCGTCCATGCTGTCGCTGAGCTTCTGGGCGACCTTGATGCCCGAGCCCTTCAGGGCGTCCTCGAAGCCCTGGATGCGCTCGACCGCGTTGGAGGTGGTCAGCGAGCCGACCAGGATCACCACCTGGCCCTTGCCGCCGAGCGCCTGCTTCATCGCCTCGCCGGCCTTCTGGCCCGCCTGGTAGTTCGGGGTGCCCAGGTAGAGCGCGGCGCCGTCGTCCTTCGGCAGCGGGGAGTCGATGGCGAGCACCGGGATGCCGGCCTTGTTCGCGGAGGCGATCGGCGCCTTGATGGCCGTCGGGTCGATCGCGGAGACGCTCAGGCCGCTGATGCCCTGGCCGCGCAGCGTCTGGATGATCGACAGCTGCTGGTCGAGCCGGCCGTTCGCCGGGGCCTGGTAGGCGCCCTTGACGCCGAGTTCCTTCAGGCCCTTGTTGAAGCCCACCTTGCCGGCGTTCCAGTAGTCGGTGGCGACGTTGACCACCATCGCCTCGTTGAGCTTCGACAGGTCCTTGCCGGCCAGCGCCTGCTTCAGCGCCGCGTCGAGCTTGGCGAGGTTCGCGTCGTTGAACGCGATGTCGCCCTTGATCGCGGTGGCGGACGAGGCGGAGGAGGTCGAGTTGCCGGAGTTGTCCGAGGAGGACGAGCCGCCGGCCCCGCTCTTGCTGCACCCCGCCGCCGCGAGCACCACGGCGAGGGTCACGGCCGCGGCGCCCCAACGCCCGTATCCGGAAACGACGGCACCTTTGGCATCACGCATGGGCGAACTTCCTGTTCGGACGGTGACCTCGCGGTCATTGAGAGCGCTAACAATCCACTGAGTGGATCACATCCGCGGGCGTGGGCCGCATCATCCCCAACGCAGCTCACACAACCGGGCGGAGCGGTCGACGTTCACAGCCACAGGGGCCCGAACCGTCTGCACCAGTCGTGGCGGGTTCCTGTCACCCGCCGCCATAGAGTGTTAGCGCTCACGGAATCACCGTCAAGATGTTGAGCCGAGAAAAACCCCGTGGATCGCGAAGAGGTCGGCCCACGTCGCGGCAGACCCGCCGAAACGCCCGCACACGCTGCGGCTTCGCCCCGACTGCCCACGTCCGGCAGGGAGTTGACGGTACGCATCGTGTACGCGCACATGCACCGTGGACGGCCGCGCACCCGCACATCAGGGCCGCGCCGAGGGGGTGCGGGGACAGGTGCCGCGCACGCGCGCCGGGCACCGGCACGCACACGGGCACGGCGACGACCTCCGCCCGGGCGGCCCTCCCGTACCGGCGGGAGGACCGCCCGGGTGGGGCGGGCGGAAACGGGTGCCGCGGCGCCCTCACAGGCCCCCGGCGAGCCGGTAGTACGCCTGGTTCCAGCGGATCTCCTTGGCGAACTGCCGGATCTCGGTGCTGCCGTCGATGAGCAGCAGCTCGGTGCGGAGCATGTCCGCGAGGTCGGCCAGCTCCTCGGCGCCGACGGCGGTGGACAGCACCGTGTGGTGCGGCCCGCCCGCGGTCAGCCACGCCTCGGTGGAGGTGCGCAGGTCCGGCGCGGGCTTCCACACCGCCCGGGCGACGGGGAGCGCGGGCAGCGGCTCCAGCGGGGCCACGACGTCGATCGTGTTCGCCACCAGCCGGAAGCGGTCGCCGACGTCCGCCAGGCCCACCACGACCGCCGGGCCGGGCCGTGCGTCGAAGACCAGCCGCACCGGGTCCTCCCGGCCGCCGATCGACAGCGGGTGGATCTCGCAGCTCGGCCGGTCCGCGGCGATGCTCGGGCAGACCTCCAGCATGTGGGCGCCGAGGATGAGTTCGCTGCCGGGCGCCAGGTGGTAGGTGTAGTCCTCCATGAAGGAGCTGCCGCCCGCCTGCCCGGCCCCGGCGGCCTTGAGCGCGTGCAGCAGCGCGGAGGTCTTCCAGTCGCCCTCGCCGCCGAAGCCGTAGCCGTCGGCCATCAGCCGCTGCACCGCGAGCCCGGGCAACTGCCGCAGCCCGCCCAGGTCCTCGAAGTTGGTGGTGAACGCGCCGAACCCGCCGTCGTCGAGGAAGGCGCGCAGGCCCAACTCGATCCGGGCCGCGTACCGCAGGGACGCGTGCCGCGCTCCCCCCGCGGCCAGTTGCGGGTCGAGCCGGTAGGTGTCGGCGTACTGCGCGGTCAACTCCCCCACCGCCGCGTCGCCGACCGCGTCCACCGCGGCCACGAGGTCGTTGACGCCGTAGGTGTTGACCGACACGCCCAGCCGCAACTGCGCCTCGACCTTGTCGCCTTCGGTGACGGCCACGTCCCGCATGTTGTCGCCGAACCGGGCCAGCCGCAGCGTGCGCAGCGCGCCGTAGCCCAGCGCGGCGCGCATCCAGGCGTGGATGCGGGCGAGCACCGCGGGGTCGGAGACATGGCCGGCGACGGTCTTGCGGGCCACGCCGATCCTGGACTGGATGTACCCGAACTCGCGGTCGCCGTGGGCGGCCTGGTTGAGGTTCATGAAGTCCATGTCGATGGTGGACCACGGCAGTTCGACGTTGGCCTGGGTGTGCAGGTGCAGCAGCGGCTTGCGCAGCAGGTCCAGCCCGGCGATCCACATCTTGGCGGGCGAGAAGGTGTGCATCCAGGCCACCAGGCCGACGCACCGCGGCGCGGAGTTGGCGGCGAGCACCACCTCCGTGATCGCGGCGGCGTCGGTCAGCACCGGCTTCCAGACCGTGCGGACCGGGGCGCCCGGGGCCGCGGCGAGCCGGTCGCAGATGGCCTGCGACTGCTCGGCGACCTGGGCGAGGGTGTCGTCCCCGTACAGGCCCTGACTGCCGGTGAGGAACCAGATCTCGGGTGCGGCGGGCGATGTCATGCCTGGGACTCCTTGCCGACGGACGGCCCCTGCTGGCCGTAGACGTTCTGGTAGCGGTCGTAGAGCCGGTCGACCGCGCCGGGGTCGATGGGCAGCGGGGCGCCGAGCTGGCGCGAGATGTGCACGCTGCGCGCGACGTCCTCGCACATCACCGCGGCCTTCACCGCCGCGCGCGCGTCGCGGCCGACGGTGAACACGCCGTGGTTCTGCATCAGCACCGCGGGCGAGCGGTGCCCGGTCAGCGTCTCCACGATGCCGCGGCCGATCGAGTCGTCGCCGATCAGCGCGAACGGGCCGACGGGTATCTCCGCGCCGAACTCGTCGGCCATCGCGGTCAGCACGCAGGGCACCGCCTCCCCGCGGGCCGCCCAGGCGCAGGCGTAGGTGGAGTGGGTGTGCACCACGCCGCCGACGTCCGGCATGTGCCGGTAGACGTAGGCGTGGGCGGCGGTGTCGGACGACGGTGCCAGGTCGCCTTCGACCACATTGCCGTCGAGGTCGCAGACGATCATCGCCTCGGGGGTGAGCCGGTCGTAGTCCACGCCGCTGGGCTTGATCACGAACAGGTCGCGGCCCGGCACCCGGCCGGAGACGTTGCCGGCCGTCCACACCACCAGCTGGTAGCGGACGAGTTCGCCGTGCAGGTCGCTGACCTGGCGGCGCAGTGCGGCGACGGCGGCGGTCCCGGGCCCGGTGGCGGTCACGGCCCCGGCCCCGGTGGCGGTCACGGTGGAGTCCTGCTGCTGGTGCTGTTCCTCTTGCTGCTGCTGTGGGTTGCTGCTCATGGCAATGCGGACCTCGCAGGATGGGTGAGCGTTAACAAAGAGGGGGTGAGCGCTAACATTTGGCTGGTCCGAGTCCGGGTCGGTCCCGGTCAGACCGCCCCGGCGGCCTCGGCGCGCAGCGCGCGCAGCCGGTGCATCGCGTCGCTGCCGCCCCGGCCGAAGTGGTCGTGCAGCTCGCGGTACTCGGCGTACAGGCGGTCGTAGGCGGCCGCACGGGCGGGGTCGGGCAGGTAGGCGCGGCGCTCGATCCGGCCCATCGCCGCGGAGGCGGCGCGGATGTCGGGGTGGGCGCCGGCGGCGACGGCGGCGTGGATCGCCGAGCCCAGCGCGGGCCCCTGGTCGGAGGCCATCAGGTTGATCGGGCGGCCCAGTACGTCGCTGTAGGTCTGCATCAGGAAGCGGTTGCGCAGCAGGCCGCCGGCCGCGGTGAACTCCGTCACCGGCACCCCGGACCGCTCGAACGCCTCCACGATGGTGCGGGCGCCGAACGCGGTGCCCTCGATCAGGGCCCGGTAGACGTCCTCCGGCCGGGTGTCGAGGGTCAGCCCGACCAGCAGCCCGGACAGGTGGTGGTCCACCAGCACCGACCGGTTGCCGCTGTGCCAGTCCAGCGCGACCAGCCCGTGCGCGCCCACGGCCTGCGCCGCGGCCTTCTCGGTGAGCAGTTCGTGCGCGGAGATGCCGCGCCGGCGGGCCTCGTCGGCGTACTCCTGCGGGGTGGTGGTCCGCACCGCCCAGGCGAAGAGGTCGCCGACACCGCTCTGCCCGGCCTCGTAGCCCCAAAGGCCGGGCACCACACCGTCCTTGACGACCCCGCACATGCCCGGGACCTCGGCGAGCACGTCGGAGTTCATGATGTGGCAGGTCGAGGTGCCCATGATGGCCAGCATGTGGCCGGGGTCGAGCGCCTGGGCGGCGGCGGAGGTGACGTGCGCGTCCACGTTGCCGACCGCCACCGGGGTGCCGGCCCGCAGCCCGGTCAACGCCGCTGCCCGCGCGGTGAGTCCACCCGCGGCCGCGCCCAGCTGCGAGAGCGGGTGCTCCAGCTTGGCGGTGAAGTCCGCGAAGTCCGGGTGCAGCGAGGCCAGGTATTTCGCGTCGGGGTAACCGCCGTCCTGCCGGATGCCCTTGTAGCCGGCCGTGCAGGGGTTGCGGCTCTCCGCGCCGGTCAGCTCCCACACGATCCAGTCCGCGGCCTCGATCCAGCGGTCGGCGGCGGCGTAGACCTCCGGGTCCTCGCGCAGCAGTTGGAGCGCCTTGGCGTACTGCCACTCGCTGGAGATCTTCCCGCCGTACCGGCCGAGCCACGGCTGCCCGCTGTCCAGGGCGCGTTCGACGATGAGGTCCGCCTCGGGCTGCGCCGCGTGGTGGCGCCAGAGCTTGGGGTAGGCGTGCGGCCGGCCGGCGAAGCGCGGCAGCTCGCTGAGCGGTGTGCCGTCGGCAGTGGTGGGCAGCACCGTGCAGGCGGTGAAGTCGGTGCCGATGCCGACGACCTGCTCCGGTCGCACCCCGGCCGCGGCCAGCGCCCGCGGCACCGCGAACCGCAGCACGTCCCGCCAGTCCTGCGGCACCTGGAGCGCCCAGTCCGGGGGCAGCGTGCGGCCGCCGCCGGGCAGCGCGTGCGACACCACGCCGTGGGTGAACTCGTGCACCGCGCTGCCCAGTTCGCGGCCGTCCTCGACGGCGACGACGAGCGCGCGGCCGGAGAGCGTCCCGAAGTCGACGCCGACGGTCACGGCGGGTGGATCGGTGGTCATGTCTGCCTCCAGTCGTACGAGGGCGCCGGGCGCGGGCGGAGCGCCCGGCGGCCGCTCGGGTGGGGTGAGGTGAGGTAGGTGGGGGGTGGCGGGCCTGCGGGCGGGGCTCACGTGTTCCCGCGGCCGGGGCGGGGCGGGGCGGACGGGTCCGGCTCGCCCCGCCGTACGGGCGGGCGCCGGGGCGGTCGGGGCGGTTGCGGCGGACAGGGCGGTCGGGGCGGGCCTGCCGTCGGCCGGGGGTGGGCACCCGCAGCGCCCCGCCCCGCTCCCGCACCGCGGACCGCCGGCTGTCAGGTGCCGGCCGGGCGCGGGTCAGGACGGGGTGCTGCTGCGGCGGACGATGAGGCGCGGCTCGATCACCACGCGCTCGTCGTCGTCACCGGTCGACCCGGCCTCCAGTCTGCTGATCAGCAGCCGGATGCTGGCCTGGCCGACGGCGGCGAAGTCCTGGCGGACGGTGGTGAGCGGCGGCGCGAAGTACTCGGCCTCGGGGATGTCGTCGAACCCGGCGATCGCGACCTGGCCGGGCACCGACAGCCCGGCCTCGCGGAAGGCGCGCAGCACTCCGAGCGCCATCTGGTCGTTCGCCACGAACACCGCCGACAGCCCGGTGGCGCCCGGGCGCGCGCCGCGCGCGACCACCCGGCCGGCCAGCTCCTGCCCGGCGCGGTAGCCGCACAGCGGTGTCCAGTCGCCGATCAGCGGCTCGGGCACCTCGGCGCCGGCCTCCTCCAGCGTCGTGCGCCAGCCGACGGCGCGGGCCTCGGCCTCGAACCAGCTCGGCGGCCCGGCGACGTGCCACACGGTGCGGTGCCCGGCGGCCAGCAGGTGGCTGGTGACCAGGCGCGCGCCGAGCTGCTGGTCGACCGACACGCCGGGGATGGGCAGCGAGTGCCCGCCCTCCACGGTCACCACGGGGAAGGGCAGCTTCAACTCGGCCAGGGCGCTGACCGCGTCGCGGTGCGGCACTATCACCACGATGCCCTCCACGCCCCAGTCGCTGAGGTGGTCGATGGCCTCGCGCAGCGCCGCGGCGGTGTAGCGGCGCAAGGTGACCGTGGAGACCATGTAGCCCTCCTCGCGGGCGGCCTCCTCCAGCCCGAACAGGGTGCTGGACGGGCCGAACAGCGTGGGGTTGCACGCCACGACGCCCAGGGTCAGGGTCCGGCGGGTCACCAGCGCGCGGGCCGAGGAGTTGCGCCGGTAGCCGAGTTCCTCGATCGCCCGCTGCACGTCGGCCCGGGTCGTCTCCCGCACGTTCGGGTGGTTGCTGAGCACCCGGGAGACCGTCTGGTGTGACACTCCGGCCAGTTGGGCGACGTCCGCCATCGTGGGCGCCCTCCGCCTTCCGGCGCTCTCCGCAGTCTGCGACATGACCCTCCGATCGGTGACGAGGTAATTGTTAGCGTTCACAGCGAACGCGTCAAGGTCATGACGGCAATCGGGTGGCGAAGCCCCCACCGGCCCCGCCGCCTCCTCGGGGCGTACCCCACGCACCCCTTCCCCCGCCGCGGCAGCGGCAGTTGGGCACCGAAAGCGGTGGGGCGACCGTATCCCGGAACGCCCGCGCCGCGCGGCCCGACGCGCCGCCCCGGGCTCCGCAGCTCGCGGGAGGCGGCCAGCGGCCGTCGGACACGCCCCGGCGCCCGACGGTCGGGGGCGTCCACGCCATGGCACGGCACGGCGCCGCACCGGAACAGGTCACCCCCGCCAGCGCTCACGGGCGAGGGCGTACTCGACGTCGCCGTGTTCCGCGCCCGCGATGGGATCGGGCCATTCCTCGAAGAAGGTGCGGACCAGGCAGAGCCCGGCCTTCTCCATGACGCGCCGGGACGCGGTGTTGACGGTCATCGTGGTGGCCACGATCCGGTCCGCCCCCAGTTCGGCGAACGCGTGGTGCACCAGGGCCCGTGCGCCTTCCGTCGCGTAGCCGAGGCCCCAGGCGGACGGCAGCAGCCGGTAGCCCAGTTCCGTGCCGCCGCCGCTCAGCCCCGCGCTGGTCGCGGGCCGCAGCGAGAACCACCCGAGGAACGCCCCGGACCGCCGCCGCACCGCCGCGAAACAGCCGTGCCCGCGCGGAGGTTCACCGTACTCGCGCAGCATGCGCGGGAGCTGCCGGCCCACGACCACGGACCGGGGCACGGGACGGCCGTCGCCGATGTACCGCATGACGTCGGGGTGGCCGTGCAAGGCGGCGAGATCGCCGGCGTCCGCCTCGGTGAAGCGGCGCAGGGTCATGCGCGCGGTGTCCAGACGGCTCTCCACGACGCCGATTCGAGCAGGCCGTCCGCCGCGGGGCAACCGCGTTTCCCGCGACCCGGCCCCCGCCGCACCCCACCGCGCCCCACCGCACGCGCATCCCGAGAATCTACAGCTCGATGACAAAAATCGACGAGGTGTAGACTTTTTACCGGCGGGGACCGGACGGGTTTCCCGCGCAAGCTTCTGGAGGAGTTGTGGTGCAGCAGCAGAACTGGCTGATCACGGGTGTGAGCACAGGTCTCGGCCGGGCGTTCGCGCAGGCGGCGCTGGACGCCGGGCACACGGTCGTCGGCACGGTCCGCGCCGAGCGGGACCGGGCGGCGTTCGAGGAACTGGCGCCCGGTCGCGCGCACGCCCGCATCCTCGACGTGACGGACGACGGCGCCGTGGTCGCGGTGGTCGACGAGGTGGAGCGCGCGGTCGGCCCGCTCGACGTGGTGCTCGCCAATGCCGGGTACGGCCTGGAGGGCACCTTCGAGGAGACCCCGCTGAGCGAGGTGCGCCGCCAGTTCGAGGTCAACGTCTTCGGCGCGATGGCCACCTTGCAGGCCGCGCTGCCCCACATGCGCGCGCGCCGCCGCGGCCGCCTCATGGCGGTCACGTCGATGGGCGGGCTGATGGCCGTCCCGGGCATGTCGGCGTACTGCGGCAGCAAGTTCGCCCTGGAAGGGGTGCTGGAGGCGCTGGGCAAGGAGGTCGCGCAGTTCGGCATCCATGTGACCGCGATCGAGCCCGGGTCCTTCCGCACCGACTGGGCCGGGCGGTCGATGACCCGCGCCGCGCGTACGGTCGACGACTACGACGAGCTGTTCACGCCGATCCGCCAGGCGCGGCAGAAGGCCAGCGGCAACCAGCTGGGCAACCCGGCGAAGGCCGGGGAGGCGGTCGTGCGCATCGCGTCGGTGGAACAGCCGCCGGCGCACCTCGTCCTCGGTTCGGACGCGCTGCGCCTGGTGGCGGCCGCGCGGGCGGCGGTGGACGAGGACATCCGGACGTGGGAGGAGCTGTCGCGGACGACGGACTTCGCGGAGGGGGCTCAGCTCTGATGCCCGAGCCCCGAAGCGACCCCCGCCCCGCGCGCGGCCGGCGCGCCGGTGAGCGCAAGGGCGACCTGCGGGAGCGGGCGATCCTCGACACGTGCGAGGCCCTGCTCGCGCGCAAGGGGTACGACGCGATGACCGTCGGCGACATCGCCCAGGGCGCCGGGATCACCCGCGGCGCGCTGTACTTCTACTTCGGCTCGAAGCAGGAAGTGGTCACCGCGCTGGTGGCGCGGACCGTCGAGCACCTGTGGGAGCGGTCCCGGGCCACCGCGCGCAGCGACGACCCGCGCCTGGCCGTGGCGGCGGCGATGCGGCGCACGGTGGAGCTGTGGCGCGAGCACGGCCTGGTGATGCGCACCGCGATCGACCTGTCGTTGACGGTGCCGGAGATCGGCGCGCTGTGGGACCGTACGGCCGACCTGTTCATCGCGGCGATCACCGCCGTGCTGGAGCGGGCCGGGGTGCGCGCCGGCGAGGGGCCGGACGGGGCGCCGGCGATGGGGCGGGCGCTGTGCTGGATGGTCGAGCGGAGCTTCTACCACGCGTGGCAGCCGGACTCCCCCGACCGGCTCCAGGAGGCGTCCGCGACCTGCGAGCACATCTGGCTGACCTGCGCGGGCCTGGCACCCTGACGCAGCGGCGGTCGGGCGCGGAAATCCGTTTGCCCCCGCCGGCCGCGGCCCGGTAGGAAGCTCGCATGCTACGAGGCGACAAGGTCGGGCTGCGGGCCCGCCACGAGGACGACTACCCCGTCCTGCGCGAGGAGATGTTCAACGACGTCGTCTACTCCTCCCGGTCGGGTGTCGACCCGTGGCGGCCGGTCCCGGCCAGTGCGAAGGACCCGCGGCTCGCGGCCGACGGCAAGGACGACACCGCCGTCCCGTTCGCCGTGGTGGACCTGGCGGACGGCGCCCTGCTCGGCACCGCCACCCTGTGGGGCATCGACAGCCACAACCGCCTCGCGCACGTCGGGGTCGGGCTGCGCCCCCGCGCCCGCGGCCAGGGCTACGGCACCGACGCCCTCGCGGTGCTGTGCCACTACGCGTTCGTCGTCCGCGGTCTGCGCCGCCTCCAGGCCGAGACCCTCGCCGACAACACCGCGATGCTGCGCGCCGCCGCGACCAACGGCTTCGTCCGCGAAGGCGTGCTGCGGGCCAACGCCTACGTCCTGGGCGAGATCCTCGACGAGGTCGTCCTCGGCCTGCTCGCCGAGGAGTGGCCCCCGGCCTCCTGACCCCTGGCTCCTGACGGCGCGGCGGGCGGCCGGTCAGGCCGCGCTCCACCCGCCGTCGAGGACCAGCTCGGTGCCCGTGACGGACGCCGCCTCGGGTCCGCACAGGAAGCCCACCGCCCCCGCGACCTCCTCGGGCTCGACCAGCCGCTTGACCGCCGAGCGCGCCAGCAGGACGTCGGACACCACCTGGTCGGCCGCCAGCCCGTGCAGCGCGGCCTGGTCGGCCAGCTGCTTCTCCACCAGGGGCGTGCGCACGTAGCCCGGGCACACGCAGTTGCTGGTCACGCCCTTGTCGGCGCCCTCCAGCGCGATCACCTTCGACAGCCCCAGCAGGCCGTGCTTGGCGCTGACGTACGCGGACTTGTACGCGCTGGCCCGCAGGCCGTGGATGCTGGACATGTGGACGATCCGCCCCCAGCCGCGCTCGTACATGCCCGGCAGCACCGCCCGGCTGAGCAGGAAGGGCGCCTCCAGCATCAGCCGCAGCATGAAGGCGAACCGCTCGGGGGCGAACTCCTCGACGGGCGCGACGTGCTGGATGCCGGCGTTGTTCACCAGGATGTCCGCGTCCAGCGTCAGCCCGGCCAGCTCGGCGGTCCGGCTCAGGTCGAGCACCAGCGCCTCGCCGCCGATCCGCCCGGCTGTGTGCGCCGCGCCCTCGGCGTCGACGTCGCACACCACGACGTGCGCGCCGAGCCCTGCCAGCCGGGTCGCCACGGCCGCCCCGATGCCGCTCGCCGCGCCGGTGACGACGGCCCGGCGGCCGGACAGGTCCGGACCTGCGGACGCGCCGGTCACGACGCCTGCTCCGGTGCGGCGAACGGGTTGGCCTCGGCGTGCCGGTGCCCCCAGACGTCCGGGACCCCGAAGTCGTGCGGCAGCCAGTCGTCGCCGACCTCGATGCCGCCGCAGCCGATCTCCAGGTGGAACCCGCTGGGGTTGCGCAGGTAGAAGGAGATCGCCTTGTCGTTCATGTGCCGGCCGAGGCCGATGGAGATCGGTGCGTCGTTGGCCACCGCCCGATCGTACGCCCGCCCGACATCGTCGATCGAGCCGTGCTCGAACTCCAGGTGGTGGATCGACGCGGTGTCCGCGTGGGCGAGCGCGATGCTGTGGTGGGCGGAGTTGCAGCGGAAGAAGAACAGACCGGGGGCGCGGTAGTCGGTCAGCCTGAACTCGAGCACGGACTCGTACAGCTCCCGCAGTTCGACGAGTCGGGGGCCGGCCAGCACGAAGTGGCCGAGGCCGGTGACGCCGGGATGCGCGCCCGGCCGGGCGACGCTGGTGCGGGCCTTGGCCTCACCGACCGCCAGCTCCACCCGGTAGCCGACCGGGTCGGTGAACCAGCGCATGGCGGTGGCGCCGCGCAGCCCCGTCTCCTGCGGCGAGCCGTCCTGGACCGCGTACCCGGCGTCGGTGAGCCGCCGGGTGAGCCGGTCCAGTTCGCTCGCGGTGTCGACGATCCAGCCCAGCTCGCGGGGGGAGTCCTCGGTCGACGGGTGGAGGGCCACGCGGTACTTGAACAGGTCGAGTTCGGCGAGCGCGACCTCGGTCGGCCCGAACGCCACCGTGGTGACGCCGACGCCCAGCGTGCGGCCGAGCAGGTCGGTCCACGCGTCGACGTCGGTGACGTTGAGCCCGACGTATCCCAGTCTGCGGATTCCCACGGCCTCAGCCCTCCACTGCGGCGGCCGCGCCCCGCAGGAACGTACCGACGATGTGGTTGAACTCCGGCGCGCGCTCGTACTGCACCCAGTGCCGGCAGTGGGGCAGCACCCGCAGTTCGGCGTCGGGTATGCCGTCGAGGATCGTGGCCGCCCAGGCCAGCGGGACGGTCTGGTCCTCCCGGCCCCAGATGAGCAGCGTAGGGGCCAGGACGAGCCCCAGGTCGGGGGTGAGGTCGCCGAAGTCCGGGGGGATCGGCAGTTCCGGGTGGGCCTTGCGGCTCGCCGCGTACCGCTCGTCGATCAGGGACGCGGTCGCCAGCTTCTCGTCGAAGACCATCATGCGGACGAACTCGGCCATCGCCTCGCGTGACGGCCGCGGGTCGGCCATGTAGGCGAAGAGGCGCTCCAGCCCGGCGGGCCACGGCGGCGCATCCTTCGGGAGGACTCCGCCCGGGGCCATGAGGACGACCCGGTCCACGCGTTCGGGGTGGCGCATCGCCATCCGCATCGCGACGGCGCCGCCGTAGGAGTTGCCGACCAGGTGGGCGCGCTCGATCCCGAGGGCCGTCAGCGCGCGGCTCACGCGGTCCGCCGCATGGAAGATCAGCGGCTCGTCGGTCCGCGGCCGCGTGGAGTCGCCCCACCCGGGCAGGTCCACCACGATGTTCCGGTGGTCGGCGAAGGCCGGCAGGTTGCCGCCGAAGTTGCTCATGCCCGTGGCGCCGGGGCCCGAGCCGTGCAGCCACACGATCGCGGGGCCCGAACCGACGTCGGTGTAGGCCAGTCGGACGTCCCCGAGATCCACTGTGCTCGTCACTCCGAGCCCCTCTCTCCTGTGTATGTAATGTTCGCTACAGACTTTACACGCGCCGCGGTTGCCCGCCCCCGGTCGCCGTCCGACGGGACGGGGGCGGGATACCGGCCGGCGCGCTCAGCGGCCGTACACCTCCAGCAGCCGCAGCCACACCTCACTGACGGTCGGAAAGGCCGGAACCGCGTGCCACAGCCGGTCCAACGGCACCTCCCCGGCCACCGCGACCGTCGCGGCGTGCAGCAGTTCCGCGACGTCGGGCCCCACGAGGGTGAAGCCGACGATCACCTTCCGGTCCTCGTCGACCACCATCCGGGCGCGGCCCCGGTAGCCGTCTGCCTGCAAGGCGGCGCCCGCGACGGCGGCCAGGTCGTGGTCGACCACGCGGGTACGCAGCCCGGCGGCCTCGGCGGCGGCCGCGGTCAGGCCCACGGACGCGATCTCCGGCTCGGTGAAGACCACCTGCGGCACCGCGCGCGCGTCGGCGGTCGCCGCGTGGCGGCCCCACGGGCCGTCATGGACCGCCTCGCCCTTGGCGCGCGCCACGATCACGTCGCCCACGGCGCGGGCCTGGTACTTGCCCTGGTGGGTGAGGAGCACGCGGTGGTTGACGTCCCCGGCGGCGTACAGCCACCCGCCGCCGACCGGCGCGCCGTCCTCCCCCACGACCCGCATCGTGTCGTCGACGGCGAGCCAGGCCCCCGGGGTGAGGCCGACCGCCTCCAGCCCGATGTCCTCGGTGTTCGGGGTGCGGCCGACCGCGACGAGGAGTTCGTCGGCCTCGATCTGCTCGCCGGTGGCGAGGGTGATCGACACGGTGCCGTCCGCGGCGCGCTTCACGGCCGCGGCCTCGTCCCCCACCCGCACCTCCGCGCCGGCCTCGCGCAGCGCCTCGGCGACGTACTCGCCGGCGAACGGCTCCGCCGCCGGCAGCACCCCGTCCCGCGCCAGCACCGTCACCGACGCGCCCAGGCCGGCGTACGCGGTGGCCATCTCCGAGGCGACCACTCCCCCGCCGATGACGGCGAGCCGGCCGGGGACCGCGGTGGCCGCGACCGCCTCCCGGCTGGTCCACGGCGCCGCCTCGCGCAGGCCGGCCACGTCCGGGACCAGCGCGCCGCTGCCGGTGGCGACGACGACCGCGTGGCGCGCGGTGAGCGAGAGCGCCGAGTCGTCCTCGCCGGTCGTCACCTCGACGACGCGGTCGGCGGCGATCCGGCCGTGTCCGCGGTAGAGCGGTACGCCCACCTGTTCCAGCCAGGCGGCCTGGCCGTTGTCCTGCCAGTCGGAGGCGAAGGAGTCGCGGCGCCGCAGCACGGCGGCCGCGTCCAGCGAGCCGGTCACCGCCTCCCGCGCGCCGGGAAGGCGGCGGGCCGCCCGCAGCGCCGCCGCGCTGCGCAGCAGCGCCTTGGTCGGCATGCACGCCCAGTACGAGCACTCGCCTCCGACCAGTTCCCGTTCGACGATCGCGGCGGTCAGACCGCCCCGCACCACCCGGTCGGCGATGTTCTCGCCGACCGGACCGGCGCCGATGATGACGACGTCATACGCCGCAGTCGTGGTGGTCACGTCAGTTCTCCTTGTGCGCGGAGCCGAGGCGCAGGGCCGAGACGAGGAAGAAGACGCCGCCGAGCACCGCGTAGCCGGCAATGTTGCTCAGCTTCGGGTCCGAGGCGGAGGCGCCCATGACGAAGGAGGCGCCGGCCAGCACCGAGATGCCGCCGCTGAGGATCATCGGCCACTGGCCGCCCATGGCGCGGCGGCCGATGCCGACGATCAGCTGGACGGCGCCGGAGACGATCGCCCAGGCGCCCCACACGCGCAGCACCGCCGGCACCCCGGAGGCGCAGGCGGCGGCGAGGCCTGCGGTGGCGAGCAGGCTGATCGCCATGTTCGCCTGGAGGCCGCGCACCTGCTTCGACCCGCCGGAGGAGCGGAAGTCGACGACCGCCGCGGCGACGTCGAACAGGGGGTACACGATCAGCAGGACGACGCCGAGCGGCCCGATGTGGGACTTGTCCACGAACATCAGGGCCGCCCAGACGAGGGCGAACGCGAAGCGCGTGAAGTACAGCCGGCGCAGCGCCGGCGCGAAGCTGACGGCGGCGGGTGAGTCGTCGACGACGGTGGTCACGATGGTCCTCTCGGGACGGTGCGGTGCGAGTCGTCGGCCTCTCTGTAGAGACCGAACGTTCTCTCTCTTTCTAGAGGATGGCAACCGCACCACCCCGTTGTCAAGACAGAACGTTCTCTCTCGACAGGGGCGGCCCCGTCACGCGGTCACCGGTAGATCGACTTCACCTGCTGGTAGCTGTGCAGGGCCTCCGGCCCGAACTCCCGGCCCAGCCCGCTGGCCTTGATGCCGCCGAACGGCGCCGCGGGGTCGACCGTGTAGTGGTTCAGGCCGATCGTCCCGGTGCGGATGCTGCGGGCCACCCGCATGCCGCGCTCCTCGTCGGTGGTCCACACCGCCCCGCCGAGGCCGTACTCCGAGTCGTTGGCGATGCGGACGGCGTCGTCCTCGTCGGTGTAGGCGATGACGGACAGGACCGGGCCGAAGATCTCCTCGCGGGCGATGGTGCAGGCGTTGTCGACGTCGGCGAAGACGGTCGGGGCGACATAGAAGCCCTTGTCCAGGCCCGCGGGCCTGGCGCCGCCCGCGACCAGCCGGGCGCCGTCGGCCAGGCCCTTGGCGATGTAGCCCTCGACGCGGTCGCGCTGGCGTGCGGAGGCCAGCGGGCCGACCTGCGTGCCGCGGTCCATCGGGTCCCCGACAATCAGGCCGCGGGCCAGGGACGCCACCGCGTCGACCACCTCGCCGTAGCGGCTGCGCGGTGCCAGGATGCGGGTGCAGGCGAAGCACGCCTGGCCGTTCGCCAGCATCGTCGCCTGGAAGAAGGGTTCGCCGATCGCGGTGTCGAGGTCGGCGTCGTCCAGGATGACGGCCGCCGACTTGCCGCCCAGCTCCAGCGTCACCGGACGCAGCAGGCTGCCGCAGGCCACGGCGATCCGCCGCCCCGCCTCGGTGGAGCCGGTGAAGGCGACCTTGTCGACGCCGGGGTGGGCGACGAGGTAGGCGCCGACCTCGCGGCCGGCCGGGACGACGTTGACCACGCCGGGCGGCAGGCCCGCCTCCTCCACGGCCTCGGCGAAGAGCACCGCGTCGAGCACGGTCTCCGGGGACGGTTTCAGCACGAAGGTGCATCCCGCGGCCAGGCCGGGCGCGTACTTCGTCGACGACAGCAACTGGGGCGAGTTCCAGGGCACGATCGCGGCCACCACGCCGAGCGGCTCCCGGCGGACATGGACGGGCGCGCCGAGCATGCCGTCGCGCACGTCCTCTCCCGGGTCGTCGCGGACCAGGTCGGCGTAGTAGCGCAGCAAGGTGGCCGGCAGGCCGCTCTCGATCTGCTCGGCCAGTGCGATCGTCATGCCGTTCTGGGCGCTGACGGTGCGGGGGATCTCGTCCGCCCGGCGCTGGAGCGCCGCGGCGAGGCGGTGCAGCGCGTCCGCCCGCCGGGCCGGTTCCCAGGCCGACCAGCCTTCGGGGTCGTCGAAGGCGGCGCGGGCGGCGGCCACGGCAGCGTCGATGTCCTGCGGGGTGCCGTCCGGGACGCTGCCGAGGACTTCCTCGGTGCTCGCGCCGAGGACGGTGATCCGCTCCCCGGACGCCGGTGCCACCCACCGGCCGCCGATGAAGAGTGCCTCGTGGTGCGGGTTCACACGGTCTCCTTCGGGCGGGCGTCCGACGCCCAGCCCCGGTAGTGGTCGGTCGGGAGGGGGTGGGCGACGGGCACGACGCGGGAGTTGACCGCGGTCAGGCAGCCCGGGCAGAACAGCTGCCGGAAGACGACCTGCTCGTCCACGTACACCAACGGGTCGGGCCAGATGTGGGGGCCGGCCTCGGCCGGTGCCGCGTCGCGGGCGGCCAGTGCCGAGACGTACGCGCCGCCGGCCAGCGGGCCGATCTCGGTGGCGCAGTGGACGCACACCACGGTGTCGCCCTGCGGCGCCTGCCGGACCGCGAGGTTGTCGTCGAGCCGGCGCAGCCCGCGCAGGTTCGGCGTGCCGGTCGGCATGAGGACGCTGCCGGGCCGGCCGGCGTCCGCGGCGCGGCGCTGCCGCAGCCGCGCCCGGCGCTCGGCGGACGCGCCGGGGTCCACCTCGCCGTCCGCGCCGAGCACGACGCCGTAGACGTCCCGCGCGGCGGCGGGCGACACCCGCACCTGCCGCACGTCGTCGCGGACGTGCTCGGCCGGGCGCAGCAGCGGGTCGCCGTAGCCGCCGCCGGCCTGCCAGTGCAGGTAGAGCGCGTCGCCGGGGCCGAGGTCCGACTCCCCCTCGCAGGGCAGCACCTCGATCGTGCCGCCGAGTTCGTCCAGGTCGGCCGGGACGGTGCTCGCGCCGGCGAGCTGGGGGACGCCGATCCCGCGGACCACCAGGTCGAGTTGGGAGTTGCCGGGGTAGCCGCCGGCCAGGCCGACGTTCTGGTTGGCGGCCTTGCCGGTGCCCGAGACGACCAGGGACATCGTCGTGTCCTGGTCGGGGTGCTGCACGTAGCAGACCGAGCCGCTCATCCCGCCGCGCTGCCGGCCCGGGCCGCCGGAGTCGGTCTGCTCCCGGCGCCACAGGGCGACCAGCGGGTAGAGGTACTCGGTCATCTCCACGTCGGGGGCCCGGGCGGAGGGGATGATCAACCGGCCGCCGGTGTCGACGCCGTCGTACTCCACCTGGGCCCCGTAGCCGCCGGCCATGACGTCGAAGACCGGCGACACGAAGGGCTTGCTGCCGCCGCCGCGGACGTCGACGCCCGACACGACGCACAGGTCCGTGGTGCCGTTGCAGATCGACTGCACGTCCGCGCGGTGCGCCGGTTCCGCGTCGAGCATCTTGGCGAGCACCTCGGCGACCAGGTTGCCCGAGCCCCACGCCGGGCCGAAGGGGCCCTTGCCGACGGCGGCCGGGAACGAGGCGTTGGTGAGGGTGTCCTCGTCGGTGACGATCTCGAAGCAGCGCATCAGGCCGCCGGCGGCCCAGGGGATGTCGCCGGCCAGCAGCGGCAGCATCGTGAAGACGATGCCGGCCCGCAGGCCCGGGTAGGGGCAGTTGATGACGCCGGTCTGGCCGGCGGTGCCGCGGAAGTCGAAGACGAGCCGGTCGGCCTCCTTGGTCATCGCGACCTGGATGGCGTGCAGGCCGCGGTCGCCGGCCCGGGACTGCTCCTGGTAGCCCACTGCGGTCCAGGTGCCGTCGGGCAGGGCCGCGAGCTTCGCCCGCAGCCGGCGCTCGGCGTCGTCCGTCATCCGGCGCATGACGGCCTTGACGGTGTCGGCGCCGTACCTGGCGACGAGCCGGAGGATCTGCTCGCCGGCGTTCCGGTTCGCGGCGATCTTGGCCCGCAGGTCCAGGCCCACCAGGTGCGGCAGGCGGGAGCGGCGCACCCAGGCGTCGGCGACGTCGCGTTGCAGCACACCGTCGCGCACCACCTTCACCGGCGGGGTGGGGACCGCCTCGCCGAACACGTCCTGGGCGGACGGGCTGAAGGAGCCCGGCCGCGGGCCGCCCAGGTCGACCTGGTGGGCGATGGCCGTCGTCCAGCCGAACAGCCGGCCCTCGTGGAAGACCGGTGCCAGCACCGCGGCGTCGTTCTGGTGCAGCCCGCCGCCGATCCACGGGTCGTTGCACAGGAACATGTCGCCCTCGGCGATGCCCGGGTTGTCGCTGCGGTGGCGCAGCGTCCAGGTGATGGCCAGGTCCATCGAGCCGATCAGCCCGATGTTGTAGGCGCCGACCTGGACCTGCTCGCCGAGTTCGTCGCAGATGGAGAAGTTGAAGTCGTTCGACTCGGTGACGACGTGCGAGCCGGACATCCGCCGCAGCGTCTCGCCCATCTCCTGGGTGATCGCCCACAGCCGGTGCCGGACCACCTCGTAGGTCAGGGCGTCGACCCGGGCGGTCTGCTCGTCGTCGATCCGGTGCAGCGGCAGGGCGGGCGAGATCTGCCGCAGCAGTTCCTCGCGGGGCAGGGGCCGGCTGGTGAACTCGTCCGCCCCGGGGATCTGGGATGTCATGGATGCGTCCTCACTGGTAGCGCAGAACAAGGTTGCCCAGGCGGTCGACGCGGCCGGTGGCCCCGGCGGGGACCACGACCACGGTGGTCGGCACGTCGACGATGGCCGGCCCGACGAGTTCGTGGCCCGCGCGCAGCGACGCGTAGTCGTAGACGGGGGTGGGCACGTAGCCGGTCCGGGAGTCCAGGCAGACCTCGCGCGTGCCGAGCAGTGCCTCGGCCGGGTCGGGGCCCGCGGCCTCGGGGACGGCGGGGAGTTCGACGGGGAAGCCGAGTGCGGCCTTGGCCCGCACCCGGTAGGTGATCGCCTGCACACCCGCCTCGCGGTAGCCGGCGCCGCTGCCGTTGATCCGCTCGTAGTTCTCCTCGAAGCGCGCCAGGATCTCGCCGGCGGTGTGCTCGGTGAACTCCGTGTCCGGCACGGGCGTGGCGAGTTCGGTGACCTGCATCGAGTACCGCAGGTCGATCTCGCGCTGGAGCACCACGTCCTGGAAGGCCACCTGCTGCCGGGCCAGGGCGTCGCGCAGGTCGGCTTCCAGGCGGGCGTAGTGCGCGGCGAGCACGCCGGGGTCGACCGGGAAGGCGGACGGGTCGGACAGTTCGGCGCTCATCGCGATGTCCGAGGCGGCGAGCCCGTACGCGGAGAAGGCGGAGGCGACCGGCCCGAGCGGGATGACGATCTCGCTGACGCCCAGGTCCTGGCAGTAGCCCGCGCAGTGGGCGGGTCCGGCGCCGCCGAAGGCGTAGACGACGAAGTCGCGGGGGTCGTGGCCGGCCTGCACCACGGCGCGCCGCAGCAGGTCGCCCGCCTGCGCGTTCTGCACTTCGTGGATGGCGATGGCGGCTTCCTCGACGGTCAGACCGAGCGGTTCGGCGACGTGTGCGCGGATCGCCTCGCGGGCCAGGTCCGTCCGCAGCGGCTTGCGGCCGCCCAGCAGCCCGCCCGGGCCGAGGATGCCCAGGACCAGGTTCGCGTCCGTGTTGGTCGGCCGGGTGCCGCCGTTGCCGTAGCACGCCGGGCCCGGGACGGCCTCGGCGCTCTGCGGTCCCAGCCGCAGGTTGCCGCCGCGGTCCACGCAGGCCAGGGCGCCGCCGCCGGAGCCGATGGTGTGCACGCGGATGGTCGCCGCGTTGATCGGGAACTGGTTGACGACGGACCCCGGCGCCATCACCGGCTCGCCGTCGACGATGAGGCCCGCGAGGAAGGTGGTGCCGCCGACGTCGGTGGTGATGACGTTGCGGTGCCCGAGCTGCTGGGCCAGCCGCGTCCCGCCGATGACGCCGCCGGACAGTACCGACCCGACGGTGGTGATGGCGTGCTCGGGCGCCCGGTCGGCGGTGATGGTGCCGCCCTCGCTCTGCATGACCAGCAGCGGCCCTTTGAGCCCGCGCTCCTCCAACTGCCGCTGGAGCGGGAGGAGATAGGTGCGCAGCCGCGGTCCGATCTGGGCGTTCATGATCGTCGTGGAGGTGCGTGAGAACTCCCGGATGCGGGGGCTGACCTCCGAGGAGAGCGTGACGTACAGGTCCGGGGCGACCTCGTGGACCAGCTCGCGCACCCGCCGCTCGTGGGCGTCGTTCTTGAACGACCACAGCAGGCAGACCGCGATCGCCTCGACGCCCTGGTCCACCAGGGTCCGGGCGACGCTGCGGACCTCGTCCTCGTCCAGCGGGACCAGGACCTTGCCGGCGTGGTCGATCCGCTCGGTGACCTCCAGCGCCCGGTACTTCGGGATCAGCGGGGCGGGCTTGCGCTGCCGCAGGGTGTCCTGGACCTCGTGGGCCGAGCGGCCGAGGGTGCGGCCCTCGGCGTTCATGATGTAGATCGCGTCCCGGTGGCCCTTAGTGGCGATCAGGCCGACATCGGCGACCTGGCCCTGGACGAGGGCGTTGATCGACGCGGTCGTGCCGTGCGCGATGTAGTCGGTCTGCGTGAGCAGTTCGCGGACGTCGATGCCGAGTTCGCCCGCGATGTCCTCGATCGCGCGCATGACTCCGGTCTCGCGGTGCGGGGGTGTCGTCGGTGTCTTGGCCGACACGATCCGGCCGGCACCGTCCGAGGCGACCGCGTCGGTGAACGTGCCGCCGACGTCGATGCCCAGTGCGTATGACATGTGCCCTCTCCTGATGGTCTCTACGGCCGGCGGGCGGCGGCCCGCCCGGTGGCGGTGTGCAGCAGTGCGCCGGGGTCGGCGTCCGCCCCGCCCATCCAGGCCACGTGGCTGTCGGGTCGTACGAGCAGCAGCTCGGCCGGATAGCGGTCGGAGTGCTCCGCGGGCAGGTCGGCCACCGAAAGGGGCACGCCCAGCGCGCCGGCCGCCGCCTTCCAGGCCGCCGTGCTGACGCCCGGGTCGGTGCGCAGCAGGGTGAAGCCGGGGCCGAGCACGTCGAGCACGGACCGGTCGTCGTCGAGCCAGGCGTGCGGCAGCCGGAAGCCGGGCTGCGCCCGCCGCAGGTACGTCCCCATGGCGATGTCCGGCTGCTGTTGGCCGCCGACCACCAGGGGCGAGCCCGCGTAGTGGTAGCCGAAGCTGAAGCCGTCGGGTGAGTACCGGGGCGGCTCGCTGACCGCGAGCCGGCGCGCGAACTCGGCCCTGGCCCGCGCGCCTTCGGCGCCGGGCCGGTGGATGCCGGGCGGGAAGTCCGCGAACGCCTGGTGCGCAGCGGCGCCCACCGCACGGGCGAACTGCTCGCCCACCGGCTTGCGTTCCAGCTCGTAGGCGTCCAGCAGCTCCGCCGGCGCCCACCCGTGGTGGACGGCGGCGAGCATCCAGCCCAGCGCCGCCGCGTCCTGGATGCCGGCGTTCATGCCGAAGCCGCCGACCGGTATCCACAGGTGCGCGGCGTCCCCGGCCAGGAACACCCGCCGCTCCCGGTAGCGCTGGGCGACCAGGCGGCGGCCGGTCCATCGCACCACGCCCAGCACCTCGTGCGGGACGCTCTCCCCCACCGCGTCCCGCAGGAGCGCTTCGGGGTCCTCGGCCCCGGTGTCGTGCTCGGGGCCGAAGGCGACGTGGTGCAGCCACAGTTCGCCGCCGTCGATGGCGATCAGCGAGGAGATCCGGCGGCCGTACGTCCAGTACGTCCACGCCCGGTCCCGCGCGGCCAGCCGCCCGAGGGCGGGCGAGCGGTAGAGCGTCGAGACGAACTGCTGGATCGCGTCGACGCCCTCGTAGCGGATGCCCAGTTGGCGCCGGACGGTGCTGCGGGCGCCGTCGCAGCCGACCACGTAGGCGCAGTGCAGGGTGCGCAGCGCGCCGGCGCTCTCCACGACCGCTTCGACGTGGGAGTCGTACGGACGCAGCCCGACCAGCCGGGTGCCGCGCTCGAGGGTGACGCCCGGCAGCGCGGTCGCGCGCCGCTCCAGGATCGGTTCGAGGAAGAGCTGGGAGATGCGGTGCTGCGGCTCCGGGGTGGGCCAGTCCTGCTTGCCCGCCCCGTCCAGGACGTCGCGGGATGCGGGCAGGTCGAGCCGGTAGATCTCCTCGCCGTTCAGGGTGGTCCGGTAGTGGATCGACGTGGGGTGGTCCTGGGGCAGGCCGGCCCGCCGGATGTCGTCCGCGAGGCCGAGCCGCCGGAAGATCTCCATCGACCGGGCCGAGGTGGTGTTGCAGCGGGGGTTGGCGCCGCGTTCCTCGGTGGCTTCCACGACGTGGCAGGGCACGCCGCGCCCGGCCAGGTCGAGGGCGAGGGTCAGACCGGCCGGCCCGGCGCCGACGATCAGCACCCCGGCCTGCTCCGGTGTATTGCTGCTGATGGGCTCTGTCATGCGCTCAGGAACTCTCCTACCAGGCGGTGGAACGTGTCCGGCCGGTCGACGTGTATCCAGTGCCCCGCGCCGGCCACGACCTCCAGCCGGGCGTCGGGAAGGGCGTCGGCCATGCGCCGGGAGACCTCGACCGGCGAGACGCGGTCGCGCTCCCCGTGCAGCGCGAGGACCGGGTGGACGATCGTGGCGGGGTCGGGGGGCGGCGGGCCGCCCACGACCTCGGTGAACATCGACCGGAACGCCTGCTCGGCGCCCGGGCGCAGTGCCTGCCGCAGCCGGATGACGGCGAGTTCACCGAGCAGCGCCTCGTGGCCGGCCTCGTCGGCGACCAGCCGGCCGAGGGTGGCGCGCATGGACGCCAGGGTCGGGTCGTCGTAGAAGGGCACCTTCGCCGGCAGCGGCCCGGTGCCCGCGCCGCCCATCAGCACCGCGCGCCCGATCCGGTCGGGTGCCCGGGCCAGCAGGGCCAGCGCGGCGGCGCCGCCCGCGGCGGAGTTGCCGACCAGGTGCGCGCGTTCGATGCCGTGGCGGTCGAGGAGGTCCACGATCTGCCGGGCCCTGGCCGCCGCCCAGGCGCGCGGGCCCGCGAGCCCGCCGGTGCCGGCGATCCGCGTGCCGAAGCCGAGGAGGTCGGGGGCCAGGCAGCGGAAGTCCGCCGCGAGCCGGGTGCGCACGGCCGCCCAGTTGCTGTCGGCGTCGACGCCCGGTCCGCCGCCGTGCAGCAGGACGAGCGGGGGCCCGGTCGAGGCAGTGGCGTGGGCCCGCCTGCCGGGCTCGGGAACGTTCAAGGCAAACCTCGCTTCGTTGCGACGGTCGTGTGCGCCTGCGAGCGGACGGGGCGGCGCCGGGAGCTGCGCCGGGCGCGGACCACCCGTCTGTATGTAGCGTTCACTCTACGATGTGGCCGAGGCGTTGACCAGCAGGAGCGGCCCCGCCCGACGTGCCTCAGGATGGCAACGGCCCGGCCACGGTGTCAAGACAGAACGTTCTCTCTGGCTAGCGGACCTGGCCGAGACCGAACGTTCTGCCATTTGTTAGTCTGGGCACCATGAGTCGGAGTACAGAGGGTGGCAGCACCTCGGAGGCGAGAGCCCGGCTGCTGAACACGGCCACGCGGATCTTCTACACCGAGGGAATCCACTCCGTCGGCGTGGACCGGATCGTCGCGGAGGCCAAGGTCACCCGGGCCACCTTGTACCGGCACTTCCCGGGCAAGGAGGAACTCGTCCTGGCCTACCTCGCCCAGGCCGACCAGGGCATCCGGGCGCAGGTCGCCGAGGCCGTCGGGAGCAGCCCGTCGCCGCGCGAGCAGATCCGGGCCGTCGCCCGGTCCATCACCGACGGCATCCGCTCCCCCGGGTTCCGCGGCTGCGCCTTCCTCAACGCCGTCGCCGAGTACCCCGACCCGTCCCACCCGATCCACCAGGCCGTCATGGCCCACCGGGACTGGTTCCTCCAGACCCTCACCGACCTGATCGCGCAGGCGGGCGAGGGCCCCGCCGACGCCGCCGGGCGGCACCTGGTGATGCTCCGCGACGGGGCGATGGCCGCCGGCTGCCTCTTCGACCCCCAGCTGATCTCCGAGACCTTCCTCGACGGCGTCGACGGCCTGCTGCGGGTCCGCGGCGCCTGAACCGCTGGGCCGCGGGCGGCCGTCACCTCGTCACCACCTCCTCACCTGCCCGAACGCAGCGCGCGGGACAGCCCGAGGGCCGCGGTCCGAACCGCTGGCGCCAGTCGGGCCGAGCGGAAGCGGGCGCGGGGCACGGCCACCGACAGCGCGGCGACGGCGGTCGCCCCGTCGAAGACCGGCGAGGCGATGCAGCACACGCCGACAGCGGCCTCCTGCTCCTCGTGGGCGAGGCCGGCCGCCCGGATCTGGCCGACGAGGGTGCGCAGCCGCGCCGGGTCGGTGACCGAGTGCGGGGTCAGCCGGGGCAGGGGCGCCGCCAGCACCTCCTCGATCAGCTCCTCGCCGGCGAACGCCAGCAGCGCCTTGCCGACCCCGGTGCACGTCAGCGGCAGCCGGCCGCCGATCCGGGAGGGCAGCACCGGCGCCCGGTGACCGTGGATGCGCTCCACATAGACCACCTCCCACCCCTCCCGGATGCCGAGGTGCACGGTCTCGTGCGTGGCCTCGAACAGGTCCTGGAGGAAGGGCAGCGCCACCTCGCGCAGGTGGAAGCGGCGCGGCACCAGTGAGCCCAGCTCGAACAGCTTGCCGCCGAGCCGGTAGCCGTCGCCGTCCCGGTCGAGCAGGCCGAGGCGCACCAGGTCCGCGCAGAGCCGGAACGCGGTCGTCTTGGCCAGCCCGGTGCGGGCGGCGATGTCCGTGAGACGGAACGCGCCGCCGTCCGGCTGGAAGCACTCCAGGACGGCCGCCGCCTTGTCGAGCATGTTCCCCTGGCTGCTGTTCCGTGTCATGGAACATATTTTGCCGGTCCCGAAAGCCTCCTCCTATACCTGGGAAACGCCCCGGCGGTCGGCCACCCCAGCGCCGGTCCCGCGACTCCCCTTCCCGGAGGAACCCTTGATGCCTGCCCCGCACCGCCGCCCCGCCGTCAACGGCGGACGGCCATGACCGCCCCCGGCCCCGACGGTGTGGCCGAGGCGGCCGCCGTGCTGGCGGAAGCCGCCCGTACCGGAACGCCCTGCCCCCCGGTGCGCTCGCTCCTGCCGCCCGCGGACCTCGAGGCCGCCTACGCCGTACAGCGCCGGCACGTCGCCCGCGCCGTGGCCGAGGGGCGGCGGCCGGTGGGCCGCAAGATCGGCCTGACCTCGCCCGCCGTACAGCGCCAACTCGGCGTCGACCAGCCCGACTTCGGCGTGCTCTTCACCGACATGGCGGTGCCCGAGGGACAGCCGGTCGCCGCCGGGCGGCTGCTCCAGCCCAAGGTGGAGGCGGAAGTCGCGCTGGTGCTGGGCGCCGACCTGCCGCACCGGGAGCCGACCGCGGCCGACCTGCTGCGGGCCACCGCGTTCGCGCTGCCCGCGCTGGAGATCGTCGACAGCCGTATCGCCGGCTGGGACATCACCCTCGTGGACACCGTGGCCGACAACGCCTCCTGCGGCCTGTTCGTCCTGGGCGGCACACCGGTGCCGCTCGACCGGGTCGACCTGCGCGCCGCGCGGATGACCCTGGCGAAGAACGGCGAGACGGCCTCCCAGGGCACCGGCGCCGACTGCCTGGGCAGCCCGCTGACCGCCGCCCTCTGGCTCGCCGCCACCCTCAGCCGGCTCGGCGACCCGCTGCGGGCCGGCGAGATCGTCCTGACCGGCGCGCTGGGCCCGATGGTGGCCGCCGCCGAGGGCGACACGTTCAGCGCCCGCATCGACGGCCTCGGCACGGTAGGCGCCGAGTTCGCGACCGCCGCCCCGCAAGGAGCCGGCGCATGACGGCGAAGGTCGCCGTCATCGGGTCCGGCAACATCGGCACCGACCTGATGATCAAGATCCTGCGGCTGTCAAAGACCCTGGAGATCGCCGCCATGGCCGGCATCGACCCCGCGTCCGACGGCCTGGCCCGCGCCCGCCGGCTGAAGGTCGCCACCACCCACGAGGGCGTCGACGGGCTGGTGGCCATGGACGAGTTCGCGGACGTGTCCCTCGTCTTCGACGCCACCTCCGCCGGCGCCCACCGGCGCCACGACCGGGTGCTGCGCGCGCTGGGGCGTACGGTCGTCGACCTCACCCCCGCCGCGCTCGGCCCGTACGTGGTGCCACCGGTCAACGGCGAGGCGCACCTGGACGCCGGCAACGTCAACATGGTCACCTGCGGCGGCCAGGCCACCATCCCCGTCGTCGCCGCGGTCGCCGCCGTCACGCCGGTGCACTACGGCGAGATCGTCGCCTCGATCGCCTCCCGCTCGGCCGGCCCCGGCACCCGGGCCAACATCGACGAGTTCACCGAGACCACCGCCT
Organism: Actinacidiphila sp. bgisy145; assembly: GCF_057708125.1. Lineage (NCBI taxonomy): Bacteria > Bacillati > Actinomycetota > Actinomycetes > Kitasatosporales > Streptomycetaceae > Actinacidiphila > Actinacidiphila sp. bgisy145. Next base: position 162,417 of record NZ_JBYIRL010000016.1, read on the forward strand.
CGGCCGTGGAGAAGGTCGGCGGCGCCGCGCGCGGCAAGGCGGTCATCGTGCTCAATCCGGCCGACCCCCCGCTGATCATGCGCGACACCGTGCACTGCCTGGTCGGCGACTGCGACGACGCCGCGGTCACCGCGTCGGTGCAGGAGATGGCCGAGCGCGTCCGGACCTACGTACCGGGCTACCGGCTGAAGCAGAAGGTGCAGTTCGACCGGGTGCCCGGCGACGACCCGCTGCGCTCGCTGCTGCCGGCCGCCATGCGCTCGGGGCAGGCCGCGAAGGTGTCGGTGTTCCTCGAAGTGGAGGGCGCCGCCCACTACCTGCCCGCCTACGCCGGCAACCTCGACATCATGACCTCGGCCGCGCTGCGCACCGCCGAGCGCCTGGCCGCGCACCGCTCCGGAAAGGCGGCGACCCGATGACGTCGCTGTACGTGCAGGACGTGACCCTCAGGGACGGCATGCACGCCGTCCGGCACCGCTACACCGTGGACCAGGCCCGCACCATCGCCACCGCCCTGGACGCCGCCGGGGTCGCCGCGATCGAGATCGCCCACGGCGACGGCCTGTCCGGCTCCAGCATCACCTACGGCATCGGTGCCCACACCGACTGGGAGTGGATCGAGGCCGTCTGCGGCGCCGTGACCCGCGCGGTGCCCACCACGCTGCTCCTGCCCGGCATCGGCACCCTGCGCGACCTGAAGCAGGCCCACGCGCTGGGCATCCGGTCGGTGCGGGTGGCCACCCACTGCACCGAGGCCGACATCTCCGCCCAGCACATCGCCGCCGCCCGCGAGTCGGGCATGGACGTGGCCGGCTTCCTGATGATGTCCCACATGGCCGATCCAGCCGAACTCGCCCGCCAGGCAAAGCTGATGGAGTCCTACGGCGCCGGATGCGTCTACGTCACCGACTCCGGCGGGCGCCTGACCATGGACGGGGTGCGCGACCGCTTCCGCGCCTACCGCGACGTCCTCGACCCGGCCACCGAGTTGGGCATCCACGCCCACCACAACCTCGGTCTCGGCGTGGCCAATTCCGTCGTCGCCGTCGAGAACGGCGCGGTGCGGATCGACGCGTCGCTGGCGGGGCAGGGCGCGGGGGCCGGCAACTGCCCGCTGGAGGCGTTCGTGGCCGTCGCCGACCTGATGGGCCTGGACCACGCCTGTGACCTCTTCCCGCTGATGGACGCCGCCGACGACCTGGTGCGCCCGCTCCAGGACCGGGAGGTGCGGGTGGACCGCGAGACGCTCACCCTCGGCTACGCCGGGGTGTACTCCAGCTTCCTGCGGCACGCCGAGGCCGCGTCCCGGCGCTACGGCGTCGACACCCGGGCCATCCTCGTCGAGGTCGGGCGGCGCCAACTGGTGGGCGGGCAGGAGGACATGATCACCGACATCGCCCTCGACCTCGCCGCTGCCGCCGCGCCTGCCTCGTCGCCTTCGACTTCGACGTCGACCGGGTTCTGACGCCCCGGTCCGGCCCGCGCCGTCAGGAGGCGTGCGCCGTCAGGAGACGTGCGCCGGTCCGCGGCCCCGCTGCTCCGCGAGGCCGCGGACCAGGGCGACGATGCCGCCGACCTGCGCGCTGTAGGCGGCGCCGTCGAAGCTGTTGGTCACCGCGAGCCCGTCGATCATGGCCTGGCCGAGCACGGCGATCCGGTCCACGAGCGCCGCGTCGGCCTCCTTGCCGTCCGGCGCGAGCACGGGCGTGAGGGCTTCCACCCACGAGGCGCGGGCGTAGGCGCGGATGCGCCGCACCGTGGTCAGCACCGACTCCGCGTCCTTGTGCGGGCCGACGCTGATGGCCAGCAGGATGCGCAGGTACTCCGGCCGCTCGTCGAGGGAGGCACAGGCCGCGGTGACCCACTTCTCGAAGCGTTCGAGCGGTTCGTGGCCGTCGTAGGACGAGGGGTTCGGGAATGCGGCGTGCAGTTCGTCGAAGGTGCGTTCCAGCAGGGCCGCGAGGACGCCGAGCTTGTTCCCGAAGTGGTAGTAGATCGAACTGGCCGGCAGCCCGGACCGGGCGGTCAGGTCCGAGATCGACATGCCGTCGTACCCGCGGCTGGTGACGAGGACCCGTGCGGCGTCCAGGATGGCGCCGCGGCTGCTCACGGGGGCGCCGGTCGTCGCGGGGTCGGTTTCCTTCACCACCCGTCAATGATAGGGGCTGGCAGGGGCCGCTCCCCCGGGCACGGTCCCTGCCTGTCGCCCCGCCGGTCGGCCGGTCGGCCGGTCGGCCGTCAGACGAGGCTCAGCGCCACGTCGATGTTGCCGCGCGTGGCGTTGGAGTACGGGCACACCTGGTGTGCCTTCTCCACCAGTCCGCCCGCGACGGCCGGGTCCACGCCCGGCAGCGACACCTGCATCTCGACGGCCAGGCCGAGGCCGCCGTCGTGGGTCTTGCCGATGCTGACGCGCGCGGTCACCAGCGAGCCGGTGATGCTGACGCCGGCCTGCCGGGCGACGAGGCCGAGCGCGCCCTGGAAGCAGGCGCTGTAGCCGGCCGCGAAGAGCTGCTCGGGGTTGGTGCCGGCGCCGCTGCCGCCCATCGCCTGGGGCATGTTGACGACGACGTCCAGCTTGCCGTCGTCGGTGGCGACGCGGCCGTCCCGGCCGTTCTCCGCGGTGGCGACGGCGACGTACAGGACGTCCAGTGACTGACTCATGATCAGGTTCTCCTCGATGGTGTCTCGGTGGGGTGGTGCGGGAAGGCGGGCGACGGTCCGGTCGGGACCGCGCCGGGATCGAGCGGGCTCAGCGCGCGGCCTGCTCGATGATCTTGGTGACGGCTGCGGGCCGGCTGACCATGACCGCGTGGGATGCCTTCACCTCGCTGACGTGCGCGTGCGCGCGTGCGGCCATGAAGCGCTGGACGTCCGGGGCGATCGCGTGATCCTCGAGGGTGACCAGGTCCCAGGAGGGGATGGTGCGGAAGGCCTCTTCGGCGCTGGGGTCGGTGACCGCCCTGGTGTTGGCCGGGCGCTGGGCCGCGGCCAGGTCGGCGGCGGTGTCCGGGTCCACGTCGCCCGCGAAGAACTGCCGGAAGTGCGCCGGGTCGATGGACACCTCGGTGCCGCCCGGGACCTGGGTCGAGATCAGCGGCAGTGACGGCGTGGTCCTGGCGGCGAGGTCGCCGACCGTCTCGCCCTTCTCGGGGATGAAGCCCGCGATGTAGACGAGGGACTTGACCTCGGGGTCCGAGGCGGCGGCGTTGGTGATCACCGCGCCCCCGTAGGAGTGGCCGACCAGGACGACCGGGCCCTTGATGGTGGACAGGTAGCTGGAGACGTACGCCGAGTCGCCGGTCAGCCCCTGGAGGGGGTTGGCGATGGCGCGGACCGGATAGCCGTCGTGGCGCAGTTCGGTCATGACCGACGACCAGCTGGACGAGTCGGCCCACGCCCCGTGCACCAGGACGACGGTCGGCTTGGGCTGCTGGGCGCGCGGGCCGGCGCCGTGGTCGGCGGCGTCGGCGACGCCGGGCAGCAGGGTCGCGCCGATCAGCGCGGCAGCGGCGGCGGCACCGGCGCCGGCGAGTGCGGTACGGCGGGAGAGACGGATACGCATGGTGGGGCCCTTCTCAAGCGAGGCGTGGGTGGAGGGGGTGATCCCTCGGCGCGGGAGAGTCGTCCCCTGCGACCGCGCCGATGCCATGGGCTTCCGCCCCTCCGCCAGGTAGACTAACTAGTAACTCTACCGACGAGGGACACAGTGCCACACGGAACCGCCCGGGGCAAGGCGAGAGGAGCCCGTACCATGAGCGATGTGAACGTGCCGGTACGAGAACGCCTGATCAACGCGGCCACCGAACTCTTCTACGCACACGGCCTGCGGGCGGTGAGCGCGGACCGGATCATCGAGCGGGTCGGCACCACGAAGGTGACCTTCTACCGCCACTTCAGGACGAAGGACGACCTCGTGGTGGCCTATCTGGAGGGGCGCGCCGCACTGGAGCGCGAGGCCATCGACGCGGTGATCGCCCGGGCCGGCGGCGACATCGACACGGCGCTGCGGCTGATCGCGGAGGCGATCGGCGCCATGGCGTGCAGCCCGGGCTTCCGCGGCTGCGCCTTCATCAACGCGGCCGCGGAGTACCCCGATCCGGCCGGCGCCGTACGCCAGGTCGTCCAGGCGCACCGGGCCTGGTACACGAAGACCTTCGAGCAGCTCATCGCGCCGCTCGGGCTGGCGGAGCAGGCCGCCGCCGCGGAGGACCTGATGGTGCTGCGCGACGGCGCCATGGTCTCCGGATACCTCGGCGACCCCGCGGGCGCGGCCGGCTCCTTCCTGCGCGGCTGCCAGGCGATCCTCCACCGCCCGGCCGGCTGACCGCCGCTGACACGGCCTCAGGCGAGCAGCAGCCGCAGTTCGTCGCGAACGGCGAGGAGGGCGTCCACGCTCTGCTCGGCGCGGCTGATGACGAGGGCCCCTTCGACCGCGCTGACGGCGAGCGTGGCCACGCGGTCGGCGCGCGAGGCGTCGATCCCGCGCGCGGCGAGGTGACGGGCCAGTGACCCCCGCCACGCCCGGAAGAAGTCGGCTCCCGCGTCCCGGAGTTCGGGCACCCGGGTGGAGCGCTCGATGCAGATGGGCACGACCGGGCACCCGGCGGTGAAGCCGGACCCGGCGAACTCCGCGGCGACCGCGTCGACGCACGCCGCCACGAAGTCCGCGGCCGAGCCGGCGCCGGCCGCGGTCGCCTCGATCCGCTCCAGCAGCTGAGCGGTCCGCAGGGCGACCACCTCGGCGGCGATCTCGTCCTTGCCGCCGCGGAAGTGGAAGGTCACGGACCCGCGCGGGGCCCCCGACGCGTTCACGATGTCGCTGATGGCGGTCGCGCCGTACCCCTGTTCGCGCATGGCCCGCATCGACGCGCGGATGATGCGGTCCCGCGTGTCCGTCCGCCGCCCCATCACACCCTCCTCGTCTCTCCCCCACGCTACCAGGACGTACGTACGTACGAGCGAGCAGCGTTGCTAGTATGACCGTACGAGCTAATTCGCCGGGCCACCGGCGCCCCGGACCGACGCAAGCAGAAGGAAGACCATGTACACCCGCGCACGCACCGCCCTCGTCCTCGTCGACGCCACCAACGACTTCATCTCCGAGCACGGCAAGGCGTGGCCGGGGCTGCGCGAGGTCTGCGAGGAGGTCGGCACGGTGCCGAACATGAAGCGGACCCTGGAGGCGGCGCGCGCCGCCGGCGTCCAGGTGCTGCACGCGCCGATGGTGACCCAGCCGTGGGACTACGGCCCCTGGCACCACCGCACCCCCAGCCACGACGGCATGGCCCACGCCCAGCTCTTCCAGGCCGGGAGCTGGGGCGCCGAGTTCCACCCCGACTTCACACCCGTCGACGGCGAGGTCGTGGTCACCCCGCACAAGACCTTCGACGCGCTGCACGGCACGGACATGGACACGCAGCTCCGCCAGCGCGACATCGACCACCTGATCCTCTGCGGCCTGACCACCAACACCTGCGTGGACTCCACCGGCCGCGACGCCGTCGAGAAGGGCTACCACGTGACCTTCGTGTCCGACGCGGTGGCCACGTTCACGCGAGCGATGCAGCGCGCGACGATCGAGCTCAACTGGCCGCGCTACGCCCACCGGATCGCGACCGCCGACGAGGTCGCCGACTCCCTGGCGCATGCGCGCTGACGTGCCGCTCGCGCGAGCGGGAGCCGCAACACCGCTCGTGGGCAGGGCTTCCTCGTACCGTTTTTAAGAGACAGAACGTTCTGCCTCATTTTCTTGGTAGGGTGACTGGGCGAGCCCCGGGCAAGGGCGTTCGGCGCGACCCGACGCGCCGCGCTCGACCCGGGCTGCCCACCACGTGAGGAAACCCATGCCCACCCTGCCTGAAACAGGTGTGCCCTCGCGCACCCCTCGCAAGGACGGGGGCGCGCCTGAGCCGATGACCCATCCGCAGATCATGCGCGCCCTGTCCGGACTGCTGCTCGGCCTGTTCTGCGCCATCCTGTCGGAGACCGTCGTCACCAACGCGCTGCCGCGGATCATCGGCGACATCGGCGGCGGCCAGAGCGCCTACACCTGGGTCGTCACGTCCTCGCTCCTCGCCGTGACCGCCTCCACGCCCCTGTGGGGCAAGCTCGCCGACCAGTTCAGCAAGAAGGTCCTGGTCCAGTCCTCGCTGGTCGTCTTCGTGGCCGGCTCCCTGATCGCCGGCCTCGCGCAGAACCCCACCACGCTGATCACCGCGCGGGTCGTCCAGGGCCTGGGGGTCGGCGGGCTGTCGGCCCTCGGGCAGATCGTGCTCGCCGCGATGATCTCCCCGCGCGAGCGCGGCCGTTACTCCGGCTACCTGGGCGCGACCTTCGCCGTCGCCACCGTGGGCGGCCCGCTGATCGGCGGCGTCATCACCGACACCTCCTGGCTCGGCTGGCGCTGGTGCCTGTTCGTCGGCGTGCCCTTCGCCGTCATCGCGCTGGTCGTGCTCCAGCGCACGCTCAACCTGCCGGTGCCCCGGCGGAAGGCCACCGTCGACTGGGCCGGCGCCTTCTTCGTCACCGCCGCCGTGTGCGCGCTGCTCATCTGGGTCACCTTCGCCGGCGACAGGTACGCCTGGCTGTCCTGGCAGACCTGCGCGCTGGTGGGCGCGTCGGCCGTACTGACGCTCGTCTTCCTGTTCGTCGAGACGAAGGCCGCCGAACCGGTCGTCCCGCTGCGCCTGTTCCGCAACCGCACCGTCGCGCTGGCGTCCGGCGCCTCGCTCTTCGTCGGCGTCGCGCTGTTCGCGGGCACCGTGTTCTTCAGCCAGTACTTCCAGCTCGCCCGCGGTGCGACACCGACCATGTCGGGCCTGATGACGATCCCGTTCATCGCCGGCCTGTTCGTCTCCTCCACCGTCTCCGGACGGTTCATCAGCCGCACCGGCCGCTGGAAGGCCTGGCTGGTGACGGGCGGCGTCCTGCTGACGGCGGGCGTGTCCCTGCTGGGCGCGCTGCGGTACGACACCCCGTACGCGTACGTCGCCGGCGGCATGGCGCTGATGGGGCTCGGCGTCGGTACGACCCTCCAGAACCTGGTGCTGTGCACGCAGAACCAGGTGTCCGCCGACGACCTCGGCGCGGCGTCGTCCACCGTGGCCTTCTTCCGCTCGCTCGGCGGCGCGGTGGGCGTCTCGGTGCTCGGCTCGGTGCTCACCACCAGGATCGGCGACCACGCCGCCGGCACCATCGGCCGGCTCGGCCCGCAGGACCGGGCCGCGGCCGCGAAGGCGTCCGGTGGCGGCGAACTGCCCGACCCCGCCGCGCTGCCGCACGCCGTCCGCGACTGGCTGGAGGGCGCCTACGGCCACGGCATCGGGGACGTCTTCCTGTACGTCGCCCCGATCGCGCTGCTCGCCCTCCTGGTGACCCTCTTCATCAAGGAGGTGCCGCTGCGCTCGTCCGGCGGCCCGGAGCGGCCCGCGGACGAACCGACTCCGTAACTCCCGCACCCCTTCACGCGCGACGGCTTCCCCCGCACAGGCGGCCGGCCGTCGTCGGTACCCGCACGTCCACCACAGATGGGATCGCGTTTCCATGATGAACAGTTCACCGCTCACCCCCTCCGGGCAGATCCTGCGGCTCAACGCCGAGGAGACCGAGCAGCTCGGCCGGCCGGCGGCGGCGAGCCTCGACGTCCTGCGGGACAGCGGGGCGCTGGCGCTGCGCACGCCCCTCGAGTACGGCGGGGAGTGGGCCGACGCGCCGGCGGCGGTGCGCCGTCTCGCCGAACTGGGGCGCGGCTGCCCGTCGGCCGCATGGGTCGCGGCCACGTCCGCCACGGCCAAGACGCTCCTCGCCCAGGGTCTGGGCGCCGACGCCCACAAGGAGGTCTTCGGCGACCCGGACTCCCTTGCCTGCGGCTCCGGCCACCCGTCCGGCCGCGGGGTGCGGGAGGCCGGCGGGGTACGGGTCAGCGGCCAGTGGGACAACGTCTCCGGGTGCGAGGCGGCCGCGTGGGCGAACCTCGCGGTGATGGTCGACGACACGTACCACGTCGCAGCCGTGCCCCTCGGGGACCTGCGCGTCGAACGCAACTGGCACATGGCGGGCATGCGCGGCACCGGCAGCCAGCGTCTCGTCGCCGACGGTCTGCTGATACCCGCGCACCGCATCGCACCCGGCGGCCCGCCCCGGCGCCAGGACCAGCTGTTCTTCGCGCTGTGCCTGCTCGCACCGGTGGTGGGCGGCGCGCGGGGCGCGCTCGACACGGTGGAGGAGATGTTCCGGTCCGGCCGCAAGCCCTACATGACGGGCTACGCCGGCATGGGCGACTCGCCCGGGGCCCGGCACTGGCTGGCCAGGGCCGCCTGGCTGGTGGAGCGGGCCGAGCGCACCGCGCTGACGACCGCTCAGGACAGTACGCGGGAGGACCTGGACGAGGCGGCGGGCGCGCGGCTGCGCGCGGGGATGGCGGATGCCGCCAAGGACTGCCGGGACGCCGTGGAACTCATGCTGGACCTGCACGGCGCCGCCGGTTTCCGGGAGACGAACGCCTTGCAGCGCTACTGGCGGGACATCGCGGTGGCCGGCCGCCATCCCCTGCTCTGCGGCTACCTCGCCGCCGAGAACCTCGGCACCGCGCTGGTCTCCTGATCCGACCTGGGCCGGCGCCCGAACGCCAGTCCCGCTCCCCTTTGCCGACAGTCCCCTTTGCCGACAGTCCCGACCCGCGACGGCGCCCGCGCGCGCCCAGGATCGCCGGAGGTACCGTGTTCGCCGCGTTCGCCCGTGCATTCACCACGCCCGACCTGCGCAGGAAGCTGCTCTTCACGCTCGGCGTCGTCGTGGTGTACCGGCTGGGCACCCACATCCCGATCCCCGGCGTCGACTACCGGGCGATCCGGCAGTGCCTGGACCAGACCTCGGGCAGCCAGGGGCTGTTCGGGTTGGTCAACCTCTTCAGTGGCGGCGCGCTGCTCCAGATCACCGTCTTCGCGCTCGGCATCCTCCCGTACATCACCGCCAGCATCATCCTGCAACTGCTGACCGTGGTCGTCCCGCGGCTGGAGGCACTCAAGAAGGAGGGGCAGGCCGGGACGGCGAGGATCACGCAGTACACCCGGTACCTGACGGTGGCGCTCGCCCTCCTCCAGAGCACCGGCCTGGTGGCCACCGCCCGCGGCGGCGGCCTCTTCTCCACCTGCACGGTCTCCGGCGGCATCGTCCCGGACCAGTCGGTCTTCACCACGGTGACGATGGTCGTCTGCCTGACGGCCGGCACCGGCGTGGTCATGTGGCTCGGCGAGCTGGTCACCGACCGCGGTATCGGGAACGGCATGTCGATCCTGATGTTCGTCTCGATCGCCTCCACCACCCCGTCCGCGCTGTGGGCGATCAGGAAGCAGGGCTCCCTGGCGGGCGGCTGGATCGAGTTCGGCGGGGTGCTCGCCGTGGCGCTGGCCGTCGTCGGGTTCGTGGTGTTCGTGGAGCAGGCCCAGCGCCGTGTCCCGGTACAGTACGCCAAGCGCAGCATCGGCCGCCGGTCGTACGGCGGCACCTCCACGTACATCCCGCTGAAGCTGAACCAGGCGGGCGTGATCCCGGTCATCTTCGCCTCCTCGCTGCTCTACCTCCCGGCGCTGGCCGCGCAGTTCGCGGGCGGCGACGCCGGGTGGAAGACCTGGGTCAGCGTGAATCTGACCAGGGGCGACCATCCCGTCTACGTCGTCGTGTACGCCGTGCTCATCGTGTTCTTCGCGTTCTTCTACGTCGCGATCAGCTTCGACACGGACGAGGTCGCGGACACCATGAAGCAGTACGGGGGCTTCGTACCGGGGATCAGGTCCGGGCGGGCGACCGCGCGGTATCTGAGCTACGTGCTCAACCGGATCACCTGGCCGGGCGCGCTGTACCTGGCGCTGATCGCCCTGCTGCCCACCGTCGCGCTGGCCGTGACCGGGGCGAGCCAGGACTTCCCGTTCGGCGGGACCAGCATCCTGATCATCGTCGGGGTGGGCACGGAGACGGTGAAGCAGATCGAGAGCCAGTTGCAGCAGCGCCACTACGAGGGCCTGCTGCGGTAGGCGCGCGGCGCGCCGACCGCCGGGGCGGGGCCGGTTCGGCGCGCGGGCGCGGCCTGATGCCCGGGCGGTGTCAGACCGGGTCGACTCCGGCCACCATCGGCGGGGTCGGGACGACCGGGAACGTCTGGAAGTACAGGTGCTCGACGCGGCGCAGCCGAATCCGCCATCCGTCGGGGGTGCGGACCCAGTCGTCGTGCCAGTAGCCCACCGCGTGGGTGTTGCTCCTGCCGTCGCGGCTCACGTGCGTGTGCCAGTGCGGGGCGATCGAGTGCGCGGTGTCGCCGTCGATGGTGACGGTGGCGTGCCCTTCGATGTGCTGCCAGACGTCGAAGGAGAGCCCCAGGCCCTCCTTGCCGCCGACGAGGCCCTTGCCGCGCATCAGCTCCGCGTAGCCGGCGAGGTCGAAGACCCGGCCCCCGGCAGCGGTCGCGTCGATCTCGGCGTCGGGGGTGAAGAGCTGACCCCACTGCGCGAGGACGTCCGCGTCCCCGCTGTCGGCCTGGTGCAGGTCCTGCCCCAGTCCGTAGAGGGCGACCTTGTCCTGGATCTCCAGTCGGTCGCACAGGTACTGAATCCGGTCGGCGTCACTCATGGCTCTCCTCGCGTGTCCCGATGCCGGGCCGCATCAACCACATTTCCAAGAGTGTGGAAATGTGGTTGCGACGCTACCATGGGCTCCATGCAGCGCAGACCCCGCATGTCACCGCCCATGCCCCTGCCGGACCTGGCCCGGCTCTTCGCAGTGCTGGGCGACGAGAGCCGGCTGGCGGTCGTGCGGCTCCTGCTCGACGGCGAGCTGCGGACGGCCGGCCAGATCGCGGAGCAGGTGTCACTGCCGGCCTCGACGTGCTCCTACCACCTGACCAAGCTGCTGAACGCGGGCGTCACGACCTGCCAGGCCGAGGGCGCCTACCGGTTCCCGGTCCTGCGCCGCGCCGAACTGGAGCGGGAGTTCCCGGGCGTCCTCGACCTGATCGCGAAGGGCGCGCCGCAGACCGTCTGACGGCGGCTCGGCTCGTACGGGGCCGGCGGGGGACCGAAGAGCCACGCGGGGCCGTCCTCACCCGGGGACCGTACCGCGCGACGCACGGGAGCGGCACCGTGGCCGTGACCGCCGGCGGAAAAGCGTTGGCGGCCGGTGCGGCGGGCCTGTTACGTTCCCCGGTATGAAGCGCGCCGCGATCAACGCCACGACGACGCCGGAGAGTGTCCCGGCGCGCTGATCGATGTCTGTCAGTCCGAAGCCCCGGGGCAGCCGCCCCGGGGCTTCGTGCTGTCGTGGTGGGCCGCCCCGCCGACCCCACCACCGCAGGAAGGCGGCACACCATGGACGAAGTTGTGGACGAGGCCTCGCACCAAGCCTCGCACGAAGCCGTGCACGACCACCGCGAACTCGGCCGCGAACTGGGCCTGTTCGGCAGCGACCCGCTGATCGGCGCGGGACTGCCGTACTGGCTGCCCGACGGCGCCGCGGTGCGGCACGCGCTGGAGGAGTACATCCGCGGGCGGGAGCGCGCGGCGGGCTACCGGCACGTGTACTCGCCGGTGCTCGGCAAGCGCGAGCTGTACGAGGTCTCCGGGCACTGGGCCCACTACCGCGACGACATGTTCCCGCCGATGGACGTCGGCGGCGAGCAGATGGTGCTGCGCCCGAGCCTGTGCCCGCACCACGCGCTGCTCTACCGCTCGCGGTCCCGCAGCTACCGCGAACTGCCGCTGCGCATGGCCGAACTGGGCGGGATGTTCCGCGCCGAGCTGTCGGGCGTGCTCGGCGGGCTGACCCGGGTGCGGGCGATCCAGCTCAATGACGCGCACATCTTCTGCACCCCCGGGCAGGTGGAGCAGGAGGCCGCGGCCGCGCTGGAGCTGATCGCGTCCGCGTACGCCGCGATGGGCCTGCGTGCCGCGCGCTACCGGCTGTCGCTGCCGGGGCCGGGCGGCAAGTACGCGGCCGCGCCTGAGATGTGGCAGCGCGCCACCGACGCGCTGGTCGGTGTCCTGGCCCGGCTCGGCCTGCCGTACGAGGCCGAGCGGGGCGAGGCCGCGTTCTACGGCCCGAAGATCGACGTGCAGGTCGCCGACCACGCCGGGCGGGAGTCGACCCTGTCCACCGTGCAGGTCGACTTCCACCAGCCCGAGCGGTTCGACCTGGGCTACGTGGGCGCGGACGGCGCGAGGCACCGGCCGGTGATGGTGCACCGCAGCGTCGTCGGGAGCGTGGAGCGCGCGGTGGCGCAGCTGGTGGAGGTGCACGGCGGGGCGTTCCCGGCCTGGCTGGCGCCGCTCCAGGTCGCGGTGCTGCCGGTGGGGCCCGAACAGGCCGGTGCCGCCGCTGAGTTCGCCGCGCGCTGCGCCGGGCTCGGGTTGCGGGCGGAGGTGTCGGACCCGGAGCAGGGCAGTCTCGGTGCGCGGGTGCGCCGGGCGCGCCTGGTGCCGTACCAGGTGGTGGTCGGGGCGCGGGAGGCGGCGGGCGGCCTGGTCGCGCCGCGGCTGCGGGACGGCCGGCGCCTCGACCCGCTGCCCGGGCGCGAGTTCGCGGCGCGGGTGGCCGCGCTGGTGGGCGCGTACGAGGTGCGACTGTGGGACGGGCCGGGCGCGGGGTGACGGTGCGGGGGGGGGGGGGGGGGGGGGGGGGGGGGGGGGGGGGGGGGGGGGG